>JAKALU010000001.1 GCA_021824065.1 Nitrospirota bacterium
TCAGAGACGATTCTTGCAGCTATAGGGGATGGCATCAGTATACAGGACACTGACTTTAAAGTTTTGTACCAAAATCAGATTCATAAAGATTTAGCTGGAGACCATATCAGAGAGCACTGTTTCAAGGCATATGGACGCAAAGATCATGTTTGTGAAGGATGCCCGTTAGCTGAGTCTTTTAAGGACGGCAGGATACATAAATTAGAAAAAAGCAGGTCTGAGAATAATAAACAGATTTATGTTGAAATTATAGCATCTCCTCTATTTGATACCTCGGGGAAAATTATAGCTGGGATTGAGGTTGTCAGGAACATTACCGAGCGTAAACAGGCAGAAGAGGAATTGAGGAGATACCACCAACACCTTGAAGATTTGGTAAAAGAGCGCACTGCTGACTTGACAATGGCAAATGAATTTCTTCACATGGAAGTTGCAGAGCGCAGGCGGATAGAAGAAGAGATAAAGAGTTTTTCACAGAAGCTTGAAGCTATCATAAATTCTTCGAGCGATTTTATCCTCCTTAAAGATAAAGATTTCAGATATTTGGTGGTTAATGAAGAATGCGGAAAGTTTTTTAACTTGCCAGTAAAAGATATCATAGGGAAAACAGACTTTGATTTTATGCAAAAGGAAGCAGCTGAGGCGTGCAGGAGAGGTGATGAGGAGGCATTAAAATCAGACGGTCCAATCCATACTGAAGAATGCGTTAAAGACAGGTGGCTGCATGTTGTCAAACAAAGGGTTGTGGACTCAGAAGGGAACCTTATCGGCATAGCAGCGGTGATACGTGACATTACTGACCGAAAAAAGATGGAAGAGGAACTCCTGAAAGCCCAGAAACTTGAATCTTTAGGCATTCTTGCCGGGGGCATTGCCCATGATTTTAATAATGCCTTGACCGGCATTCTGGGTAATATCTCACTTGCAAGGATGTTTGTAAATCCTGAAGATAAAATCTCCAGGAGATTGGCTGCAGCAGAAAAGGCAACCCTGAGCGCACAGAACTTAACTCAACAATTGCTTACATTTTCGATGGGCGGAGCGCCGGTTAAGAGAATAACCTCTATCGCAGTACTGTTAGAAGAATCAACTGCATTTGCACTAAGAGGCTCAAATGTCAGGTGTGAATGCTCGATTGATAAAGACCTCTGGCCTGTTGAAGCAGACGAGGGACAGATCAGTCAGGTCATCAGTAATCTGATTATAAATGCCCAGCAGGCGATGCCGGAAGGCGGGATAATCAAGGTAATAGCTGAAAATATAACTATAGATGCAGGCAATCCTTTCCTGTTGGAAAGCGGAAAATATTTAAAGATATCTATTGAAGATCAGGGGATTGGAATACCCGAAGAGCATCTCACAAAGATATTTGACCCTTATTTTACGACCAAACAAAAGGGAAGCGGTCTTGGCCTTGCTACGACCTATTCCATCATAAAAAATCACTCAGGACATATCGCAGTGGAATCTAAATTGAGCGTTGGAACGACTTTTTATATCTACCTCCCGGCTTCCAAGGAGCAGACCCTGATAAAAAAAGAAGTAGAGGAAACCCCGGTAGCTGGCAGTGGAAAAATTTTAGTGATGGATGATGAAACAGATATCAGAGAGTCTATAAGTGAAGCCTTAACACTTCTGGGGTATGAGATCTGCCTTGCCGGGGACGGCGCTAAAGCAATAGAGTTGTACAAGAAAGCCAGAGAATCCGGGAATCCTTTTAGTGCTGTTATAATGGATTTGACAATCTCAGGCGGCATGGGGGGCAAAGAGGCAATTAAAAACTTAATCGAGATAGACCCGGAGGTTAAAGCAATTGTGTCAAGCGGATATTCGAATGACCCGGTAATGTCTGATTTCATGAAATACGGGTTTAGGGATGTTATTACCAAACCATACAAGATCAAGGATTTGAGCAGGGTACTGCATAGAGTAATCACAGGTTAATCTTGAGCCGCATTCAACGGTTCTGGATGTATTTCAGTTCTGTATGATAAACTTATCAGACTAAACTAAACTGCATCGCAGTAATAAGTAAACTATTACGAGGGAGAAATTGGATTACTACAGGCTCGGCATCTCCGAGGCAAGAAAAATTCTTGATAAAAAAGAGGTCTCAGCCAGGGAATTGCTCGATTCCATATATCAAAGGATTGAGTCTGTCGAAGATAAGGTAAAGGCATATGTTACTCTGCCAAAAGAAAAAGCTTACGAGATGGCTGACATGTCTCAAAAAAAGATAAGTTCGGGTCAATCAGCGTCGCTCTCAGGAATCCCTATTGCCATTAAAGACAACATGTGCACAAAGGGCATTCGCACAACATGCTCATCAAAAATACTTGCTAATTTCATTCCTCCTTATGAAAGTACGGTAACATCAAGACTGAGTGAGCAAGGCTATATTCTTATCGGCAAGACAAACCTCGATGAGTTTGCAATGGGCTCATCAACAGAGAATTCAGGTTTTTTTACGACTAAAAACCCATGGGACTTAGAAAGAATCCCGGGCGGCTCGAGTGGAGGCTCTGCTGCGGCAGTTGCTGCAGATGAATGCATAGCAGCGCTGGGCTCTGATACTGGCGGCTCGATAAGGCAGCCCGCTTCATTATGCGGAGTTGTTGGACTCAAACCTACTTATGGACGTGTTTCAAGATACGGCCTTGTTGCATTCGCATCATCCCTTGACCAGATAGGTCCTATAACAAAGGACGTTAAAGACTCCGCAATCCTTATGAACATAATCTCAGGCAAAGACCCATTGGATTCAACATCAGCGCCTCTAACTGTTCCTGACTTTACAAAAGTATTGGGGCAGGAGATAAAAGGATTAAAGATAGGCATCCCGAAGGAATACTTCATAGAAGGTATGGACAAAGAGGTAGAGGCATCTGTCATGGATGCCATAAAAAAACTTGAATCACTCGGCGCCATACCTGTTGAAATATCTTTGCCTCATACAGGATATGCAGTTGCGACTTATTATGTGCTTGCAACCTCAGAGGCATCATCTAATCTTGCACGATACGATGGCGTTAAATACGGCTTCAGGGCTGAGGGCAAAGACCTCCTTGAGATGTACATGAATACAAGGGCACAGGGTTTTGGATCAGAGGTGAAAAGAAGGATAATACTCGGCACATATACGCTTTCATCGGGTTATTACGATGCATATTACAAAAAGGCACAGCAGGTAAGAACATTGATAAAAAGAGATTTCGAAAAAGCATTTAAGACTGTTGATGCCATTGTAACACCTACATCTCCCACCGCTGCCTTTAAAGCTGGGGAGAAAGCAGGTGACCCGTTGCAGATGTACCTCTCTGACATATTCACTATCTCTGTAAATCTCGCTGGTGTTCCCGGGATATCAATACCGTGCGGATTTACATCAAACAACCTTCCAATCGGGTTACAAATAATAGGAAAACATTTTGACGAAGAAACGATATTAAAAGTTTCATATGCATACGAGCAGTCAACAGACTGGCACAAGAGGAAGCCGAATTTATGAAATATGAAGCAGTCATAGGTCTTGAAGTGCATGCGCAGATGCTTACTGATACGAAGATCTTCTGTGGCTGTTCCACAAAATTCGGCTCTGAGCCGAATACGCAGACATGCCCTGTATGTATTGGAATGCCCGGTGTTCTTCCTGTCTTAAATAACAAAGCTCTTGAGTTTGCGATAAAGACAGGTCTGGCAACGAACTGCAAAATCTCGACTTACAGCAGGTTTGCAAGGAAAAATTATTTTTATCCTGATTTACCGAAAGGCTATCAGATAAGTCAGTATGAGCTTCCTATCTGTGAGCATGGTTTTATCGAGATCATAGTGGATGGAGAAGTGAAAAAGATCGGGATAACAAGAATACATATGGAAGAGGACGCTGGCAAAAACATACATGAAGACGGAGGCAATTACAGTTTTGTGGATTTAAACAGGGCAGGAGTTCCTTTGATGGAGATAGTTTCAGAGCCAGACATAAGGACTCCAAAAGAGGCGGTAGAATACATGAAAAAACTAAGGGCAATACTCCGTTATCTTGGTGTCTGTGATGGAAATATGGAGCAGGGCTCATTGAGATGCGATGCGAATATCTCTGTCAGGCCATTAGGACAGAAGGAATACGGGACAAGGGCAGAGGTTAAGAATATAAATTCATTCAAGTTCGTTGAAAAGGCGCTTGAGTACGAGATAAAACGTCAGATTAAGGTTGTTGAAGAGGGGGGTAAGGTTATTCAGGAGACAAGACTCTGGGATTCTAATAAAGGCATAACAGAATCCATGCGCGGGAAGGAAGAGGCCCATGACTACCGTTACTTCCCGGAGCCTGACCTCGTGCCGATAACAGTCGAACAAAAATGGATTGATGAGATAAAGGCGTCATTGCCAGAACTGCCTGATATAAAGAGAGAACGCTTTGCTTCAGAATTCGGACTTCCTGAGTATGATGCAGATTTGCTCACATCAGAGAAATCAATTGCCGACTGGTTTGAGGCGGCAGTAAAGGCAGGGGGTCAGCCAAAGGCTGTTTCTAACTGGATGATGGGGGATTTAATGAGATTATTAAATGAAGAAAACAAGACAATAGAGAAATGCCCTTTAAAACCCTCTCAGCTTGCGGACATGCTAAGGCTCATGGATAAGGGCACAATAAGCGGAAAGATTGCAAAGACTGTCTTTGAAAATATGTATAAAACAGGAAAGGATGCAGAGGCGATTGTTAAAGAGAAAGGTCTTGTCCAGGTAAGTGATGAAGGGGCTATTGAGAAGGCTGTTGATGAAGTTATTGCTAAAAATCCTAAAGAGGTTGAGAGATACAAAGGCGGAGAGGAAAAACTCCTCGGGTTTTTTGTCGGGCAGGTGATGAAGGCGATGAAGGGCAAAGCCAATCCCCAGATGCTTAATGAGATACTGAAGAAAAAACTTTCACAATAGCCCTACTCAAGTTGATTAAACCCCATCTTATCAGTTAAAATTTCAGATATATTTTTTATTGGAGAGGTGACCGAGCGGCCGAAGGTGCACGACTGGAAATCGTGTGTGCGCTAATCCCGCACCCAGGGTTCAAATCCCTGCCTCTCCGCCATAAAAGGGGAGTCACCCTTTAGTAAATGGGGATAGAAAAACCCAAATTACATACAGCCATCCCCCTTATTGTCATTCCCCAAATAAAAGATGAATGTGCTAAAATACAGAACGTAAAAACAGTGAATTTTTTTATTCATTGTTTTTCTGCAGCCAGGGGATGGCCCTGCGCAGCAGAGTGGTGTGAACCCCACCAGGTCCGGAAGGAAGCAATGGTAAGCATTTTCTCTGGGTGCCGCAGCAAGTTGTCCCCTGGTTGGAGAAAAACAATAGGGTTCAAGGATTCAAGGGTTCACGGGTTCAAGGGGGCGTATTATTTTACCTTGACCGCTTGACCCCTCGGACCCTTGGCCCCTCTTTAAACTTTATGAGTTATCTTGTATTAGCGAGAAAATGGAGGCCTCAGGGGTTTGACGATCTGGTCGGTCAGGAACCTATTACCAGAATTCTCAAAAACTCTATATCACAAAATAAGATTGCGCATTCATATATATTCTCAGGGCCAAGAGGCGTTGGCAAGACATCCACTGCAAGGATACTTGCAAAGGCTTTGAATTGTGAGAATGGGCCAACGCCAACACCCTGCGGCACCTGTGCAGCCTGCACAGCTATTAAAGACGGTTCGTCAGTGGATGTCCTTGAAATAGACGGTGCATCAAATAACAGTGTTGATGATATCAGGGATCTAAGGGAGGGTGTTAAATATACTCCTCTCGGCGGCAGATATAAGGTGTATATAATTGACGAATCCCATATGCTTTCCAATTCAGCATTCAATGCACTTTTAAAAACCCTTGAAGAGCCGCCTCCTCATGCCATTTTCGTACTTGCAACAACAGCGCCTAAAAAAATACCTGCAACAGTCTTTTCAAGGTGTCAGCACCTTCCGTTCAGGAGAATATCAGCGCAGAGGATAAAAGAAAGATTAAAACATATCACAGCATCCGAAGGTATAAGAATATCGGATTCAGCAATAGAGATGGTTGCGAGGGCTGCTGACGGAAGCATGAGAGACTCACTCACGATTCTGGATCAGATTTCATCCTTTTCTTCTGATATAAAAGAATCAGAGATAAAAGACCTGCTCGGGATAGCTGATATTGGAATGCTGTCTGAGATATCAATGGCTATTATTGAGGTTAACCAGGAGAAGATAGTTAAGTTGATTGCTGAACTTGTTGACAGAGGGACAGACCTCAAGTCTTTTACAAAAGACCTTGTAGGGTTTTTCAGGGATTTGCTTGTCGCAAAGGTTGTGCAGAAGCCAGAGGACATGCTTGAACTCGGCGAAGATGAAATGAACGCAATCAGTCAAATACTGCCAAGGGTTTCACCTGATTTGCTCACCCTTATGCTTTCAGAGATTGTTAAGGCTGAATCAGATATAAGGTCTGCTTTTTCACCACGGCTTAGCCTTGAGATGTCACTTATAAGAGCAAGCTTTCTCAGCACCCTGAGACCTGTGAAAGAAGCGATAGAGAATATAGAGGCGATTATTAAAGGGGCCGGAGGCCAGTGGCCAGAGGTCAGGAAAGAGAGCACAGAACACAGAGCACAGAACGCAGAGCACAGAGCACAGAACACAGAGGGCAGTCGTCAGCTATCATCTGTCAGCGAAGAAAAAGAAGCTCCCGCAGCTTTTAATGACGGAATTTTACTACTGAATGCAATCCTCGAAAAGATTGATGACCCGAGGATTACATCAAAACTTGAAAAGGCAACTCCCATGCTCAAGGGTGATATCTTAACGCTCACATTCAACAGCAATGAGGCTGAAATATTTGCTGAGCCAATTAAAAAGAATTCCTCCCTCATAGAAGAAATAGCTTCAAGCGTCCGTAAAAGTCCAACAAAAATAGAAATAGATATCAAGACAAAAAAGGTAATCCGCAAGAAGGATCTGAAAGATAAAGTATTGGCAGACCCTGCAATAAAAGAGGTAATTGAACTCTTTGATGGAAGGATCATTGATGTTAAGATGAAAGAAAATACAGGAGGTGAAGGTAAAGATGTCTAAAAAGATGTTAGGTGATATTATGCGCGAGGCACAGAGGCTTCAGGCTGAGATGCAGAGGATGCAGGAGGAGGCAAAGAAAAAGACGGTTGAGGCAACAGCAGGCGGGGGAATGGTTACTGTCACTGCCAATGGCGCTGGAGAAATAATCTCCATAAAAATAGAGAAGGACGTTGTAAATCCTGATGATGTTGAGATGCTGCAGGACCTGATACTTGCAGCAGCCAATGAGGCAATAAGGCGGGCACACGAAATGGTCAATGAAGAGATGTCAAAGCTTACAGGAGGTCTGCAGATACCGGGGTTAGGTGGTCTGGGTAAACTTTTCTAATTCTTCTTCGCCTATCTGAAGCTCACGTGCAAGTGACTTTGCAGTTGCGCCCGTCTGCTTAATTACCTCCTGAATGTATTCCTCGAAACGAATATTTTTATCCCAGCAGGAAGAAAAATGCTCTTTCAGTATTGATGCCAGTGCTTCTGACGGTATCCTGTAGCCTTTCTTTGTTGCCTCTTTTTCGCCTGTACTTTCAGGGATGCCAATCACAACCACCCTGTCATCCACAACCATATAGCGGATGTCATGTACAATCGCACAGCCGCTGTATCTGACTTCAGCGCCAGCCTTTGTATATAAATACCCTATATGGAGCCTGTCAGGGAATTTTGGCAGGAGATATCTAACGCTCACACCGCTTTTTGTCAGCTTCTCAATATCGTCTACAACATCTTTTGTCCTTTTCTTATCATCTCCCACTGGGAGTCTGCCGGTGATAGCCCCTATCACTTCAGTTTTTGCCTCCATCATTGTATCCGTGACTGTGAGGAAGTATTCCTGTCGCGTAAGGATTTTCGTTGCCTTCCCCACCTCCAATAAGAGGTCTTTCCTGCTTCTCCCTTCCTTTAAGCTGTAAATGAGAAGTATAATGGTGGCTACAAGCAGTATAGATTCAAGAATAAGGAGACCTGTTTCAATAGTCATAGTTTAACTCTTTCAATTGATTTATTCGGTCTTATATACGCCATGTTTGAAAACAGCAGCGTTATTTTAGATATGATAACACAAATTTTTGAAATAAGAGATTTGAAAAATTATAAATAAGCTTTTAAATACCTTCCAGTATACGATTCCTTGATTTTGACTATTTCCTTTGGTGTGCCCTCAAAGATAATTCTGCCGCCCCTGTCCCCGCCTTCAGGGCCTAAATCTACAACCCAGTCAGATGCCTTTATCACATCAAGGTTGTGCTCGATAACAAGCACTGTATTGCCTGCATCAACAAGTCTCTGAAGCACATCGAGTAATGCCTTTACATCCCTGAAATGAAGTCCGACTGTCGGCTCATCGAGGATGTATAGATAACCTGGTTTAGGGGTCAGGGATTGGGGCTTTGTCATCTGTGAAAGTTCTGCGCATATCTTAAGTCTCTGGGCCTCGCCACCTGAAAATGTTGTTGCAGGCTGGCCGAGCCTCAGATACCCAAGCCCGATATCTCTCATTAAAGACAGCCTGTTCTTTATCTGGGGAATGTCCGAGAAAAAATCTCTTGCCTCATCTACTGTCATGTTCAAAACGTCATTTATATTTTTGCCCTGATAAACAATCCGCAAAGCCTCTGGCCTGTATCTTTTCCCGCTGCACTCTTCACACTTTATATATAAGTCTTCAAAAAAATACATCTCCATCTTCTGATAACCTTCGCCTTTACATGTTTCACACCGCCCACCAGGCACATTAAAGGAGAAAAAACCCGGACTGTAGCCATGAGCTTTTGCTTCCTGTTGTTCTGAAAAGAGCCCTCGTATCGAGTCAAAAATTTTCAGGTATGTGACAGGGTTTGAACGGGGGCTTTTGCCTATTGGTGTTTGGTCTATGAGTTTTACATTTCTGATATATCCAGCGCCTTCAATATTCTTATATGAGAGCGGAAACTCGGGTTCGACTTTAAAGTGTCTTGCGAGTGCCCTGTAAAGTGTCTCAACAACAAGGCTGCTCTTGCCAGAGCCTGAAACACCTGTAACTGTTGTGAGTGTCTGAATAGGAACTCTGAAATCAATGTTCTTGAGATTATTTCCGCATGCTCTATAAAGCACAATAGTCTTCAGGTCTTTAGATTTGCGGCCATTTACCCTTGACTTAACAGGAGACTCTATCTTTTCTATGCCTTTTATATACCTTGCAGTTAGGGTATTGTTCTTCAGGAATTCATTCCTCGGTCCTGAAAAGACAATCTCTCCGCCTTTATGTCCGCCATCCGGACCAAGCTCGACTATCCAGTCAGCAGACTCGATAATGCTCCTGTCATGTTCAACAACAATTATCGTATTCCCAAGCCCGGAGAGTTCTGCCATTATTCTGGCAATCCTTTCTGTATCTCTCGGATGAAGCCCAACCGTAGGCTCGTCAAGCACATACAATGTTCCTGTCAGAGATGAACTTAGTTGGTTCGAGAGATTCACCCTCTGATATTCTCCCCCTGAGAGTGTTTTCCCCTGCCTGCTGAGGCTTAGATAATCAAGGCCAACCCTGTTCAGAAACTGAAGTTTTAAATTAATCTGCCTGAGCAGTTCTTTTGATAAGTCTCTCGCAAATGGCGATATGTCCGCATCTTTGAAGAACTTGATGAGCCCTGATACAGGCAGATCGCATAATTCTGCAATATTAAGGTTAGAGAGTCTATATGAAAGTGCCTCTTTTCTCAGCCGCTTACCATTACATAAAGGACAGGTTACAGCCCTTCTGTATCTGCTAAGAAATACCCTGACGTGGAGCTTATACCGCTTGCTCTCGAGTTCTTCAAAAAAGTCATTTATGCCGTAAAAATCTGATGTGCCTTTGAAAAGTTTGTCCTTTTCTTCTTTCGAGAGTTCGATATAGGGTTTTTTGATATCTATACTTGTTTTTTTTGCTCCGGGAATCATCTGTTTCTTCCACCATCTGGCTACAGGCTTTTCCCATATATCTATTGCACCTTCTGAAAGGGAAAGATATTTATCAGGTATTATGAGGTCCTCATCATACACCAGTGTATTACCAAATCCCTTGCATTCAGGACATGCTCCAATAGGATGATTAAAAGAGAAAAACAATGGCGACGGCTCAGGCAGTTCAATGTTGCACTCATCACATGCATTCTCTGAAGAGAAATTGCGTGTAATCTGTTCAGAGTTTTTTATGAGGACAACCTTTATCCTGCCATTCCCTTCCTTCCATGCCATCTCTACCGAGTCAGAAAGTCTTGGCTCATCTTTTATTACAAGCCTGTCAAGGACGATTTCAAAAGAGGGGTTGGAAGTTGGGGGTTGGGTTTTAGTTTTACTAATCTCCAACTCCAAATCCCTAATCCCTTCACTGAGGTCTATTATCTCATTATTTACCCATGCCCTGTAAAAACCACGCTTCATAAGGCTCTCAGCAGGTTCCTCAGTTCCAAAAATGATTATCGCCTTTTTATTGCTGTATCCCTCAATCAGTTCTGCAACTACCTGCGAGGGGTCCCATCTTCTTATCTCCCTTCCGCATTGTGGACAAAACGGGACTGATATCTTTGAATAAAGCAGTCTGAGGAGGTCATAAATCTCTGTGAGTGTGCCCGCTGTTGAGCGCGAGCCTTTCACAGGATTCCTCTGCTCAAGCGCTATAGCAGGTCTGATATTATGTATTGCATCAACATCTGGCCTGTCGAGCTTTTCAAGAAAGAGCCTTGCATAAGTTGACAAAGACTCAATAAATCTCCACTGACCTTCTGCAAAGATGGTATCGAACGCAAGAGATGATTTCCCAGAGCCTGAGACCCCTGTTACAGCAATGACCTTATCATGAGGGAGGCGGAGGGTGATGTTTTTGAGGTTATTCTGCCTTGCGCCCTCAATTATAAGCTCTCTCTCAGACATCCTGATATTTTAACATAAGGCATGGGGGCGGTAGAGTATTCGAGATAGTTCCTGTATCTATATATACTTCTTTGCTACTTGACCGGTCCTTCTGAGAAAATAATCCTGTCAAATGTCCGATTAAGGGTTTTGCTTTTAAAATTTATCATTTCGGTCCCGAGTTTGAAAGACATATTCTTTCCTTTGACCACTTTCATCTGAGGCACAGCCACCCATGTCTTTTTGCCGTTTTTCTCGAGGCAGACATAGGTGTATCCGCCGCTATCCATTGTTTCAATCACTTTGCCCGATAAAGAAGACGCCTTCTCGGAACCTGAGTAAACCTTTTGTCCGGCGACCAGAACCACAAAAACTAAAACCACAACTGACAACATTAAAACCCGTTTCATTCAGATCTCCTCCTGCATTGATTCACGCTTGATTATCACTGTAACCTTCACGTCTATATCATATATCATTTGTGCAAATTATTGATACTTATATACGCATATCCTGAAAACAAATATTAAACTGATTTAAAACAAAAATAGTTTTGTTATAATCATATAAATCACCAAAGGAGGTCTATATGAAAGTTGTAGCCTTTAATGGAAGCCCGAGAAAAAATGGCAATACATATCATGCTATCCAAACAGTGTTTGATGAACTCAAAAAGGAAGACATAAAAACTGAACTCGTTCAACTTGGCGGGTCAAATATAAAAGGATGCAGGGCTTGCTATAAATGTTTTGAAAAGAAAAATAGACGTTGCATACAGGACGATGCCCTTAATTTATTCGTGAAAAAAATGATAGATTCAGAAGGCATCATAATCGGTTCGCCCACTTATTTCAGCAATGTCTCTACCGAGGTAAAAGCCCTGATTGAAAGGGCTGGCCTTGTTAGCCGTGCTAATAACAATCTCTTTAAGCGAAAGGTTGGAGCGGCTGTTGTTGCTGCAAGGAGAGCAGGGGCAACACATGTCTATTCGAGCATAAATTTCTTTTTCGGTATAGGACATATGATTATCCCTGGTTCAAGTTACTGGAATCTCGGGATTGGCAAAAATCCCGGTGATGTGCTTAAAGACGAAGAGGGCATGGCAACATTCAGGGATTTAGGCCAGAATATGGCATGGCTGCTTAAAAAGCTTTATGGGTAATCCTTAAAGCTGCGCATCACGCTCTGATAATCTTTAAAGGCAGGGGATAGTATTCGAGCGGTTTTATTTTGCCGATAATCAACAACCCCCTTAATCTCCCTTTGCCTTTAATTTCCAAAGCAAACTAAAGCCTTAACTTCTCAAACAACCTCACTATAATCGTATTTGATATAACAAGCCCTTTTCTCGTGAGACTGAGATAATTGTCAGAAACTTTAACATATCCCTCATCAATCAATTCCTTACAGGCATCAGGAATATTTAGTCCTAATTCTTCTGTCTTCATGATGCTTATCCCTTCTGTCTTTCTCAGGCCAAGGAATATGAACTCCTTGATTGCATCCTCACATTTGATTTCGACTGATTCTATCTCAGGAATTATGTTTTTGTTCAGGTCTTCAATATATCTACTTATATCATCTGTATTTCTTGAGCGGTATCCTCTGATAAAAGAATGCGCACCAGCGCCTGCTCCTATGTATTCTCCCCAGTCCCAGTAATTGAGATTGTGGATACAGCGGAAACCTGGAAGGGCGAAGTTTGATATCTCATAATGCTCGTAACCATTTGATACAAGATAATCAATTGCATAATTATACATATCAATCACAAGACCCTCATCAGGCATCTGAATATTTTTTGACTTTATCATTCCATAAAGCGGCGTACCTTTCTCAGGTGTAAGCTCATAGGAAGATATGTGGGTTGGCGAAAGGCTTATGGCCTTTGACAATGTTTCTTCCCATGTCTCTAATGTCTGGCCTGGAATACCGTAGATTAAGTCTATGGAGAAATTTCTAATGCCTGCCTCTTTGATGATCGAAATAGATTTAGCTGCCTCCTCTGACGTATGAATCCTTCCGAGAGTTTTGAGTTCGTCATCATTGAATGACTGGACCCCTATGCTAATCCTGTTGACGCCGAGATAGAGGAGGGTGATTATATTTGATTCGCTTATCGTACCAGGATTTGCCTCGACTGTTATCTCTATAGGGAAAAATTTAAAATTGTCCCTGAGACACCTGAAGAGTTGAATGAGGTTTTCTTCAGGGAGGACAGAAGGGGTTCCGCCGCCTATGTAAATTGTCTTCAGCGCTTTGGCAGAATCTTTTTTCAGGATTAGCTCCATGCATAAAGCATCGATGTATTTCCTTGCCAAAGACTCATCATAAGGAAACGATAAAAAATCGCAGTAAATGCATTTTTTAATGCAGAAGGGGATATGGATATATAAAAATTCAGGCATGACTTATTTCTTTATCATTCCCATGATTGCGATATGCTGTCCCACCATACTGTTTCGCCCTTAACCCTGAGATGCATGCGCTCAGACTCCCTGTGGATCTCGCAACCGCAATCCGGGTTTCCTAAATCCGGGCACTTTTTAATCTCCTCAACCATTTTAAGAGCATCTTCCTTATCTATAAGCTGCAAGTAAAAGTCTTCGTCATGCGGCGGCCAGTGATGTTCGCCCGTGTATAGGTAATGTTTATCACAGCGTTTGCATCTTGAAATAATATGCGTAACGTATCCGCCGCAGCCGCACATCATTAAAGTTTCGATTTTTGCTAATGTTTCATTTTTTTTAGGTAATGATTTTGCTTCTACTGCATATCTGCAGGAGTTGCAGCCTGTTTTATCATTTGCTACCTGCACGATCTGTGCTGCTAACATCTGTTCAACGACTCGTTCGAGTGCTGATAAAAGCATATCCATTTCCTTAACTTTGTCTAAGTTATCAGTTTTTTTGTAATGAGTCTGGTTTTTTAACAACAAACGTTTAATTTTACGTCTTGATACAATGCTGACTACCCTGAAAAGATAGGGCTCAACTGCAAGCGCAATGAAAAAAGTTATAATCGGCAGCGCAATTGCCACATACCACCTGTAAAAAATCAGGCCACAAACGAATACAATCCCCACCCCACCAAATGTTATAACCTTTGCTTTAAAGTTTACATCCCGTTTCAGGGCATCGAGGATATCAGGTGGTGGAAGATTCTGATCCTGCGCAAGTTTCTCCAAGATAGTCACCATTCTGTCCTGAACGTTCCCTGCAAAGGCAATGAACAAGGCAGTGATAAAAATGAATAAGATTGGAATCACGATATCCATATGCATTTCCCCTCTGTCATTCCTGCAGAAGCAGGAATCCAGCCCATTTGCCTTCCTGTCTACGCAGGGGTAATAAAATTCTATTGTTTTTCAGGATATCAATTTTAACAACTATTTATCCAGAGAGAATTATAGATCGATGGGAAATGGATTAGGTTACATCAATATGCTTCTCATCTCGGCAAACACTGAGATGAGAAGCAATCGAAGGGTTAGTGATTTCCTCTTGACTCAACCTGCAATTTTCCATATCACTTCACCTTCAAAACCGCCAGGAAAGCCTCCTGAGGGAGTTCGACCCGCCCAACCTGCTTCATGCGCTTCTTGCCTTCTTTTTGCTTTTCGAGCAATTTTCTTTAGAAAATAAGAAAATATAGGGACACAGAGCTTGTCTAAGAACCTTTTTCTTAAAACAGATATACCAAAAGCGTCTGTAGTTACGTTATAATCTATTCATCAGGAGGTAAATGATGAATACAGAATATACAGCAATAATAAGACAGTCAGGTGATTGGTGGATTGGCTGGATAGAGGAAATTCCGGGCGTAAACTGTCAGGAACGAACACATAAAGAACTTATTGAAAGCCTCCGGCTTACTCTGAAAGAGGCACTTGAATTTAACCGCAAAGACGCTATCGCTGCAGTAGGATCAGGATATGTGGAAGAAAAAATTGCGGTATGAAACGCAATGAACTGCTGAAGTACCTGCGGTCACAAGGATGTGAATTTATCAGAGAAGGCAGCCGCCATTCATGGTGGGGAAATCCCAGTCAAAACAAAAGATCATCCGTCCCAAGGCATACTGAAATCGACGACAATCTTGCAAGAAAAATATGTAAAGACCTTGGGATAAAACAAATGAAGTAAGCCCTAACAGGAAAATCCAGATGACGCGCTATTGCGCCCCGCTGATTTAAGTCGTTACTTCACCTTCAATACCGCCAGAAAAGCCTCCTGAGGAAGTTCGACACGACCAACCTGTTTCATGCGCTTCTTGCCTTCTTTCTGCTTCTCAAGGAGCTTTCTCTTACGTGTTATATCACCGCCATAACACTTGGCTAAAACATCTTTACGTAGTGCCCTCACGCTTTCCCTTGCTATAACCTTGCTTCCTATTGCAGCCTGAATTACAACCTCATACATCTGCCTTGGGATAATCTCTCTTAATTTTTCTGTAAGCTGTCTGCCCTTATAATACGCCTTGTCTTTATGAACTATTAAAGAAAGCGCATCAACGATTTCACCATTGAGAAGTATGTTCAGTTTGACAAGGTCTGATTCCCTGTACCCAAGGAAATCATAATCCATTGATGCATATCCCTTAGATAAAGACTTCAACCTGTCATAAAAATCCCATAGTATCTCATTCAAAGGAAGCTCATACTCTATCTTTATCCTGTCCTTACCTATAAATGTAAAGCTCCTCTGTGTTCCCCTTTTCTCCTGACAGAGGTCAAGGATCGGACCAATATAATCCTTCGGCACAAGGATTGTGACGATGACAAAAGGCTCTTCTATCATCTCGTATTTCTCAGACAGTAATGCAGGGTTTTCGATATGTGAGACTTCTCCTTTTGCATTCGTAACCCTGTAAACAACAGTTGGCGCAGTGCTCAAGAGGGAAAGGTCAAATTCTCTCTCAAGCCTCTCCTGAATAATCTCCATATGAAGGAGTCCGAGGAAACCGCACCTGAATCCGAATCCAAGCGCCAATGATGTCTCAGGCTCATAGCTGAAAGAAGAATCATTGAGCCTGAGTTTATTCAGAGCATCTCTCAGATTTTCATACTGGTGGGGTATGGTCGGATAAAATCCGCAGAAGACCATAGGCTTTATATCCTTGTATCCAGGGCATGGCTCTGCTGCAGGGATATCAGCATCAGTTATGGTATCGCCTATCTTTGTGTCATGAACGCTTTTTATTCCAGCGATTATATACCCGACCTCTCCTGAAGCGAGCTCATCAGTCTGCTGCATCTTTGGCGTGAAGGTCCCGACCTGTGATACCTCAAAGACATTCCCTGCTGCCATTAGCTTTATTTTTTTGCCGGGCATTACCTTGCCGTCAAATACTCTCACAAGGACAATAACGCCCTGATAATTGTCAAACCAGGAATCAAACAACAAAGCCTTTAATGGCTTTTCATCGCCCCCCTTTGGAGATGGAATCTTTTTAACGATAGCCTCAAGTATCTCTTTAGTGCCTATCCCTTCCTTAGCACTCGCAAGTATCGCCTCAGTGCAATCAATCCCAATAGCGTCCTCAATCTGGTCTTTTGTCTTTGCAGGGTCAGCAGCCGGAAGGTCTATCTTGTTTATCACAGGTATTATCTCAAGGTTATGCTCAACAGCAAGATAGGCATTAGCGAGTGTCTGCGCCTCAACCCCCTGTGAAGCATCAACAACAAGGAGCGCACCCTCGCATGAGGCAAGGCTCCTTGAAACCTCGTATGAGAAATCAACATGTCCTGGCGTGTCTATGAGATTAAGAATATAGTCATTTCCGTCATCAGATTTATAATTAAGTCTGACCGAATGGGCCTTAATCGTAATACCCCTTTCCCTTTCGAGATCCATAGAGTCCAGAACCTGTTCCATCATCTCCCTTTCACTGAGCGCACCTGTGTACTCAAGAAGCCTGTCAGCCAATGTAGACTTCCCGTGATCTATGTGGGCGATAATTGAGAAATTACGTATATTTTTTGACATAATTCATTCGAGGACTAATATCGAAGTCTTTTATTTTAACACAAAATACTGTTATGAATGAAGGGTAACAAAAATAGCCAGCAATTCAGGGGCTTAGATAATGACATCAATTATTATTGCCTTCTTATCAGGAGGAATCTCGCTTAGCTGAATCCCTGAAAGGAACATATCCTCTGCCTCTTTAATGCATGCCTCATCATTATAGTGAAACATTGCGATAGGTTCATCGGGGTTTATATAATCGCCAACCTTTTTATTAATGACTACCCCTGCGGAATGGTCGATCCTGTCTCCGGGCCGCTGTCTGCCGGCACCTAAAAGCATAGACGCTATACCGACTTTTTCAGCATCCATGGTCTGTATATACCCCTTGTCAGGAACGCTTACCTGTTTTACCTTGCCTGCTGATGGAATCATATTAGGTTTAAAAGCGACCTCAGGGTCACCGTGCTGGGCATCAATAAACTCAACAAATTTTTTAAACGCATCTCCTTTCTCTATAAAATCCATCAGTTCGGACTTATACTTTATCAATACATGTTCAGACAGCTTGGACACTGTTGCTTCCTCTGTGACACAATCCGCTACATAAATCATCCATGCACCAAGTGTGAGAACCACCTCTTTTAAGTCATCCGGCATTTTACCTCTTAAGGCAGAGATGCTCTCTTTAATCTCAAGGCCGTTGCCAACAGTCCTTCCGAGTGGCTGACTCATGTCTGTGAGAATTGCAACTGTTTTCAGCCCCTTTGAATTGCCTGTATTGACCATAGTCCTTGCAAGCTTCCTTGCATCCTGAACAGTTTTCATGAATGCGCCTGAGCCAACCTTCACATCAAGCACAAGGCCGCCGATGCCTTCTGCAAGCTTCTTTGACATAATGCTTGCTGCAATTAGAGGGATTGACTCCACCGTTGCAGTTACATCCCTCAGGCTATAGAGCTTTTTATCGGCGGGGGCAATTTCATCTGTAGGGCTGATTATTGAAAAACCAATGTCCTTAACATTCTCTTTGAATTCCTGTATTGACAGATCCGTCCTTAGACCAGGTATTGATTCGAGTTTGTCAATAGTTCCTCCGGTATGACCGAGCCCCCTGCCTGCAATCATTGGAACCTTCACATTCATAGCTGCAATTAAGGGGGCAAGGATTATGCTTGTCTTATCACCGACCCCGCCTGTTGAATGTTTGTCAACCTTGGAAACCGTGATATCGGTGAGATCAGTCCTGCTTCCCGAAGAAAGCATTAGCTCGGTCAGGGTTATTGTCTCGTTATCTGTCATCCCATTTAAATAAACCGCCATGAGAAAAGAGGACATCTGATAGTCAGGGATTTCATTGGAAAGGTATTTAGTTATAAGAAATGTGAGTTCTTCCCTTGAGAGCTCTATCCCGTCACGCTTCTTCCTTATAATGTCATATGCACGCATTTGAGCACACCTATTATACACTTATTAAGGGATCTTTTATTCCTGCCTCTCTGAACCCCTTCGCCCTGAAAAGACAGCTGTCACACCTGCCGCAGGGTTTGAAAAGAACTTTGACTTTCTGCGGATCATAGCAGCTCCATGTCAGCGAATAATCAAGCCTCAGCTCTGTGCCTTTTTTAACAATTTCTGCCTTTGTCATACTAATCAATGGTGCGCTAATCTTGAATTTCATCTCCCCTTCAACAGATGCCTTTGTTGCGAGATTGGCCATATCTTCAAATGCCTTTAGATATTCTGGCCTGCAGTCCGGATAACCGCTATAATCAACCGCATTTGCGCCGATAAAGATATCCCCTGCCTTCAGCACCTCTGCCCATGCAAGGGCAAAAGACAGAAAGATTGTGTTTCGGGCAGGAACGTAGGTGATTGGGATTTGAGATTTGAGATTTGAGATTTGAGATTTCGGCACTTCCATCTTTGATGTCAATGCTGAGCCGCCAATCTCCCTTAAATCGAATTTTATTACAAGATGTTTTTTTACACTTAATGCCAAAGCAATCTTTGTGGCTGATTCAAGTTCTATTTTATGTCTCTGGTTATAATCAAAACTGAGTGCGTATAATTCATAGCCCCCTGACTTTGCAATGGCGAGAGTAGTTGAGGAGTCAATACCACCACTTAGAAGGACAATTGCACGCTTGATATTCTGACTTCTGGCTTCCCGCCTCGGCGGGTCGCCGTAGGAGACTGACTTCTGGCTTTTAACTTTAATAGATATCGTCCTCTGTTCCTTCTTTCCCATCAGGGCCTGTGCTGAAGAGGATGAAATTATTACCTTCTGCTTTATAAATATAAGGTCTTCCCCACCTGTCATTAACTTTTGTTATCTGTTCAATTGATGGCGGATATGTGCCATTCTCATACTTGTATGCCTCAATTCTGAATCTGATACCATCTATATCTTCAGATGCCTTCATACTGTCAATGTTATTACCCCCCTGAAGCACCAATGGGATTAAAGTGATAAAAATACCGATTAAAAATGCGATTGAAAATACAACCGGTGTAATAAATTTAGCAAGTGCTATCCTCTTTTTTGCTGGTGCCATTACTTCGGGTAAGGCAATCACAGGAGTTACGGGGATAGCCTCTTTTGGCTCTATCGCACCTTTTCCCAGGAGTGATACAAGGGCTTTTGACGCCTGAAAACTATCCATCTGACTGGCGTCAACTATAGCGCTGACATCGTTTTCGCCATCCACAAATCCGAGTATCTCTTCTTCATCCGGTGTAAGTTCAACACCGGATTTTGCCGTCCTCCCGAATACGGTATCGAGGGTTAGCTTGCCTTCTATAAGTGACCCCTCATCAATTATGCGGAGACCTTCCATCAGGAGATGCTGCGTATCAAGTGCTATCGGGATCTCTTTATCAACAGGAACTCCCTGTGGTGAAAACTCGTAAATCCCTTCCTTCCAGCCAAAAATCTGAACAACAGTCTCTGTTATCTGGGATGTGATAATCTCCTGTAGCTGCTCTTTTTTTACAAGGTCAGTCTTTATAAGGATATTGCCTATTTTCGCACCTGTTGACTTCTGCTCTTCGAGTGCCTTCTGAAGGTCTTCATCTTTAATAACTCCTTTTTTTACAAGAACTTTCCCAAGTCGATTTGCTTCAACCCTCCTTTTTGATTCTGCTGATACGATATTACCTTCGTAAAACATGAGACGGACTTTGTCCAACCTGCCTTCGAGAGTAAGGATGCCTGTCTTGCGCTGAAAATATATCAGCTGCAATATGTCGGCTAATCCAAACTCTTTTAAAGAGCCCTCTAAAGCCATCCTCTGCTAAGCCTCCTCCTTACAGACATATTAGAAATAAGGTATAAAACAGCCATCAATATCAGTGCCGGGATATTTATCCACCTGTGGGGGAAAAATGAAAGGCCAGTGGGGAAAAATGGGTTCAGCAACAGCAAAATCAGCGAGAATAAAAATAACCACAGGAATAGACTGCCTATCAGGATCCTCCCTGAATAGATATGGGCTATTCCTGGAGGGGCAAATGAAAGAACCTTCGCAGTATTTCTTTTCTTTGCCTGAAGTTCCTGAACCTCAAGTAACTTAGCAACCCTCTCTCTTGGATCGAGTTTATCGAGTTTGACCAGAGACTTATAACATTGCGCACACATCTGTCCCCAGAACAATTCTTTCTCACATTTACCGCAGAGTATTGTATTGCACCTTTTGCACCTATATGCCCTGTATTTCAGGCGGGTGTCAACTATATAGAATAGCAGGATTAAGATTATCGCGATTGTAACTGTAATAGCTGAATCCAATGGAGTGATCTTTATTAATTCCCGCGTCCTGTTGTTTGCGTACTTCCACAGAGCATAGATGGGAAGGGTCTCATCAATAACAAAACGATTTGGATTTCTGCTTACAGTAGAGGTAAATACGGATACCGATTCTCTGCTGAGTCTCGTTGCTTCAAGGAAATACTCCTCGCCTTTTGCAAAATCAAGTGTTTCTCGCGATACCTGACTCAGATTATAATACGCCGAGACAAGCGGCTTTAGTTCTATGGATTTTTTGTAGAAATTTTTTGCATTAGCCATATCACTAATACTGAAATAACAATTCCCGAGATTTACGTAAACCAGTGGTTCATATGAAACCCGCGTAGGCGAAGAAAATGATGATAAAAGATATTTATAGGCTGCTATTGCCTCTTCATAATGGCCTTCCCTTTTAAGTGCAAGGGCATATGAAAACAAAGGGGCAAAATCATTCCTGCCTTTCAAGGCAGAAAGTGCATATTTGTTGTCCCTGTTTTCATTTACAGCCACGATAGCTCTGAGTTCAGGTGAAGGTGCGGAGAGGAAAAAATTTGTTATGCGCAAAAAAAGGGGTGAAATAAGAAGGGTTACGATAGATGCATAAACAATAGTTTTATCTATCTTTCTGAAATATAGCCCGATGAGAAATAGCGCACCTGCTATAAAAAATAAAGGCCCGAGGAAAGAAAGCGGAATAAGGGCCAAAACTATTAAGGCCTTCTTTTTATCTTCTGTTATGTCATGAGATAAAAGCGGTACCTCTATAAAAAATCTTATACAGATGACCGCTATTAGAACAATGATAAACGAAGATATGAGGCTTATAAATAACAGACCACTAATACTCATCAACCACCAGAAGTTCCTTTTATAAGCTTTGAACCCCTGTATCATATAATCAAGGGTTTCAAATATTCCCTCCGGCGATAGTGAAAAACTTATCCTTGCCATTTCAAAGTACGCAGCCGGAAGGTCTGGTGAATATTTTATTGCCTCTATTAAAATACCCTTTGCATTTGCGGGATCAGTCTGAGCTTTTTTTATCAAATCATAAGAATACGGCTCGGTATTCTTCAGGCCGTTATCAAGCCTGGATCCATAAATATCCTCCGCAAAAGAGAACAACGGGAAGGATGCCATTGCAAACACCGCAAAAACTAAGCCCCCCAGATATATGGATTTCAGCTTCATCAAGACTGCTCTCCGATCTTTCTCTCCGTTCCTTTTATGAGTCTCTCTATATTCCCGATATGCCTTAATAAAATTAAAAGTGTAATCACAGCTGAGATGATTATTTTTATCTTTTTCACCTCCGGCGTCTCAAATATAAATACATTTAGTGGCAAAAGCGCAAATGACACAATTGCCCCCAAAGAAGAATATCTTGTCACAAGCACCACCACCAGCCATATTATAAGTGTAAGTATAGCAATTTGTGGAGAATAAATTAACAGGACACCAAGGCTTGTTGCAACACCTTTTCCCCCTTTAAACCTAAGAAATATGGAAAAGTTATGCCCGAATATAGCTGAAAGCCCCATTAACCCTTCATATACAGGTTCTACCGACAGGTACATCCCAATTGCTACAGCAACAGTGCCCTTTAACATATCTCCTAAGAGTGTTATGGCAGCGGAGCCTTTACCGAGAGCCCTCAGGACATTTGTTGCTCCTATATTCCCGCTTCCGATCCTCTTCAGGTCAACCCCCCTGACCTTTGCGACTATTACACCAAATGGGATTGAGCCCAGTATAAAGGCAAAGATTATAAGCAGTATTATTCTCATCGCATTTTTCTCCAGAAAGAAACCGTATACTGCACGCCTGAAATCACGGACAGGACAAGGGCTGTCCAGATAAATATTATGCCGATATCATACAGGTCTATATCAAAAATACTGATGTCAAGTATAAGGCAGAGGATTGCTATTATCTGCGTTGTTGTCTTAAGTTTTCCACCCATTTCAGCAGGGATAACGATATCTTTTGAAAGTGCAACAACCCTCAGGCCCGTTACAAAAAACTCCCTGACAATAATAACTATTGCTATCCATGCAGAAAGCCTTGCCATATCCACCAGAACTACGAGGGCTGATATGACAAGAAATTTATCCGCCAGGGGGTCAAGTATAATACCGAATTTTGTTATCTGGCCTGAACGTCTTGCAAAGTAGCCATCAAGAAAATCTGTAATAGATGCGATACCGAAAACCGCAACTCCCAAAAATGGATGCTGGTAAACAACGATAACAAATACAGGGATAAGAACAATCCTGCTTAAAGTAAGGGCTGTGGGAAGATTAAATCTCAAGGTACTCATTTATAATGCCATCCCACAACCCTTTAGCCTTTAAAATTAGATCCGTAACCTCTCTTGCTGCGCATCTTCCGCCTCTATTTTTGGTTACTGCTGTTGCATGCGACTTAACCTCGTCAGACGAATCAGCAACAGCAAAAGAAAGCCCAACCCTTCTCATCAGAGGTAAATCTACAATATCATCACCCACATATGCTACCTCGACATCTTTGAGCGAAAACTTCTTTTTGATCCGTTCATATGCATCTGTTTTGTCATAGCATTTCTGATATACCTCGGTGATGCCGAGTTCCTGTGCCCTTCTTTCCACAACCTTTGACTGCCTTCCTGAGATAATTGCAACCTGAATCCCCGCCCTGATGAGCATCTTTATCCCATGCCCGTCACGCACGTGAAACGCCTTGAATTCATTACCTTCATTGTCGAGGATAATGTTCCCGTCTGTGAGGACACCGTCAACATCAAGGATGAGAAGCTTAATATTTTTAGCGAGTTTTTCAAGTTGTTTTTTAGTCTTTTTCATAATGCCTCTTTACTTAGATTCTAATTCGCTACACGGTGTGTAGCTTTTTAAAATTTCCCAGACGGCGTCTGCCCCTTTTCACTTTCAGTGATTTCCGAGACAATGTTTCGGAAATCGCATCCAATTTTATTTTCCTTCTAAAATCTCAAAAAGGTATTTGCCAATTCTGTCTTTATTGGTAGCTAAGGTTGAAAACTGTTTATCACAAACATCACTAAAGCGAGCTAATACCTTTCGGTTTATAGATTCCTGATCTTCAAAGACAGCCATTGTTTTGAATGGGGTCCCAAATTTTTCATATTGAAGGCATGAAATTGTAACGTCTCTGCATTTATCATCATTCTGAATCCCAAAAACAAATAGAGGCCGTGCAATACCGTTTATTCTACAATCAATCATATACTTTCCATCGGGGTCATGTTGCTTATCAAAATAATTAAACATACGTCTTTCTGCTGGAACTTTTTCTTCTAAAAAAGCCCTGAAATCTTCCATGAAAGTTGACCTTACACGCTCTCTGGAGAGATAACTAATATCTGTTATTTTTATTAATCCTTGAAGGTAACTATATAATGCATCTCCAAAATGATTGTCCGGTACCTCAGAGATCAACTCCCCTTCCTGGTTTTTTATCCCGTAACTTGCAAACACATTATCAATAATCTTTTTTCTTGTACCCTTATCAATATCGATATCATCATAGCTTACATGCATAAATGTATGGCCTTCATCGGTGAAAAGCCATTTCCCTTCCTTGCCCTTTAGTAAAACTACGATATGGTCTCCGTCATCAAACATGAAAGGATTAAAGACAATAAATCTGCTTAAGCCTTCCTGTGTCAAGGCTATCTCATCACAGACCTTACTCTTAAATTCTTTTTCTATAAGCTCTAAATTCATGAGATACCACCTCCTTCAAAGAGAGATGTCTGCTTATCATCCTCACGCTTCACATTACATTCTAACAAGAATTGCTCAACTGCTGCATGAAAGTCTGAGTATTTTGTTGTAACTTCGGCATAACCATCGATTTTGTAGCCGCTTTCCTGATATCTCTGTGTTGCCTTATGAAATATGGAACGCCGGGGCAAAGGTGTAGTCAGATAATCCATTTTCTTTTTCCCATTTATTAGTATGCTTTGATGGATGCTTCCCGTTATATCTGAGCAAAATATACTCCAGAGTGGAATCCTTCTCTTTTACTGTGAGGATAATTGAAAAATCCAAGATGTTGAGCTTATTTTGCCTGAGGATTATTCTAAATAAATTGCCACTGCTCCCCTCGATTTCAACTTCCCTCTCTTTGTGCTGATAGTGGGTTTTGTCTTTTGTCTCTAATCGTGAAAACCAATTGGTAGGCACAATCTTCGGCTCTGAGATTAAAGCAGCTATTTCTTCATCTGTAAGGATACGCACCTATCTTGTCCCTTCCATATTCACAATATCTTAAGCACCTGCTGCACCTTTTTCAATCATTTCCTCAACTTTCCGTTTTTCATAATCAAACCTCTGGTAATCCCAACTCTTCAAACACCTGCTGGACAAATGTATCTGCTTGTTTGTGGTCAAGGGTTCTGTTAAAGAATGCCTCGAAAAGTTTTGCCTTTAAGTCTTTAAGGTATTTTTCATAGTCGTTGATTGCGTTTATTAATACGGGTGTTTTCTTGGGAATTTTTATTACAAAGCTATCAGGTTTTTGTGCATAGACGATATACTTTGCTTCATCGAAGCTTGAGGCGTCGTACTTAAAGCCGCTATCTGAAATGACTTCCTGTTGTCCTATGAAGTACGAGCCGAGCTTTAAGGTTTCGCCCGTGACAGAGATTTCTTTGCTATCCTTGAGGTGTTTTGAATCAATGAATTCTTCTGGAAATTTCTTAACGCCGTCAGGGATGATTTCTTCAATAATCTGCTCCTTGAGATTTTCAATATCCTTCTGAGTCTTTGCTTGCTTTATTTTCTTGCGTGATTTAGCAAGGTCAATTCTTTCTCTTACCATTTCAGTAAGCCCATCATATAAAGGCTTGAGATATTTTTTAGGGTCAAGCCTCAACGCCTCAAGCACAGCACTGTCCAGCGCCTGCCTGTCTTTCATCTTGACCTCTTCAAAGATGGGTTTGATTGGGCGGGTAAAGAGGGTATTGAAAGCTTTCAATATTTTTTCTTTTTGCTTGGTAGCGATTTTCTCTACATTAGGAACTAAAAGGCTATTTATATCAGGGCCATAGAATGTCAGCAAGCCCTCGCCGAGATTCAAACGACCCAGAAGTTCTACACCCAAAAAAGTAATACTTGAATTTAAAAGGGCAGAATTTATAAAAGCATCTTTCTTATTGCGAAACACACCCTCAAAAGCTATGTCACCAATTAATGATTGTGACTTATTTGCTGGAAAATAAAAGCGTTCACTTATGAAGCGATTAACGACAAAATGTCCTGGTTTTCTTTCACCTATTCCATACCAAAAAGTCCTTCCCTGAACCGAGGGAACTTCTGGAAAGGGTATTCCTTCTTTCTTGTGCCCGCGACCACCTTTTGTTTTTTGTTTTTCACCCCACTCAATGTAACTTAGAACTCCAGTTTTCTTTGCCTTTCTAAGTTCTTTTTTGTCCAAGTTGCAGTAAAGAACCGAGAATTAAATTTTTTTAGGATCAATTTCTATAGATTCGATTTCTTTAGGAGAAGTAACTAAGGGAAGAAGAAATTCTTTTTCGATACCCCAATGCGTAATCTTTTCATCTGTTAGATGGAAAAATTCATTTATCCCTGTCTTAATACCGAAACTTACTTCTGCCACTTCCTCTAATGTCACAATTTTGTCTTTGCATCTACCCAATATCTCAAAATAAATCTCCGGCGCTCTGAAATACTGTCCCCATTTGACGGTCTTCCTTGCTTCCTCTACTTGCTCAAGAAGTTCACCCTGCCTTAAAACCCTGATTCTGAAATTGTCGTCTTCATAAGTCTCATGACCTTTTAAGTCATTTATAAACTTTGTGCCTTTCAGCTTGTAATGCTCTGCTCCTGCCTTTTCAGTTGCATGAATTAACTTATCGAGTCCTAACCATCTCTGCATTGGAAGTTTAATGTCCCATGGAATTAGTTCTTTAAGTCTCTTTTTAATCTTTACAAACTTTACATTGTTGTCATCTCTCTGTTCTTTGTCTCTACAACGCTCAAGCACTGTAACAACTGTGTTTACCGCAGCGTCCTCAAACCACGGCTCGCAGCGCGACTCAATGATTGCGACAATCTTAAAGTTCTTTAAGAAGAATTTCTGCATTTCGTATCCATATGCAACATCAAGCCACGAGTTGGATGTAACAATACCCATTCTGCCAGCGTCTTTTAGATGTTTTGCCGTGTGGAAGAACAAATAGGCGTATATATCAGCCTGACCGGAAAGCTTTAATTCTCCATCTTCAAAAAGCTCCGGATAATCCTGCCGCCAGCCCTGTGTAAGAACTTTTATAAGCGTGTTTTTATATCCCTTAATCCTTTTCTCGATTAGCTCCTGTCTGATGTACGGAAAATTGCCGACAATTCCATCGAAAAGAGGAATCTTTTCATCTATCAAGAACCCCCCGTTTAATTCCCCCCTTGCTAAGGGGGGAGGTGAGGGGGGTATAGGTTTAGGCGGAGGGAATTTAAAAGTATCATCAGGCTTAACTTCAAAAAAATCCTTTGAGATTACCCTCGGAAAATTCGCATAATCCTCTATGTTCTGCTTGTAAAGATTAATCGTTGCAAGTTCGGCAGGGAAATGGGCAACATCAATCCCCCATATTTGGGAGAGAAGCTTCTTATGATCTTTTTCTCCAGAATTTCTTAATCGGTCATAGGCCCTTATAAGAAATGTCCCGGTTCCGCATGTGGGGTCTAAGACCTTATCGGATTTTGACCTTACACAGAAAGCGGTTATCATATCAACAAGGTTTTCATTTGTGAAATACTGTCCAAGTGCGTGCCGTTCTTCAGGCGGTATCAGCTTTTCAAAGACATTCCCAACAACATCCTGCGGCATGTGTGAGAAGTTATACCTGTTGAGGTCGTCAAGAAGATTTGTCAGGGGTTCAATTCCTGTTGACGGAAAAGGCACCTTATCTGGAAAATCTTCTTCAAACACAGCCTGATAATCAATCTGCCTTGCAATCTCAAAATATTCATTCAGTTTCTCTGAAATTTTGGATGGATTTACCCCATGCAAATCAAGCTTTGGCACATCTGTTCTGAATCTTCTTAATGTGAGATAGAAAAGAATTTTGCCAAGAAGCCTGTAAACAAGCTGCCTCGATACAACTTCAAAGAATGGCTCGCCGGCTTCATAAGTTGAAATGCCCTGCTTTACAGCCCAGTCAAAAAGCCCTTCTTTAAACTTGTGGCTTTTTCCTATCTCTGAAATCAATGATTTGTGAATGTGTGGCCAGAGGGTTTTAACCGCCTCAGAGAGCTTATGAACAAAGAAAACAGAATCAACTTCTATGAGGTGAAGATGTCCTTCTCTTTGAAGAGTCGTAAGGTCGTTTAAAATCTCTTTTGCTTTTGCTTTGAGAAGTTCCTGTTTAAAAACTACCCAAAGGTCATCAGGAGATGAAACTTGAGAAATCGGAGAGTAAGTCTTCAGGCGGTGAATTCTTGAAACTTCTTCAGTCCAGAGAGGAGTTCTCCAGATAACTGCATCCCTCATATTCCATGTAACAAAATAATCTGCACGCATTGCCCTTGCCTTCTCAGCAGCATTACTAAGAAGCTCATGGTCATCAACAGGGGTAGCTGGAGTTTTTAATTCCCATCCGCAAAAACCTTGATGAGCTTTTCTGTTAAGCCATATCTGAATATCAGGAAATTTTGTTTTCTTTTCTGAAACTTTTACAGAGGGGTCTGATGAAGCAACTTCAAAAGGATACGAGCCAGCTTTCAAAAACTCATTAAGCCAGGATGTAACCTGACTCATAAATTCTCTTTCATTGGATTTTATGTCAGACATTCAATATTAAGCCACTGCTTTTTCTGATTTCATCCATGCAGACAGCAACTCCCCTGTTGCCTCACACTATCCCCTGCCTCAATATGTCATGCAGATGGATTATGCCCTTTGTTCTTCCTTCTTCATCGGGAACTACGAGGGATGTTATGGATTTGCTTTCCATCAATGACAGGGCTTTTGCAGCAAGCTCGTCTTCGCCTATGGTCTTCGGGTTTTTAGTCATCACCTCTCCTGCCTTCATGTCAAAAACACCCTTGCCCCATTTTTCTATCCCCCGTCTCAGGTCGCCGTCTGTAATAATGCCGAGAATTTTTTTATCAGAGGCAGCAACCACTGTAACTCCAAGCCTTTTTGATGATATCTCCATAACAGCCTTTGTCATCGGTGTGTCCTGAGATACTACAGGGAGGGCATCTCCTGTGTGCATAAGGTCTTTAACCTTTATGAATAATTTTTTCCCGAGGCTTCCGCCTGGATGGAAAAATGCAAAATCCTCTTCCTTATACCCCCTTTTCATTAAAAGCGCAACTGCCACGGCATCGCCCATTGCCAGAGTTGCAGTTGTTGATGCTGTGGGAACGACTCCGAGAGGGCAGGCCTCCTCTTTTACAGATACATCAAGATTTACTTCCGCTGCTTTTGAAAGTGTTGAATTTGGGTCCCCTGTCATGGAGATAAGGCTGACATTAAATCTCTTTAAAAACGGTATTAATCCCACAAGCTCATCTGTTTCGCCGCTGTTTGAGATTGCGATTATCACATCATCAGAAGTTACCATGCCGAGGTCTCCATGGCTTGCCTCAGCAGGGTGCAAAAAAAATGCAGGCGTACCAGTTGATGATAGTGTAGCTGCTATTTTTTTCCCTACGAGGCCAGACTTTCCCATGCCGGTTACAACAACCCTGCCCTTGCTTTTAAAAATAATCTCAACTGCCTTTTCAAAATTACTGTTGAGCTTTTCAATCAGCGCTGAAACAGCATCAGCCTCTGTCTTTAAAACTTTTTTTGCTATGTCGAGAATATTATCCATGGTATATTACCCTCTAAGGAGGAAGGCATATTGTTTGAGCGGTTTATTTTGCCGATATTCCAACGGCAAAAATATAAAATCAAGAGGCAAAATCCTCGGAGGTCGGAACGACCGAGAATGAGCGAAAATACTATGCCTTCCTCTCTGCAATAAATCACTCAAACTGGCACCTCAACCATCCCGGTGGAATTCCTTTCCTGTGCGCTTCGTCTTCAAAATCACTAATGTCTTTTTCTGCATACTTCAACTGCCTCTTTTGTTTTTCAAGACTTCTATTAAGAGACCTTCTGCTTTTCCAGCAAAGATTATTTCTTGAAAGTGCTTTTTCTGTATCTGCTATATTTTCCTGTATCCTTTCCTTTTTGTTTTTATATTGAGTCGCTTTCTTACACCAGGATTCCTTTTCGCGTTCTTCTTTTATCTTCTGCGGATCTTCCCTTTTTTCTCCTGTCTTATCTATCTTCGTAACCTGAGGGTTACCGTCAGATGGTTTCTTATATTTCTCAATATCTTCATTTGTAAAATAAGGGACTTGCCTTTGAGTAGTGCTATCTTCCCCTATCGCAGAAACCGAAAATAACAATATAAAAGTGATTACCAATATCCCGATAATTCTTGGCAACATTTTATCTGCTCACCTTTGCAGCTTGCTTTGATATCAGATTATGAATCTCTTTTAGAGTCTTTAACAGATCATGAACAGTGTCCAGTTTTATCATATTAGGCCCGTCACATAATGCCTTGTCCGGCTCTGGATGAACCTCCATGAATAAACCATCAACCCCAACAGCCACTGCTGCCCTTGTTAGAGGCTCTGCAAATTCCCTTTGCCCCCCGGAAGAGCTTCCCTGCCCGCCTGGAAGCTGAAGGCTGTGGGTAATATCAAAGATAACAGGATATCCAAAAGACCTCATTATAGGAAATGCCCTGAAGTCAACAACAAGATTGTTATATCCAAATGATGTGCCCCTCTCGGTTATAGATAAATTCTGATTTCCTGTGGATGTAAATTTCTCTATTATATTTTTTATATCCCACGGCGAAAGGAACTGTCCTTTTTTAATATTCACTGGTTTCCCTGTTTTTGATGCAGCAAGTATTAAATCTGTCTGCCTGCATAAAAAAGCAGGTATCTGCAATGCATCCAGAACCTCTGACGCAGGTTTTATTTCTTCCACAGAATGGATGTCAGATAGGACAGGAATGTTCAGTTTGCTTTTAACATCTGCTAAAACTCTTAATCCCTTCTCTATCCCAGGGCCTCTAAAGGATTTTATTGACGTCCTGTTTGCCTTGTCGTATGAGCTTTTGAAAATAAATGGAAGACCGACATTAGAGCATATCTCCTTCAGTCTCTGAGCAGTCCGAAGGGTTATGTCTTCGGTCTCAATGACACATGGCCCGGCAATAATCAGAGGCAGGTTGTTTCGCCCCATCTTTATGCCGGATATGATTATCTCTTTGGTCATTTTTTAGAGTTAAGATAATTTTTCTTTCGCAGCCTCGCTATACGGGAAAAGCGAGCGCTTCTCTTTTAATGCAGCTCCGATGAATTCTCTGAATAATGGATGTGGGTCTGTTGGCCTTGATTTGAACTCAGGGTGGAACTGGCATCCTAAAAACCACGGGTGGTCTCCCATTTCAATAATCTCAACAAGTTCACCGTCAGGACTCAATCCGCTTATCTTCATGCCGTGTCTTGTGAGTACACCTTTGTATGCATTGTTGAATTCATATCTATGTCTGTGCCTTTCTGCTATTTCCTTTATCCCATACGCCCTGTAGGCATTTGTCCCTTCTTCAAGAACACAGGGATACGCACCAAGTCTCATTGTCCCGCCTTTGTCTGAGACGTCTGTTCTTTCTTCAATCCTTCCTTTTCTGAAGTCAAACCACCTTTCCATGAGATAAATGACAGGGTCTTTTGTATTGAGGTCAAATTCTGTGCTGTTGGCGTTAAGACCGCATACATTCCTCGCATATTCAATCACAGCACACTGCATGCCGAGACATATACCGAAATAAGGGATCTTCTTTTCGCGTGCATACTTTACAGCCTCGATCTTTCCTTCAATCCCCCTGTATCCGAATCCTCCGGGCACAAGGATACCATCAGCTTCTGCAAGATATTTATCAGCGCCGTGGACTTCGATCTCCTCTGAATCTATCCACTGTAAATTTACCCTTGCGTCGTTTGCAATACCGCCATGTGTAAGCGCTTCTATCAGGCTTTTATAAGAATCTTTAAGTCCTACATATTTGCCTACAATTGCTATATTTACTTCATTCCTGGGCTCTTTTATCTTTCTTACTATATCCCCCCACTGTCTCAAGTCTGTGTCTCTGGAAGGCAATCTCAGTTTATTTATTATCTGCTGGTCAAGTCCTTCTGCATTGAGTGCCAGAGGCACTTCATATATCGTCTCAACATCCATTGCAGTTATTACGGCATCTCCATCGAGGTTACAGTGGATTGCTATCTTTTTCTTTGCCTCGAGGGTAAGAGGTCTGTCTGTCCTGCAAAGGAGGACGTCAGGCTGGATACCAATTGCACGGAGTTCTCTGACACTGTGCTGTGAAGGTTTTGTTTTAAGTTCTCCCGATGTCTTTATATAAGGGACAAGTGTAAGATGAACATAGAGAACATTTTCCCGTCCTACATCATATCTCATCTGCCTTATTGCCTCTAAAAACGGGAGACTCTCTATGTCACCGATTGTACCGCCTATCTCAACTATCACAACATCATAGTTATTGCTTACAGATTTTATTGCACGCTTTATCTCATCAGTGATATGGGGCACCACCTGAACTGTATCCCCGAGATAATCTCCACGCCTTTCTTTTGTTATAACGTTGTAGTAAATCTTCCCTGTTGTGTAATTATTTGCCTGCGTTGTCCTTATATGTGTAAACCTCTCGTAATGCCCTATGTCAAGGTCTGTTTCAGCGCCATCATCTGTTACAAAGACCTCTCCATGCTGGAATGGGCTTAATGTTCCGGGGTCGACATTGATATAAGGGTCAAGTTTCTGGAGTGTAACCTTAAGTCCTTTTGCTTCAAGGAGTGCACCTATTGCAGAAGCAGCTATGCCTTTTCCCAGAGATGATACAACTCCACCTGTTACGAAGATAAACTTAGCCATTTCTTTACCCTCTCTAAGTCCTCCGGGGTGTCAACCCCGATGGTTTCAAAGAATGTCTCTTTTACCTTTATCCTGAACCCATTCACGAGTGCGCGAAGTTGTTCAAGTTTCTCGGTCTGTTCCAATTCAACGGGCTTCGTTCCAGCAAGACTTAAAAGCACATCCTTTCTGTAGCTGTAAATGCCGATATGCTTGTACATGAATAGTTCAAAAGTTCCATAGTTCAAAAGTGCAAACCTTGTACCCCTCATCTTCTCCCCTTCTGCACTTCCGCGCTTCTGCACTTCTGCACTAAAGATATCTCTGTGATATGGTATCGGTGCCCTCGAAAAATACAAGGCAAATCCTTCCTTGTCGCAAACAACCTTAACAACATTAGGGTCAAAGATTTCTTCAGGGTTTTCTATTTTTTTCATCAGAGTCCCCATCGATGCCCGTTTATCATCGAGCAGGGTTATAACATCATCAATCATCTCAGGCCTTATCAATGGCTCATCACCCTGAACATTGACAATTATATCATAATCCAGTGATGCAGCGACCTCTGCAATCCTGTCTGTTCCTGAGGCATGGGTTTTAGAGGTCATCACTGCCTTTCCTCCAAAAGATACAACCTTATCTAATATATCCTTGCTGTCAGTTGCGACAATAATTTCTTTTGCGAGCTTCGATTTCCCTGAGTTCTCATACACATGCTGTATCAGTGGTTTGCCATTTAGGGGTGCAAGGGGCTTTCCCGGAAAACGGGTCGAATCATAACGGGCAGGGATAATCACAATCGCTGTCATTATTTTTGATAATTATATATGATTGCAGAATAAAATTAAATAGAAATAATGTGCTAAAATTCTTCATGGAATTTATTGATGTTGTTTTCCCATTAAATCTCGGTCCATTGACTTACAAATGCCCTGAACATCTAATAGACAAAGCTGTGCCAGGCATGCTCGTTTCAGTGCCCCTGAAAAACCAGACAGCAAAGGGAATCATCCTCAGCAAATCCTCTCCCCCTGCACGCTACACGCTGAATGCTTTACGCTCTGTTAGCGAAATCCACGGCGAGTCACCTCTGCTTGAACAGCCAATGCTGAAACTTCTCAACTGGATGTCCGAGTATTACATTGCAAACAAAGGAATTGTTCTTAAGAGCATGCTGCCAAAGGAGGCGTTTAAACAAGTAAGGGCAAGGAAAAGCAGTTCAGAAGTCAGAAGTCAGAAGTCAGAAGTCAGATTCCCTGACGCTAATGCTCAGCTCAAAACTGAGATAGACGAAAACATCCTCTCAAAAGTCAATGACTCTATTTCAAAAAAAGAATATAAGACATTTCTTCTCCATGCGCCAGCATCTTTGTATGAAATCTCATTTTTTGCAAAACTACTTCAATCGCAACAAAGAGCGATAATCCTTGTCCCTGAAATCGTGCATATAAACTATATTGCCCCTTTTATCAGAGAAATCGCAGGAGAAAAACTCTGCAATCTACACAGTGCTCTAAGCAAAGGCCAGCGCTCGGATGCATTCGAAAAAATTTTGTCTGGTGAATGCACTGTAGTGCTTGGAACAAGGATGGCAATCTTTGCCCCTCTAAAAAATGTATCTCTGATTGCGGTCATGCAGGAGCACAGCAGTTCGTACAAAACAGAAGAAGGCTTTAGATTCAATGCAAGGGATGTCGCTGTCATGAGGGGTTATCTTGAAAAGGCAACGGTGGTATTATCCTCGATCTGTCCCTCGGTTGAATCAATTTACAATGTAAAGAATAATAAATATACATTACTGAGACCCGCAGTAACAATGCAGAAACCAAGAATAAAAATAGTGAACATGTACGAGGAAAAACAGCCATCTCCAAATTTCTCAAAAACAGTTATCGACGCAGTAACATCGTCAGTCAAGAGAAATGAGCGGATTATATTCGTAATAAACAGAAAAGGATATTCTTTGCTTACCTGCAAAGAATGCAGTAATACAGAGACATGCGATAAATGCAATATCCCGTTGATATTTCACAAGGATGATAAGTCACTGAGATGCCATTATTGCGGTACCAAATCCATGCCTCCTGAGAAATGCTCTAAATGCGGTAGTTTTAAGGTTGAGCTTACAGGCTCTGGTATACAGAGAATTGAGGAAAGCATAAAAAAACTTTTTAATATCGAACCCGTGAGGATAGATAGTGATAAGATAAAAAAGAGGTCAGGATCTGCTGACCTTTCAGAAATAATAAAAGGCGGAGCAATACTCCTCGGCACAAAATTAATGACAAAAAGACTTCACCTGTCTAAGGCGGGAGAAAAATTTGGCATGGCAGCAGTTCTTAATGCTGATATTTATTTAAACCTTCCTGATTTCAGGGCAATAGAAAAGGCATATCAGGAACTGTCTGTCATATACGATAAAGTAAAGCCCGAAGGCAGGGTATTTATACAGACAAGAATGCCCCGGAACTATCTTTTTAAATTTATTAAGAACTATGATTACCCCGGATTCTGTGATGAAGAGATGGCGAAAAGAAAAGAGATGTCATATCCACCTTATTCAAAACTTGCGCTTATTACCTTTAAAGGCAGGGATTACGATGATAAAAAAGTCAGTGATGCTGTTAAAAAAGTTTCTGCTGATAAAGATATTGAGATCCTTGGTCCTTCGCTCTCTTTCAGCAAAAAAGGACAAAAAGAATATGCCCTGCTTCTCAAAACTGTATCAAAAAACAAACTCCATTCCTGTGCAAAAGAGTTTTTAAAACTGCTTGAGGGTTATAAAAATTTAAAGATTAACATTGCTATTGACCCCTAACCAAACAGAAGAATTTACGAATACGGCTTATGTCTGTAAGTGAAAGGTGTAGACTTTTGTAAATCTAAGCTGTTTTTTCACGCTGCTTCAGCCCTTTAAGTTCAAAAATCTTTATCTCCTTTTCCTTCCCCTTAACTTTTACAAAGGCAAGGTCTCTAAGCTCAAAATGCCCTATAGCTCCTTTTTCTATGAGCGACTCAATGCTGGTAACTGTACTCTCCGCAACAAGGATTCTTGCACCGTACTGCCTCGTTAGTTTTTCTACCCTTGAAGCGAGATTGACATGGTCGCCTATAGCTGTGTAATCCATCTTTTTCCCCTGTGCACCTATATTGCCTATCAGAACCTCTCCTGTATTAATCCCGATACCACAGTCGAGGACTTCACCACCCCTACTTCGCCACATCTCCTGTAACTCATTTAACCTGTCTGACATGTTAAGGGCACATCTTACAGCAAGCTCGGCATGTCCTGGTTGTTCTACAGGAGCGCCCCAAAATGCCATGATCTCATCACCGATAAACTTATCGAGAGTTCCATCCCACTTAAATATAATATCTGCCATCTCTTTAAAATACTCATTAAGCATAGAAACCACTTCCTCAGGCTGTCTTCTTTCTGACAGGGAGGTAAAGCCAACAATGTCAGAAAAAAGTACAGTAACCACCCTGCGTTCTCCACCAAGCTTTGTCTTATCAGGGTTATCAATGAGTTCCTTAACAATCTTAGGCGATACATAACTCGAAAACATCTGCCTTATCTCCTTCGCCTTTTTTTCTTCGTAAAAGAACTTCATGACAGTCTGGATTGTAAAAATGCTGAACATATTAGAAACAGGGTAAAGGAGATTTATCCAGAGATTATGATATATAAATAAGTAACACGCCAGAATTATATATGATATTATAAGGCCTGATGCCATTACCGCCCCCTGGACTGCCTTCAACCTCGGTATAAAAAATCCGATAAGTATGCCTGTAAGGAGAATGGCTATCAGCTCAATTACGCCCGGGCTCTGTCTCAAGAAATTGTTATGGACCATGTTTTCTATGACATTGGCGTTTTTCTCAACCCCTGGCATATTTGATGAAAAGGGTGTAACCTTCTGGTCATAGGTTGCAATTGCAGATGTCCCGAGAAGAACAATCCTGTCCTTGAATATTGATGGTGAAACTATTCCATTGATTAAATCTGCAGCAGGAATATACCGGTAACTTTTCTCCTTGCCAACATAATTTATCAATACCCTGCCGCTCAGATCTGTAGAAATGACCCTGTCCCCAAGACCAATGCCTGACCCACCGTATAATATTAGATCCTTTGCGTCTATCCCAAGTGCAATTCTTGCCACCTGTAAAGACAAAGAAGGATAAAAGTCATCACCGTATTGCAGATAGAGAATTTCCCATCTTAATACCGCATCTCTATCGGGGTGTGTATAAACATGTCCAAGAGTTGAAGCCTTAGAAAACTCTTCTATTGGTGGAATTACGTCATCAGGCTTTACAGCCCATTCCCTCCAAGGTATTTCCTTTTCACCTTTTACAACCATGAATGCAGAGTCCCACAGAAAATCCGGGATATCCTTTGGCGCTACATTCTTCCCCTTATTGCCTGTCGGGACATCAAACGCCATTGCAAGGACAGCGTTTTTTGCAGCTTTTATCGCAGCTAAAAGCTTGCCATCGGTTTCTTTACTCTCCCTTTCACTGAACATTATGTCAATACCTATAACTTTTGGTCTGCCCTCTGATATCTTATTCACAAGCCCGGCCATAATATCCCTTTTCCACGGCCATCTTCCAATCTCCTTTATGCTTTTTTCATCAACAGCAACGATAGCTATGCCATTATAAGGGGTAGGTTTTTTTATTACATTCCTGAGGTAGAGCCTGAGGTCAAATGTCTTTGTTTCAAGATGCTCCCTGATTACTAATGGATCGAATAGATTTAAACTAAGGAACAGTGACGTAGATATTAATGTGACAATATGAAATATTATTGTCTTTTTCATTGATAAGATTATACAGGTTTAGGTTAAAAAAGTATTCCCTAATGCATCCCTCCTGGAGCGTCACCCTTTACCCTTTTCATTAAAAAGATAAGGGGCAGTATGAGGATCATAAACACACTCAAAAGATAGAAGGCATCGTTAAATGACATCATTGATGCCTGTCTCTGGAACTGCCCGTATATTGCGCTTAACCCTCCATGTTGTGAAGCAGAGGCATCAAATCCTCTCTGCTGTAAAAACTGGGCAGCATGCGATGAGGTTAATTGATAATTTGTATCAAAAGGCGTGAGATGCTCAACAAGACGAACCTGATGAAACTGTGCGCGCCTTGCGATCATTGTAGTAACAAATGCAACGCCAAAACTGCCGCCGAGGTTTCTCAGGAGATTATAAATCGCAGAGGCATTCGCCATATCTTCTTTCCTTATGCTTGCCATTGTCATCGTTGTGAGGGGAATAAAGAGAAATCCCATGCCAACTCCAAGAACAATCCTCGGCCAGATGATGGTATTAAAATCAGCGAGCAGGTTAAATTGAGCCATAAGATGCGTGGAATACGCAGCCACGATTATACCAAAGGCGAGTAAAGCTTTCGGATTCAGCTTTGTTACAAGTCTCCCTGCTATCGGCATAGCAAAAAGGGTTGCAACGCCTCCGGGCCCGAGCACCAAACCTGCAAGTGTTGATGTATAGCCCATCAATGTCTGCAGATATATCGGCAGCAATACTATACTTCCGAAGAGATTAAAAAAAGCAAAGAACATCACGACATTGCCTGTGCTGAATGAGAGGTTTTTGAATGTCTTAAGATTAACTATCGGATGTTCTGCAAAAAACTCAATAATCACAAACAGTATCAGAGATGTCACAGAGATTATACTCAGCCATGTGATAAAGTCAGATGAAAACCAGTCTTCTCTTTCTCCCTTATCAAGGACTATCTGCAGGCATCCAAGCCCGATGGCAAGGAATGCAAGTCCCCAGTAATCAATCTTCATTTTCATGCGTTTCATATAAGGCGGGTCGATTATGAAAAATATCACCATAAGAATTGAGACAACGCCTATCGGAATATTTATGAAAAATATCCAGTGCCATGACCAGTTGTCTGTAATCCAGCCCCCGAGAAGCGGCCCGATGATTGGACCAAACATTATTCCAACGCCGAATATAGCCATTGCCATTCCATGCTGCTTCCGGGGAAAAGTTTCGAGCAAGATCGATTGGGATATAGGCTGAAGCGCTCCGCCCCCGATTCCCTGAAGTATCCTGAAAATTATAAGGCTCTGCAGGTTCCATGCAGAACCGCAGAGCAATGAACTAAAGGTAAATAACGATATAGAGAATATCAGGTAGCGTTTTCTTCCAAAGAGTCTGCTGAGCCAACCTGTCATCGGGATGATGATTGCATTTGATACGAGATATGACGTTATAGTCCATGTAGATTCATCTATGCCAGCAGAAAGGCTTCCCCGGATATGGTCAAGCGAGACATTGACAACAGATGTGTCGATAATCTCGATAAGGGTCGGGAGCATTACTGTAAAAGCAACAAGCCATTTGTTCATAAAAAAACTTCCTGCCTATACCACTCTAATCCTTAACAATTATCGTCGGCGCAACAGACATCCCGACCCTTAAAATATGATTGGGGTCTGTCCCCTTATCAAGGATTATCTTAATGGGTATCCTCTGCACTACCTTTACATAGTTCCCTGTAGCATTCTCGGGCGGGAAGAGGGAAAAAACAGCCCCTGTGCCAGCCATGATACTATCAACCTTCCCATAAAATGTCTTGCCAGGATATGAGTCCAACTTTATCTTTACTCTCTGCTCTGGTTTCACCTTAGCAAGTTGTGTTTCCTTGTAGTTCGCAACTATCCACAGATTATCCAGAGGGACAACTGCCATTAATGGCTGGCCTGCCTGAATCTGATTACCGGCCTCTACAGACTTTTTTGTGACATAGCCATCTGATGGCGAATAGATTTTTGTATAACCATAATTAAGTTGAGCTGCTTTTAACACAGCTTCTTTTTGTTTTGCAGATGACAACTGAGAGGTCCTTGCTGCCTCTACCTGTCTTACTATCGCTTTCTGCGATTCCAGGGCTGTTTCTGTCTGCTTTAGTTGTTCACCAGCAGCTTTAACCTGTGCAAGGACAACTTTGTATCCTGTCATTGTTTTTTCGTATTTTTCTTTAGAGACCGCCTCTTTTTTATAAAGGTTTTCTGCCCTTTTTATATCTATTTCAGCCTGTTTGAGGTTTGCCTCTTGAAGTTCAAGATTTGCCCTTGCTGCCTCCACAATTGCCTTCATCTCAGACACCTGTTTTTTTACTGCCTCAATCTTTGCGTCAATCTCCAAAATTTTTGCCCTTTCTGCATTAAGTCCTGATGATGCTTCATTTACTTTTACATCATAATCCTCGGGGTCTATTTCTATAAGTAAGTCTCCCTTTTTAACGGGCTGGTTATCTTTCACATATATCTCTTTGACTGCCCCTGAAACCTTTGATGCAATTGTATGAACGCGGCCTTCTACAAAGGCATCATCTGTTGTGATATGGGTCTTCTTGTAATTTATATAAAAGTATACGGTTATGGCTCCTATAACAGTAATGACTGCAAATACAACAAGGGCAATAACCTTTCTCTGATAATTGCTTGCCTGCTTTGTCTCTTCCATTTATTTATACACCTCCCATAAATCCTTTCCCATGGAATACATGAGTCCTGCCTCTGCCTTTCTGAAGTCATAAATGGATCTATAATAATTGGCCTCTGCAACGGTCAGTAATGTCACTGCGTCAAGCACTTCAGTTGCTGTGCCAATACCTTCTTCATATCTCAACCTATTTATTCTGAGGTTCTCCTCAGCCTGCTGAACAGCGTCCCTTGTCACTGCTACCCTCTCCTTAGCAGCTTTTAAATCCAGCATATATTTTTCAACCTCAAGTTTGATTTCATCTATAAGCTTACTCTTCTGTTCAAATAACTTTAGTTTTTGCTGCTCGATCTTCAATATCCCGGCCATTGTGCTTCCACCACTGAAGATATTAATGTCCATTCCCAGAGTCAATGACCAGTTTCCCTCGTGGAGCTGATAGCGATTTTCTGTATAGTCATATGCCCCCTGCACGAAAAACCTCGGATAATATTCGGACTTTTTAGATGCCCCCTCTAAATTTAATGATTTTAGTGTCGCATCAACAATCTGTATTTCGGGTCTCTGTTTCTCACTAATCTCCCATGTCTTCTCCATGTCCATTTCAATGCTATCTGATGGGGTTTCATTAACATCCATAACCTTAACATCTGTCTTTAATGGTCTTGCCAGCGCATTATTAAAACGGGATGCGTGTATCTCCCTGAGATTCTTGATACTTACTAATCTCTGTCTTGCATCTGAAAGTTTTACCTCTGCCTGTAGCAGGTCGTTCTTTGTTATAACGCCTTCTTTATAGAGGTTTTTTGCATCACGAAGGTGAGCTTCGAGCCTCTCTACCTCTCTTTCAGCAACCAGGACCATCTTTCCTGATTCGAGAAGATCAAAATAGATAAAGGTAAAATCAAGGGAAACAATATTTCTAATCCTCTTTGTATCAAGTCTTTTTGTATCGAGAATCATCCTGCTCGCTTCATATCGTGATGCATTCCCTCTAAAATCATAAAGAGTCTGTTGAATACTTAAACTATAAGAGAAAAAACTCTTTTCTGCTGTAGGGACAGACTGGTTGCCAAATATTGCCCCCGGCTGATATGCAAGGAATGTCTGGTCTAATGAGGTTTTTATATTAGGGAGCATCCTCGCCTTTGCAAGAAGTGTATCCGCCTCTGAGACGGCTTCCTCACGATGGGTTATCTTTATGAGCCTGTTTTCTTCTATAACAAGCCTTAAGCCATCAGACAGCGTTAATACGTCAGCATGAGCAACACTGACATCGGGAACGGAAAGAATTAAAAATAAAAAAAATATTAAAAAGACACTTGCACTTCTCATTTCGATGTCTCCTTAAAAAGTTTGCATAATACCTAATATCTTGTCTTTTCTATTCATATCTCAATGCATCTATCGGGTTAAGCAGGGATGCCTTGTATGCTGGATAGAATCCGAAAAATATTCCGACAACCCCGGAAAATCCGAATGCCATCAGTATCGAAAGAGGAGAAACTACAGTCGGCCAGCCTGCGAGCATCGAAAGTATCTTCGAGCCTATTACGCCGATGATCATCCCGGCGAGTCCGCCGATTAAGGATAATGTAAGTGCCTCAATTATGAACTGTAGTCTAATGTCCCATGTCTTAGCACCTATCGCCATTCGTATCCCTATCTCCCTTGTCCTTTCAGTGACAGAAACGAGCATTATGTTCATGATTCCGATTCCTCCGACAAGCAGGGAAACCGATGCTATTGCTCCGAGCAGCAAGGTCATAACCTTTGTGGACTGTTCCGCAGCCTGCATAATCTGGGTGAGATTTCTGACCGTGAAATCATTCTCCTGTTTTGGTGCGATGCGATGCCTTTGCCTGAGCAATTCGTTTATCTGCTTGTCTGCAGATGATAGGTCTCCGGCGCTTTTCGCCTTAACCATGATTATCCTTATCATGCCGGGGAATGCAGTCCCAAAGAGTTTTTTCTGAGCCGTTGTTACAGGGACATATATAGTATCGTCCTGATCCTGTCCGGTGGGGGATTGGCCCTTGCTTTCAAGAACGCCGAGAACCGTAAATGGCACTTTTTTTATCCTGATAATTTTACCGACAGGTTCAATATCTCCAAAAAGATTATCCACAACAGTCTGTCCCAATAAACATACTTTTGTAGCGCTTTTTACATCCTGTTCTGTAAAAGGCCTGCCTGAAGATAAACCCCAGTCCCTCACAATCAGCATGCTTGGAGTCGTTCCCACTACACCAGTCGACCAATTCTGGTGGCCGTAGACAATCTGTGCGACACCGTTGAGAACAGGGCCAACATCATATACGGCAGGGCATTCTTTTTTTACTGCCTCTGCATCAGTTAGCGTAAGTGTGGACTGCGTGCCTGCGCCCATCCTGACTCCTCCGGCTGTTGTAGCACCGGGAAGTACGATAAGCAGATTACTGCCCATACTTGAAATCTGCTGCTCAATCTGCCTGCTTGCCCCTGTGCCTACTGCCAGCATAGCAATAACAGCGCCTACGCCGATAATAATCCCGAGCATTGTCAGTGCCGAGCGCATCTTGTTCACCCTTAATGCCCTCAATGATATCTTTATCGTCGAAGGGATATTGATCATGATCTCTCTTTTGGCTCGTCACCGATGATGCAGCCGTCAAGAAATCTTATTACGCGCCTGCTGTATGCAGCTATATCAGCCTCATGGGTTACGAGTATTATCGTAATATTCGATCCTGTATTCAGTTTCACAAAAAGCTCCATTATCTCTGCACTCGTTTTTGTGTCGAGGTTCCCTGTGGGCTCATCAGCAAGAATTATCGGTGCATCATTCACTAACGCCCTTGCTATGGCGACCCTTTGCTGCTGACCGCCTGAAAGCTGGTTGGGATGATGCCCTCCTCTTCCTTCAAGCCCGACATTTTTTAAAGCCTCAGTTGCCTTTTCCATTCTCTCTTTAGCTGATATGCCGTTATAGAGAAGTGGTAGTTCTACATTTTCAAGTGCTGATGTCCTCGGCAAGAGATTGAATCCCTGGAAGACAAAACCAATCTTTTTATTCCTTATGCTGGCGAGTTCGTCCCTGTCAAGTTTGCCAACATCTATATCTTCAAGAAAATATTGACCTCCTGTCGGTTTATCGAGACATCCGAGGATATTCATAAAGGTTGACTTACCTGAACCCGAGGGCCCCATTATAGCGACAAACTCTCCCCTTTTTATTGTCACAGACACTTCGCAGAGTGCCTTCAGATCAATATCTCCAAGCCGGTAAACCTTGCTTATCCCCTTTGCTTCAATAAATGCCATGTTTTAGAAGAATCTCGGGCCGTGGCCAGATGAAGGCTGCCCCTTTGACTTGACAAAAGATTCGACTATGACTTCCTGTCTTTCCTTTATCTCACCTGAAACGAGTTCAGTATAGTTTCCATCGCTTATGCCTGTAACAACCTTTATGCGTTTAGGTTTATTGTTTTCGATTATCCAGACGCCTGGCCCTTTTTTCTCAGGTAATGCGGCAACTTTCTCTGTGGGTCTGAATCTCAGGGCAGCATTGGGTATCTTGAGAACATCCTTTTTTGTCGCAACGATTATAGACACATTTGCAGTCATCCCTGGCTTGAGCTTAAGCTCTGTGTTGTCAACTTTTATCACAACATCATAAGTGACAACATTCTGTATGGTTATCGGAGCATTTCTAACCTGCCATACCCTGCCTTTGAAAGTAGTATCAGGATATGCATCAACAGTAAATTCAACATCCTGCCCTACCATTATATTGCCTATATCAGCCTCGTCCACATTTGTATCTATCTGCATCTTTGTAAGGTCCTGGGCTATCGTAAAGAGTGTGGGGGTCTGAAAACTCGCTGCAACGGTCTGCCCGACATCCACATTTCTCGATATGACAACCCCGTCAACAGGCGAGAGTATTCTCGTATATCCGAGATTTGTCTGTGCATTTTTTAATGCAGCCTCTGTCTGTGCAACCTGGGACTTCGCCGCACTCATCTGGGCCTTTGACGTTTCATAATTCGTCTCTGCTGTGTCCAGATCACTGCGTGCAATAAGATTCCTTGAGAAAAGTTCTTTATTCCTGTCCCGCGTCCTTTTTGCATCGACAAGCGCTGCCTCTGCCTTCTCGAGATTGGCTTTAGCCGAAAGGAGATTCGCTTTTGCCTGCTCCACCTGCGCCTCGAATGTAGCTGGGTCTATCATGGCTATTAACAGTCCCTTTTTTACAGGCGAATTGAAATCGACATAAATGTTTTTTATTGTGCCTGAAACCTGTGTGCCTACGAGAACTGTTGTTACCGCATTAACCGTGCCGGTTGCGGTAACGGTTGTGACTATATCTCCCTTCGTAACCTTTTCAGTCCCATACTTTATGCCGTTCCCTTTATTTCTGAGAAAAACGAATGCTGTTATTACAATCAATATTACGAAGGAGATGCCGATCAATATCTTTTTCATTTTATCCCCGCTGCTTTCTCAAGATTTGCCTGTGCAACCTTGTAGTCATAAAGTGCCTGTATATACGATGACTTCGCATTGCTCATTCCCACCTGCGCGTCGGTAACCTCGATTGGATTCCCAACTCCTGCCGCATATCTGCCATTAGCAAGTTCAAGGTTTTCCTCTGCCTGTTTCACAATAAGTTCTGCTACCGGAATCCTTTCCTCTGCCTCTTTAAGATTTAAATATGCCTGCTGGACTTCAAGAAAAATATTTTGCCTCAGCAGTTCTTCATTTGCCTTAAAGACATCAAGATTTGCTTTTGCTTCTTCAACCTGATACTTTGTAAAAAAACCGCTGAATATAGGGAATGACAAGGTTACCCCTGCGTCCCACCCCTCGCTGAGTGGAAATTTCTCTCCTGACCTGTTATATGCTGCATTGCCTGCCACCACAGGATAGTATCCTGTATTTGCAAGTTTGATAGATTTCTCAGCTGCCTCTCTTTTAAAAACTACTGATGCAAGATCAGGTCTGTTCTTATAAGCCCTATCGATCGCTTCTTCAAAGGTTATTCCATATTCCTTGAATGAAAGATTATCCTCGACAGTGTATTCAGGGGCTTCAGGCACACCCATTGCATTGTTAAGCGTTGCTATTGCCACCTTGAATGCATTTGTTGCCTTAATAAGGTTCAGTCTGGAATTGCTCAGATCGACTTCAGCCTTGGTCACATCAAACTTTGGTTTTGTGCCGACCTCATAAAACCCTTTTGCCTGTTCAAGATGGCTCTTAAACTGTTTGACGGTCTCATCTGCAACATCCCTGTTCTTTTTTGCCTGCAATACTCCATAGTATGCCTGTTTTACATTAAGGATTATCTGCGCTGTTATATTCTCCAGGTCCGATTTTGATGAATCCAGGTTCAGACTCTGGATATTTACCTGTGTTGAAGTTTTCCCAAAATCATAGATGTTCTGTTTTAGAGTGACACTGCTTGAATATTGGTCAGAAGAAGATGTTCTGCTGTAGCCTGATGACCAATCTATCTGCGGATAATAATTTGCCTTTGCCTCGCTGACCTTGCTTTGATTCACATCCGCTGTATTTACAGCAGCAACGATGTTCGGTTGTTTTTTTACGGCTATTTCTATACATCTCTCCAGAGTAAGCAATTCTCCCTTTTTTATGATTTCCCCGGCTTCTGCCCTAAAAGGGACTATCAACAATAAAATAATCGGCATAATCACTTTCATATTAATATCATCTCACACTTTGCAATTATCACACTATATTTTTGTTCAGGTTTTTATCGTGTCTTTACTGCGCTTACGCCTCACAAACCAGCCGCGTGCCTTTTCCTGTATCCTGTCCATATAATAATAAACAACCGGTGTTATATAGAGGGTCAGGAGCTGGGAAACAACTAATCCGCCAACAACAGCAAGTCCGAGAGAGCGGCGTGCGTCTGCTCCTGCGCCGAATCCGATGGCTATCGGCAGTGTGCCCATAAGCGCTGCCATCGTTGTCATCATGATAGGCCTGAAACGGATAATAGCGCCTTCGTAAATCGCATCCATCGGTTTTTTCCCTCTGCTACGCTGGGCATCCAAAGCAAAGTCTATCATCATGATGGCATTTTTCTTCACTATTCCAACAAGCATTATTATCCCGACAAAGGCGTACAGGTTCAAATCCTTGCCAAAAATCAAGAGGGTGATCAGCGCTCCAAAGCCTGCTGACGGCAGGCCAGAGAGAATAGTTAAAGGGTGAATGTAACTCTCATAAAGAATACCGAGCACGATATAAATCACAACAATAGCGAGTATCAGGAGCATAGCAAGACCTTTGGTTGAAGCCTGATAGACCTGCGCTGTTCCCTGAAAACCAGTAGTAATTGAGGATGGCAGGGCCTTTGCCTCCTTTTCTACAGCTGCCACTGCATCACCCAGAGGAGTGCCTGGCTTGAGATTAAAGGAGATTGTTACAGCGTTAATCTGGCCGAGATGGTTAACAGACACCGGGCCCAGCCCCTTTTTCATAGTTGCCAGAGAAGAAAGCGGAACCAATTGGTCTTTGCTCGCACGGACATAGAGCATGTTTAGAGCTGACGGGTTCGTCTGATACTGAGGTTCCAACTCCATAATTACCTTGTACTGGTTTGCAGGAGAATATATTGTAGAGACCTGCCGGGCGCCATATGCAGAGTACAGAGAGTCCTCGATTTGCTCGGCTGTGATACCGAGAGACGCGGCACGGTCCCTGTCAATATCCAGGTTAATCTGAGGGTTATTTATCTGTAGGTCGCTGGTTACATCCTGAAGCATCGGCAGTCCCCTCAGCTTCATCTCGAAATCTGCTGCGTGTTTGTAAAGCTCGTCTGTATCAGGACTCTGAAGCACAAACTGATACTGTGCCTTGGATAGAGTTGCCTCAAGCCGGATTGGCGGCGGGTTCTGCATGAACATCATGACACCCGGAACCCCCATCACCTTAGGCCTGAGATTCTGGATTATCTGGTCTGCATTCAGTTTACGCTCACGGTGAGGCTTAAGTTTTATGAACATGAACCCACTGTTAGAGCCTACGCGTATTCCACTCGCGCCAACAGATGACATGAATGCTTCAATATTAGTGTCCTGAAGAACTATCTCTGCCAGTTTCTGCTGATGCCTCTTCATATCCTCAAAAGATATTCCTTGAGATCCCTCAGTAATAGCGATTATACCTCCAATATCATCAGACGGAAAAAGACCTGTGGGCATCTTTGTAAAAAGCCATACTGTAGCTGCAGTCATAATAAAAGTGACTGCTATTATGGTTCGACGGTACTTGAGCACCATCGACAGGGTTTTTTCATAAAGCTGGCGCATACCCTGAAAAAATCGCTCTATGAAATTATAGAGTCCGCCATGTTTTTTCTCTGCCAGAGGCCGCAGGAAACGGCTTGAGAGCATGGGGGTTAACGTAAGCGATACAGCGCCAGAGATGAGAATCGCAACAGTAATCGTGACAGCAAACTCATGGAGCATCCGTCCGAGCATACCGCCCATAAAAAGGACCGGGATAAAAACAGCGACCAATGATAACGTCATAGAAAGTATTGTGAACCCTATTTCCTTAGAGCCCCTGAAGGCTGCTTCCATTGGTTTCTCGCCGTGCTCCATATGCCGGACTATGTTTTCGAGCATGACTATAGCATCGTCCACCACAAAACCTACCGACAGCGTGAGTGCCATCAGAGTTATATTGTTAACCGAAAAACCAAAGCCGTATATGGCAGCAAACGTACCGATGATAGACAGCGGCAGAGCAAGGCTTGGTATGATTGTGGCCGACAGGTTACGAAGAAAGAGAAAGATTACCATAATAACCAGAGCGATTGTAAGCATCAGAGTGAATTTAACGTCTGCAACCGACTCACGGATTGACTCTGTGCGGTCGAAGAGGGTATTAAGTTGAACAGCAGCAGGCAATTGGCTGCGGAAACCCGGGATTTGCTGCTTGATGCTGTTTACCACCTCAATTGTATTAGTGCCGGGCTGGCGCTGAATAGCCAGAACAATTGCCCTCGTTGACTTGCCTCCACTGTTGTACCACGCAGCGATTTTATCATTCTCTACACTATCTGTTACCTTTGCAATGTCCTGCAGACGAACTGGCGAACCATCACGGTATGCGACTATCATCGGCTTGAATGCCTCTGCATTGTAAAGTTGCCCTGTTGCCTGAATGGTGAATGCCTGCTTATTGCCTTGCATCCCGCCTGTCGGCAGGTTCACGTTCCAACGCGCTAAAGCTGACTCAACTTCATCTATGCCTATCTTCCGGCTTGCCAATGTCTGAGGATCGAGTTGCACTCGCACTGCGTACTTTTGTGAGCCGTAAACCAACACCTGAGCAACACCGCTTATCATCGAGATACGCGGGGCAATGATAGTGTCAGCAAACTCGTTAACCTCAGACAGAGGGAGTGTCGGCGAGCTAAGGGCCAAAAATAATACAGGCTGGTCAGCCGGGTTTACCTTCCTATACGAAGGCGGACTCGGCATATCCTGAGGGAGTTGACGCGCTGCCTTTGATATGGCTGCCTGTACATCCTGGGCCGCGGCATCTATGTCGCGTTCAAGTACAAACTTAAGGGTTATAATTGAAATACCCTGGCCATTTGTCGAGGTCATGGATTCGAGGCCTGAAATAGTTGAAAACTCGCGTTCCAACGGAGTTGCAACAGCGCTGGCCATGGTCTCCGGGCTTGCCCCTGGCAGATTAGCATTCACCTGGATAGTCGGAAAGTCAATGCTCGGCAAATCATTAACCGGCAATGTGTTATAAGCAAAGACTCCAAAGATCATCACCGCAAGCATGACCAGGCTGGTCATAATTGGGCGTTTTATAAAGAGGTCAGAAATGCTCATAGCAGCCTCTGTTTTAATGTCGTCATTTTCCGGCTTGACAGGAAAATCCATATTATTTCTCTGGATTCCCGCTTAAGAACTGCGGGAATGACAGAACAGAAAAACATTACAAGAGCTATTAAAAGTTCTTTAAGATATCTGCCGATTAATAACATAATTATTAATGCTTGCCTCCAGCCGATTGACCTGGCTTGCGAATCTCTACCTTAGCACCCGGCATGAGTCTCATCTGACCATCAGTAACCACCTGCTCACCCACTGTTAGTCCCTTTTCGATGACTGTCATATCCTCGTATGTGATGCCTGTGGCAACAGGGCGAAGCTCTGCTATATCTCCTTTTACAATGAAAACATACTGCCCCTGCTGTCCTGTCTGTATGACATGAGTTGGAACTACCACTGCATCTTGAATGTTTGAAAGGGTAATTCGGACAGTAACAAACTGTCCTGGCCAGAGGTGCTTTCCTTTATTTGCAAATGTGCCCCTCAGTTTTATTGTCCCTGTTGTAACATCAACACTGTTATCAATAAAGGTAAGCACCCCTTCTTCAGCCTTACTGTCCTCTCTGGAAAGATAAGCCTCAACTTTAACTTTTCCGCCTGACATATATTTTTTAATCTCTGAAAGATTCTGCTCAGGCACAGAAAAGCTTACATATACAGGCTGAATCTGGTTTATAACAACCATGGGCTTGTCATCATTAGCCTTTATCAGATTTCCTTTGTCTACAAGCATGCCTCCTGTGCGGCCTGATATCGGAGCGTATATTGAACAATAGCTCAATTGTAATCTGGCATTTTCCAAAGCAGCCCCGTCAGCCTCAACAGTGGCTCTGAGGGCTTCTGCATTGGCAACAATCTGCTCATACTGGGATTTGCTTACAAGTTGTTCACGATATAATTCAGTATACCGCTGTACATCTTCATCTGCCTTTTTGGAAAGAGCGGTGTCCCTCAAGAGATTAGCCTTTGCGGATTCAAGCGCTGTTTTAAAAGGTCTCGGGTCTATAGTAAAAAGCAAATCTCCCTTATTAACATCCTGCCCTTCCCTGAAATATACATGTGTTAACTCACCGCCAACTCGTGCCTTTATCTGCACAGTAGAATAAGCTTCAACATTACCGATGGCACGCAATTGCACCGGAACTGTTTTTTGAATCACTGTACCAACTGTTACAGGCACTGCAGCCTTCTTTACCTCTTGTCCTGTTTTTCCCTTTGAACAGGCTGGCAAAAACACAAGACAGAGAACAAAAGACGGAAGACAGAAAAAAACAAATGATGACACTCCCATTTTCATTTTAATGTGCTCCATATTTAATTTGCGTACTAATCTTGCCATACAATTAAATCCTGAAAACTTGAATAAATTCCCATTCTCCCCTCCTGTATGCTGACTACTGTTTACTGTATACTGCTTTTAAAAGCGTTCCTGTTGCCCGTTTCAACCTGAGAACAGATAACTGGTAGTTATATCTTGCATCAGCAAGCTGCCTTTCCGCTGTAACAAGCAGGGTGTTGGCGTCCATTACATCTACGCTGTTTGCGAGACCGAACTCAAACTGCCTGGAGATGGCGTTATAATTATCTCTTGCAAACATAACCTGGTCTTCGAGGGATTTCAAAACTCCCTTCTGGGTCACAATGTCAAGATAGGCACTTTCAACGTCTATATTTATTGTCTTCTTTAAATCTTCATAAATGAGTTCGGTTTGCCTGAGTTTCGCCTCTGCCTCTCTCACCTCAGCTTTTCTCAAGCCCCCTTCATAAAACGAGAAGTTTAGCGTAAGACCTCCGTATATGCTTTCTCTATTAAGAAATGTCGAGGCTGGGTCATCTTCATTCCTTGAATACACCCCTTCAATAGAAAGTGTCGGCCAGTAGGAACCCCGTGTATATTTAACCTGTTCTTCTTCAATTTTTTTCTGGAGTCCAAGACTCTTAAGCTCAGCCCTTTCCGATAAGGCTACCTGTTTGAAGGACTCGATTGTTTCAGCCCCCTGAATGTTCACTATATGCTGACTGCTGTCTTCCGTCTCTTTAACATCATAACTTTCATTGATTCCTACTACCCTTGCGAGAACTGCCCTTGCAAGGGCTAAACTATTCTTTGCCTTAATCTCTTCTGATTGCGCCCCTGATAACTCTGCCTCTGCCCTGAGAAGTGCGGTTTTTGTAACCTCTCCGACCTTAAGTCTTATAGCAGCAGCATCCCTGTGCTTTGTTAATCTCTCAATGTTTGCTTTCGCGATTTCTACAGCCTTCTTCGAACGAAGAACATCATAGTAAGCAGAGGCGACACTGTAAAGATAAGACTCCCTTACAGCGTAGAGATCATATTCGCTTCTCTCAATATTCTTATTTGAGATTTTAAAGGCGGTAAGCTCTCTCCCGCTTAGAGAGAATGACTGGTCAAGCCTCACACCCCACGCTGTAGAAGTATTGGGCTGAATGACCGAGCCTGTAGAGGAAATTTTGTTTTCGGTATACCTCGTATAATTTCCAAAGGCAGAAAGCGTTGGTAAAAGGCCGGCCAACGCCTTATCCTTTGCCTTCTCTGCGATATAGAGGTCTTCTTCTGATAGCTTTATTCTTTCAGCCCGTTCAAGAGCAAACCTGTAGAAGTCCTCAAGTGAATACTCCTGTGCTGCAAGACTGTTAGATTTCAGAAGGACTAACAAAAAAGCCAATACACAACCGACCGAAACAAAACCTGCCCTTTTCATATATATCATCCCCTGGTTACTGTATTTTGAACTCATCTCAAAGTCCCATTGACAAAGATTCCCACAAATTCTTTGACTACCTTTTCAGTATCGATGAACCTGTATTTTTTACGCACCATGAGTTCCTGGGCATTAAAATAAGAAAAGAACATCCCGAGAAAAACCCGTGCGCCAAGCTCTGGATTAAAATCCCTCAGAATCCACCTGCCCTGCAATTCTTTAAAATATGCTGCCAGTGTCTTGAATATCTCATCAATAAAGTTGTGATAAATCTCCTTAACCTTCGATGGATAATGGTGTATCTCTGAATGCATTATCCTTATTAAACCCCTTCTCTCTGATAACCTTTCTAAAAACCTCCTGGCTATCTCTGAGAGGGCATCCTCGTAATCCATATCCTTTAATTCCGGGAGCATGCCTTTTAAGGCTGGAAGGAAAGAGTAATTGTTTACCATCTCTTCAAAAAGTTTCTCTTTGGAAGAAAAGTGTCTAAAAAGCGTAAGTTCTGCAACACCTGCCCTTTTTGCTATCTCTTTTGTTGTAGCACCAAGATACCCCTTCTCCGAGAAGAGTTTCAACCCTGCCTCTAAAATCTTATTTTTTGTGTCTCTCGTTTTCATATTATGTTAGCACTTACTTACATTACTTAAAAATACTGCCAATGTCAAGGATTTTTAAGACCTTTGTTTCTGGCACTCAATTGACAAACAAAAAGGAAACAAAATAAAATAGACTCACTAAACACGAAAGGATCCAAAATTGACTCTTAAAGAACTCTATAATAAGGCAATATCCACAGGCATTGAAAACGACCCGCGGGGGAAAGATGCTGTTGCAAAAGAACTTGAGGCAAGAAAAAAAGACTTTGAAAAACTCAAAGAGGATGAAAAAGAATTTTTCGACAACGAAACCCTTCAAAACCCCTATTCTGACTCGAGGATATTGAACGGCACAGGTGAAGAGAAAATAAAGTCTGCACTTGTCGGTATAGATATAGAGGTAGGAGAGGTGCTCCTTGCTGAGAGTCTGAAGGTAAAGGGGAAAGACATAGACCTGCTTATCTCCCATCATCCAGAAGGCAGGGCGTACGCAAACCTCTATTCCGTTATGCAGATGCAGTCAGACATACTTAACCGGTTCGGCGTACCTATAAACATAGCAGAAGACCTTATGGAAGGCAGGATAAAAGAGATCGAAAGAAGGCTGATGCCCGTTAACCACACAAGGGCAGTTGATGCTGCAAAACTATTGGGAATCCCATTTATATGTCTTCATACCCCCGCAGACAATATGGTTGCTACATATTTGCAAAAACTTTTTGATGAAAAAAAGCCTTACAGGATTTCAGATGTGCTTGATATTCTGAAAGGCATTTCTGAATATAAAACCGCCAGCTATAATGGTGCAGGCCCCAAAATATTGATTGGTTCTAAAAACAGGAAGGCTGGCAAAATCTTTGTTGACATGACAGGCGGAACAGAAGGCTCAAAAGAGATATTCGGAAGCCTGACAGCAAGCGGAGTGAACACAATTGTGGGAATGCACCTTGGCGAGGAGCATAGAAAAGAGGCGGAAAAGAGCCACCTCAATGTTGTAATCGCAGGCCATATATCGAGTGACAATCTCGGTTTGAATCTGCTCCTGGATGAAGTCTCTAAAGATACATCTATTGAAATACTTGAGTGTTCCGGATTTAAACGGGTTGGCAGGAATTAGAGCAGAGGTGCAAAAGGGCAGAAGCTCGGAAGTTTTTGAGGCTTTAAAACTTCAGAACTTCTGAGCTCCAGCGCTAAATTTATGAAAACCGACAGTCTTCTCGAAGATATAAAATCACGTCTGGATATAATCGAACTGATATCAGACTATATTGAGCTCAAAAAGTCAGGCCAGAACTATAAAGCACCATGCCCTTTCCACTCAGAAAAGACCCCGTCATTTATGGTGAGCCCGGGCAAACAGATATTCCATTGTTTTGGGTGCGGAGCTGGCGGGGACATTTTTGGTTTTGTGATGAAGTATGAAAACCTGAATTTTCAGGAAGCGATTAAACTGCTTGCAAAAAAAGCCGGCATAAAACTCTCCGGATACAGACTCGAAAATGATTTAGCTGAAAAAAAAGAAAGGCTTTACGCGATTCAGAAAGAGGCGCTCAATACCTTTATAGAAAATCTTAAGAGGTCAAAGACAGCCCTTTCGTACCTCGCCCAAAGGGGCATAAAAGAGGAGATGTTGCAAGCCTTTTCATTGGGATATGCAAATAAGGAGTGGAAGGCTTTGTATGGACACCTAAAGGCAAAAGGATTTGAGGATTCCATCATTGCCCAATCAGGTCTTATCTTTAGTGGAGAAAAAGGGCTGCACGATATTTTCAGGAATCGAATCATATTCCCTATACTTAATATCCAGGGAGATACAGTTGCTTTTGGCGGCAGGGCTATAGATGATGCCATGCCGAAGTATCTGAATTCTCCCGAGACTCTGTTGTTCAAAAAAGGTGAAACCCTTTACGGTCTAAACATTGCAAAGGATGAAATCAGAAAAAAGGATTATGTAATGATCGTTGAAGGTTATCTCGATGTAATCATGTGCCACCAGCATGGTTTCAGAAATGTGGTTGCCCCTCTCGGCACTGCATTGACAACAGGCCACTTCCAGAAACTCGGAAGGTTTACAAAGAAGGTTTTGCTGGTTTTTGATAACGACGCCGCAGGGGTTGCTGCTGCAAAGAGATCTATCGCCCTCCTTTACGAGTATGGCTTTAGAAGTAAGGTGTTGTTATTGCCGGAAGGAGATGACCCCGACAGTTTCCTCAGGAAAAATAACAGCAATGCTTTTCAGGCTAAACTATCAAAGGCAAAGTCCTTAGTTGATTTTATCCTCGGCCTGAAAGGAGAAAAGGCGGATAATATCAGGGCTGCTATTGGAATAATAGACAATGCAAAAGATTTAATCCTGAGAGAGGAACTTTTCAGAGAACTATCAGAAAAATCAGGGATAAGAGAGTCTGTAATCAGGGGTGAAGCTAAAAAATATGGACAGAAGCTCACAGTGGGCACTACGGCTGCTGTCTCAAATGCCCCTAACTTGCCCTGTAACGAGGATGTTCTGCTTTTAAGTGCCATTGTTGCATTTCCGGAAAAGGCCAGGCATGTTTTTGAAAACCTCAATATAGACGGCATGCATACGCCCGCAGTAAAGAAAATTTTCCAAAAAATTAAATCTTTAGCCTATAATAATAGCCTGGATATGAATACCATGCTCAATATATTATCAGACGAAGAAAAGGCACTCATTACAAGGCTTTCACTTAATCCGGGGTTTGATGTTGAACATGTTGATAAGAACATCGGGGACTGCCTTAAAAAGATAGCACACTTCGAGCTTGAGGAAAAAATAAAAGAGGCAAGAAGCATAGGGGACCTCCGGCTTTTAAGCAGTCTGCTAATAGAAAAACAAAAAATAGCAAGATCCGTCTAAGGGGGTAAGATGATAGAACAACCCAAGTATTTTGAAGGAGATGACGATAAAGAAGAGATTGCTCTATTAAAGGATGTTTTAGACGAAGAATTCATCGAAGAAGCAAAGGGAAAGACCCATTTTTCAGATCTGGAATATGACCCAATAAAGATATATCTTAAAGAGATGAGCGGCGTCCCTCTCCTCACAAAAAAGGGAGAGGTAGAGATAGCAAAAAGGATTGAGAGCGGCAGAAAAAAAGTAGCAGAGATTATTTTTTCGATCCCATTCACACTTAAAAAGCTTATTGCGCTCGGAGAGCTTATCGAAAAAGGGGAGGCTCCACTGGCAGAGATAATACAGAATGGGGAAGAAGCATTCGAGGAAGACCTTCTTATCGAAAAGAAGAGATTTTGTGGGATAACAACCCTGATAAAGAAACTGTATGAAAAGAGAAAGACATATCTAAAGAGACTGGATGTGGAAGGCACCTCAGCAAGCAAAAAAATATCCCGGCTGCTTGAAGATAATATGACTCAGATACTGAATAAGATGAATGAACTGAGGTTGAAAGAGGATTCTGTGCTTACCTTTTCTGAGGAGATAAAAAAGACAATACTCAAGATCGATGAGATGGATAAGCAAATGGCTCTCCTTAAGAAAAAGATTAAACAGCGTGGACTTGACATTGAAAAGCTGGGGAATAAAGGCACCAAAAAAATTAATAATGCTTTGAAGGGTGACATAAACACACTTCTTAATGCCTATAGGGAGTGCAAGACGGAAATAGCAAACAAAGAGAGTATACTCGGTATTAAGTCAGAAGAAATGAAACAGACACTTAAACTTCTCCTTGAAGGAGAGAAAGAAATTCTTGAGGCAAAGAGGGCGCTTATAGAGGCTAACCTGCGGCTTGTCATAAGCATAGCAAAGAAATATATGGGGAAAGGGCTTAGTTTTTCCGACCTGATTCAGGAAGGCAATATAGGCTTGATGAGGGCATGTGATAAGTTTGAATATAAGAGAGGTTATAAATTTAGTACTTATGCTACATGGTGGATAAGACAGGCGATAACAAGGGCACTCGCAGACCAGTCCCGGACAATAAGAATCCCTGTCCATATGGTTGAAACCATGAATCGCATAACAAGGGCAACGCGAGTGCTTGTGCAGGAACTCGGGAGAGAGCCCGTACCTGAAGAGATTGCGTATAAAGTGGGGCTGCCGATAGAAAAGGTTAAAGGCATTCTGAAAATATCAAAGGAGCCTATATCGCTTGAGACACCCATAGGAGACGAAGAAGACAGCCATCTCAGTGATTTCATTGAAGACAAAACCACACTTTCACCACTTGATGCTGCAATACAAGATGACCTGAAAAATCAGATAAGCAGTGCACTCTGCACTCTCAGCCCTAAGGAAGAAAAGATTATACGGAAGAGATTTGGCATAGGAGAAGACGCTCCGCAGACCCTCGAAGAAGTCGGGCAGGAGTTTGAAGTCACAAGAGAGAGGATAAGACAGATAGAAGTAGGTGCGATTCGAAAACTAAAACACCCTTCAAGGAGCAAGTGGTTAAGGATCTTTATTCAAAGCACTTGACCAAAATTCAATTAAAAAATTAAAATTAAAAGTTCAAAGTTGAGGGATTCCACAATTTTAAATTTTGAACTTTCTTGAGGGCCCATAGCTCAGTTGGTAGAGCTACCGGCTCATAACCGGTTGGTCCCAGGTTCGAGTCCTGGTGGGCCCACCAACAGATTTCGTTAAGCGAAATTAGAGCTAAACGTTCGAAGTTAAAAAGTTGAAAGTTAAAACTCTCAACTCATAACTCTTTCGCCCCGGGTCGCTTCAGGCGACTCGATGAGGAGAGCGAACCCGCCTCGTGCGGGAAACTCTTAACTTGAAAGAGCGGAGGTTGCGTGAAGGAGAATATAAAATTGCTCATTGAGCTCCAGAAGATAGATTCTGCTATCCTCAAGAAAAAAACTATTATTAATACAATGCCCTCTAAAATCTTGGCTGTTGATCAATCATTCAAGGAAGTTCAATCCCTGTACGATAAGCAGAAACAAAAATACGAGTTGCTCGAGAAGAAAAAAAGGGACAAAGAGAAAGAGGTTGAAGATATAAATGAGAGAATAAAAAAAATAAAAGCACGCACATCAGAGATAAAGACCAATAAAGAATACCAGGCACATCTTAAGGAGATAGAAACTATAGAAAAAGAACGGTATGCGATGGAGGATGAGATACTCGTTACTATGGAAGAAATTGACTCAACAAGCAAAGCACTAAAGGCAGAAGAGATTAAAATAAAAGCTGAAAAAGATAAGGCGGAGGCATTCAAAAAAGAGGTGGAAAAAGAGATAGCCGAGGCAGAAAAAGAATTAAATGACCTTAAAGTAAAGCGGGTGGAAATAGTTAAACCTGTTGACGCCGAAATATATAATGACTATATGACATTGCTTGAAGCATGTAAGGGACTTGCTGTCACAGAGGTAAAGGATGAGATCTGTCAGGGCTGCAATATGAATATACCGCCGCAGATATTCGTTGAGATAAAGAAGAATGAAGAGATAATTCAGTGCCCCCAGTGCAGAAGGATACTCTACTGGAAGGAAAAAAATGAATGAAGGACGCGGTTCTGTATTGTGATGGTGCATCAAGCGGCAACCCGGGAGAATCAGGCATCGGCGTGATACTTACCTTTGAAGGCAAGACATACGAAATATCGGAATATATAGGGATAGCAACAAACAACATCGCAGAGTATACCGCACTTATAAGAGGACTTTCTAAGGCACGGTCCCTCGGAATCAAAAAACTCAGCATCTTTCTCGATTCAGAACTTCTTGTAAAACAGCTTGATGGAACTTATAAAGTAAAGAATGAAAGGTTGAAAGAACTATACCACGCTGTAACCTCACACCTTAAATTTTTTAAAGATTACAGCATCAAGCATATCCCAAGGGAACAGAATAAAAAGGCAGATTCCCTCGCAAAAAAAGCAGCAAAGACCGTTAGTTGAATTATTTTTTTCTTTTATTCTATAATTAGACAAAATTATGGGAATGGAAGACCACAAATTAAAAGTTTTCTGCACAGTTGCCGAGACAAAAAGCTTTTCCAAGGCATCTGAGATAATACATCTCACACAGCCTGCGGTCAGTCTCCTTATACAGGCTATCGAGGAGATTTATGAGACAAAACTTTTTGACAGGGCAAGTAATACGGTGACACTCACACCTGCAGGGGAGATACTCTACCGATATGCTAAGGAGATACTTAATCTTTACGCTGCTGCTGAAAAAAATATTGGTGAGATGACAGGACTTGTAAAAGGCAGTATAAGCATTGGGGCAAGTACAACCATAGCAAATTATCTCTTGCCAGGGGTCATTTCAGACTTCAGGAAGACCCATCCAAAGATAAAGGTTCACCTCCTTGTTAGCAATACAAAAAGGGTTGTAGAGCTTTTAAATGCAGGTAATATTGACATCGGTCTTGTGGAAGGCGATGTGGCAAGGCAGAAGATGGTTGTGGAAAAACTCGTTGCAGATGAATTAACTCTAATTGTATCACCCCTTCATCCCTGGGCAAAAAAGAAAAACATATCTATTTTGGAAATTACAAAAGAACCATTTATATTCAGAGAAGAGGGTTCAGGTACAAGGCAGGTAATAGAGAAATACCTCGGGAAATACAGGACTATCCCTCAGGACATGATGATCTCTATGGTCTTAGGCAGCACAGAGGCAATAAAGGAATCAGTTGAAAGCGGCATGGGTATCGCTATTGTATCCCGGTGGGCAATAAGAAAAGAGATCAGATATGGAACCCTGAAACCTTTGAGCTTTAAGGAAGAGAAGATGCTAAGGGAGTTTTCCTTAATTTCCCAGAAAAGTGCAATTCCGTCTCATGCAGTGGATGAATTTCTGTCGTACCTTAAGACCTATCCTTTTGATAGACTGCTTTCATGGTCTGAATAGACACGGTAATCTATTTCAGAGAAAACCCGGTCTCTCTCCTCGATCTCAGACAACCATGCCTCATTTATAATGCCTGATTTGGCTGCTGTATATAACTTGTTAAACCTTTCTATATGTTCATTGATCCTTCTCACAGCATATTCAGATGCCGCTCCTGTTTTTATTATGAATGCCCAGTCGCTATGCTGCGAGAGAAGGACTTCTCTTGCAGCTTGATTCAGCGCTCTCCTCAGCAACCCCTCAGCGCGTGGAAATATTTTTGCGAGTTCCGTCATTCTCTCGGCCGCCTTGTGCAGATGCCTGTAAACCCAGCTATTCGAGCTATTGAGCCAGACCTCATTGTAGCCTCTGTAACCCCAGCTCGACATAGAAGGATTTATGCACTGGTGCTCTAAATTTTCACTCAGATATTCTGTGGGTGTAACTGTTCTAAATATCTCTTTGTTGCTTTGCACCTTCCTTAGAAGAAAATTGAGCCATTCCGGGCCTTCGAACCACCAGTGCCCGAAGAGCTCCGCATCATAAGGTGCTGTGATTATGGGTTTAAATCTTGAAGTGTCATACAGAAACTCTATATGCTGCTTCCTGTTAAAAATAAATTTGTCAGCATGTTCTGCTGCCTTTTGCATTGCCAGCTCTCTGACATAGGGCATCTTATTATCTGTCTTACCCGTTATCCGATGGTATTTTATCCCGGTATATGTTCTTATGCCATCAGGGTGTATGTACGGCTTGATATAATCAAGTGGCAGATCAAAGCCGATGTCCCTGTAAAAATCCCTGTAAACAAAATCTCCTGGATAACCTTCAACAGAACTCCATACCTGTTTTGAAGACTCAATATCTCTGCCGAACGCGATGACTCCTGAAGGACATGAGACAGGCTTGTATATGCCGTACCTCGGTGTTGGCTTACCATTCAGTATCCCATGAGTTTCTATAAAAAAGAATCTTATGTCAACCTCTTTGAGCAATCCGTCCATCTCGGGGGAATAGCCACATTCAGGGAGCCATATGCCGGAAGGTGCTTTGCCGAAGTTTTTTGTGTGGTTTGCTATTGCAACCTTTATCTGTGCCCTTACAGCCTGGGGCTGAATGCTGAGTATCGGGAGATAGGCGTGAGTAGCAGCACAGGTTATGATCTCAACCTTCCCTGTATCATGCAACCTTCTGAAGGCAGACGTCAGGTCTTTTTTATAGGATCCTTCGTAGAGGGATTTAATCTTTTTGAACCGCTCATTATACATCCTTGCAAGAGGTTCAAACGAATGGTCGCCTTTTGTTCTCAGCCTCTCTTTTTCTGATAACTCAATGAGATTGTTTATGTATCTCAGACACCGCTCCCTGAGCAAAGAGTCATTAAACATCTCAATGAGCGTGGGGCTTAAAGACAATGTAATTCTGAACTCAACATTATCATTTATAAGGCCATCAAATATATCAAGCAGAGGGATATAACTCTCTGTGACAGCCTCATAAAACCAGTTCTCTTCAAGGAAATAATCGTGTTCTGGATGCCTGATATAAGGCAGATGTGCATGAAGGACAAGATTTAAATAGCCCTTAGGCATATAACTTAAAAAAGTGCATAGGACAGGCAGTCTCAGAATTTTTATAATTGACAGGATAAGTATATGGCATAACTCTATCTATTTAATATTATGGTTTTCTTCAAATCTCTCAAAGGGTCTTTTTTTATAAGGTGTCGTATAAAAATTTTTCACCTGCCTGTCCTATGCACAGAAAATTTCGCCTCTCCCTTTACCCTTTTGAATACAATATGCCTGTTTAATTAATGACCATATCATAAAATTTTGATTTTCCCCTTGCCTTTTTCAACCTTGCCTATAACAGTGAATGGCACCTTCATTTTCTTAAAAACATTCAACTTATCCTTTTTCACGGTTATAAGCAGACCTCCTGATGTCTGTGGGTCTGCTAACAGGAGTCTCTCCTCCTCAGAAAAGTCATTACGGTATTCCACTTTGCCCTCGAGAAACTTAAGATTATTATACGCACCCTCGGGAACCATGCCTGAGTCTATCATCTCCCTCGTCTTTCCAAGCACAGGAACGGTTTTATGCTCTATCACAAAATCAACCCCTGTCCCTTCGACCATGTTATACGCATGCCCAAGCAGACCGAAGCCAGTGACATCTGTGGCAGAGCTTGCACCTGCATTTAAAGCAGCTATTGCTGCCTTATCATTTAATGTAAGCATCCACCTAACTGCATCCTCCATATCTTTATCCTTTAGCTTTCTGCCTTTTAGCGATGTTGAGAGAACCCCGATGCCGAGAGGTTTAGTAAGGATTATTATTTCACCTGGCCTTGAGCCTTTCTGCCGGAGTATTTTGTTTTTATCAATAGTCCCTGTTACAGACAGCCCGAACCTGATTTCAGGGTCTTCAAAACTGTGCCCTCCTATCAGTGAGACACCTGCCCTGTTGAGTGTATTGACTGCGCCTTTCAATACCTCTGTGATTACATCGGTTTCAAAATCACAGGATGAAAAACCTATTAAGGCAAGTGCAGTCAATGGTTTCCCGCCCATTGCATAAACATCGCTAAGAGAATTTGCAGCGCTTATAGCGCCGAACGTGAACGGATCATTTACAACAGGAGTTATTATGTCAACGGTTTCTACAATCGCCTGCTTGCCTGAAAGAAGATAGACACCTGCATCATCGCCTGGTCCGACAATCACAGATTTCTTCAATGGTTGCATTGTAGAGCCGATAATCTTTTCCAGGTCCGACGGACCCAGCTTACCAGCTCAACCTGCTGCCTTAACCTTCTCTGTCAGTCTATAGTCCATTTAGGAATAATACACGATTAGGAATTGAGGATACAAGGCTATTTTAGATTAATTCCTCAATAATTAAAGCCTATTATCCTGACTGAAAATTTTCAGGTTCAAGGAGTGGCGTAACAACAATTCAGAAACTGGAGGTTCGAATATAGCAGGATTGACTTTTAAAATGGTAATACCTAAAATATAAGTAATACTATTTTGGAGGTAAGAAAATGCCAACAATAACAAAAAAGGGGCAGGTGACAATACCGAAGCCTTTTAGAGAAACCCTGCACATAAAAGAAGGTGACAGTCTTGAATTCGAAATGAAGGACGACATGCTGATTTTAAAAAAAAAGGAAAGGAAATCAATACTCAGTCTCGGAGGAATTGCTAAGGGCAGAAAAGTTGGAATCGGAGATGAGAGGGGATTTACGAAAAAGGTTGTTTCACGGAGAATTGCAAAAGAGGGGTTAAAGAGTGGATGACCCTGTTTTTGTTGATACCAATGTGTTCCTGAGATTTTTTGTCAGGGATGACGAATCTCTTTACCAGAAAGCCAGAGAGCTTTTTGAGAAAGCTGAAAGGGGAGATGCAAAGCTTGAAACAAGCGATCTTGTTATTGCCGAAATTGTCTGGGTGCTTGAGTCATATTATAATTTTTCAAAACCAGAAGTAAAAGAAGTGGTCGAAACGATTCTCGAAACAAAAAACCTTAAAGTGGCTAACCATTCAAGAGTCAAAGAAGCGATTGATCTTTATTTTTTAGGGAAAATGGACTTTATTGATGCATATAATATTGCCTATGTAAAAGCAAAAGATTTTAAAAAAGTGGCTACGTTTGATATCAAGCATTTTAAAAATATAGAGGGTGTAACGAATTTCTGGTGAGCTATTCTTCTCTGATTCAATCATATTGGAGGTTATGAATAGAGATGCTTGTTGTGCTCTCTTGCAATCTTATGTTTACTCTTGGCTGTTTTATCAACGCCCGATGTTCGACAGCTTTCAAGAGCGATTCTCCGGCTTTTACCCTCAAGCCCTTTGATAAAGGCGCATGCAGAGCTACTTCCTCTTAAACATCTTCTTTAAATCATCAAGTGAAAAGAAGATCCTTGTTGGTCTTCCGTGCGGGCACTGGTCAGGGTGCTCAGTTTTTTCGAGGTCGGAAAGAAGCCTTGAGAACTCTCCTTGATTCAATATTTCTTTCCCCCGCACTGATTTATGGCATGCAATCCTTGCAGCAAGTTCCCCTTTTAAAGACTTGCCTGGATGAATGCCCTCAATGATTGCAGATGCGACATCAGAAAGAATCCCCCTTAAATCAGCGTCATCCAGAGCATCGGGAAGTGAATGGATAATAAGTGTATCATGTCCAAAATCATCAATCTCAATCCCGAATTCATGAAGCAGATTTTTATTCTCAAGTATGACCCTATATTCCTTATGCGAGAGCTTTATCTGCTGGGGGAAAAGCAGTTGATGAGAATCCAAATCTGCCTTTTTTAAAAACTTTTCATAAAGTATTCGTTCATGAGCAGCATGGTGGTCTATCAAAGTCAGCCCACCTTTTCCTGAGACAGCAATGAAAGTGTCTCCAAGGTAAATAAAGGGTAAAGACGGCTTATAAATAAGTTCAAGATTTTCAGAAATTGCCGAGACAGCCTGAGAGATTGCCGGCTCATAATGGACAGTCTCAGCAGGCATGTGGCCTGGCATTTCTGTAAACTGTTTTGTGTACTCTTTCCTCTCTCCTTTTACAGCATCCCTTATGCTGACATTAACAAAACGATGAATGCTTTCCTTATCTTCAAATCTTACCTCTCTTTTTGTAGGGTGTACGTTAAAGTCAACCTTTTTGGGATCAAGCTCTATAAAAAGAAAAAATATAGGGTGTTTGTCCTTTGGAAGGACTCCTTCATAGGCATTATATACAGCATGAGAGACTGACAGGTCTTTTACTGGCCGTTTATTTATGAATATAAATTGATGCGCTCTGCTGTTTCTGAAATTCTCTGCATTCGAGACAAATGCATTTGTCTTCATGCCACCATAAACATTGTTAACTTTGATAAGCCCTGAAAGAAACTCATCTCCATATATCTGCATTATCCTCTCCCTGAACCCCGATGCTTTTGGCAAAATCATTGCCTCTTGATTATCTGTTATCAAAGCAAAACCAATTTCAGGATGCGATAGCGCCTCTTTTGTTACAGCATCAATGATATGATAGAGTTCTGTGCTGTTAGCCTTAAGAAATTTTTTTCTTGCCGGCGTGTTGAAGAATAAATCCTTAACCTCAACCGATGTGCCTGAAAAAGGAGAATCCTTAACCTCTCTTTTTTCCCCGCCTATTATTTCTATAGATATGCCTGACTCAGAGCTTTTAAGCCCTGTTATAAGCTTTACCTTTGAAACAGATGCGATTGAAGGCAAAGCCTCTCCTCTGAAACCCATTGTCCTGATGTTGAATAAATCAGCCTCGGTGTTAAGTTTGCTTGTTGCATGCCGCTCAAAACATAAAAGTGCATCCTCTCTATCCATACCTGTGCCATTATCAGAGACTTTTATCATTCGTTTCCCGCCATAAAGAACTTCGATTCTTATCTCAGTGCTCTGGGCATCAATCGAGTTTTCAATCAGTTCTTTAACGATAGATGCAGGCCTTTCAACTACCTCACCAGCAGCAATCTTATTCCTTAAATCAGTTGGAAGGATTTTTATCAAGGGCATAAGACATTTTAAAGAGAAGGGCGAGGGTTTAGCAAGAGGGGATATGTTATAATTGTGTTATAACAGGCATTGGAGGTGGATTATGCATAGAAAGATATGTGCGATAGGAAATAGCCGCGGTATATCTATCCCTGCTGATGTGCTTGAGAAGCTGAACCTTTCAATAGGCACTGCGGTAGACGTAAAACTTGATGAAGAGCATTCAAAGATTGTGATTGAACCTGTTAAGAAAGGCCGGCACCCAAAGGGAATAGACAAAGAGTTTGTTTCTCAGGTAAATGATTTCATCAAAAAATATCGACCTGCTTTGAATGAACTTGCCAAAAAATGAAATATCTGACGCCAGAGCAGGTACTTTTTATCCATAGCAGGCTCATAGATGAAACAGGCGGCAGTCACGGTGTCAGAGATTTAGGTTTGCTCACATCTGCTGTATCAAGACCACAGACAACGTTTGGCGGAAAGGATCTTTATCCTGATATTTTTCATAAGGCTGCTGCCCTGATGGAGTCCCTAATAAAGAATCATCCTTTCATTGATGGCAATAAACGGACTGCCATAACATCAACAGGCATTTTTATTCAGAGGAATGGCTATTCTCTCGAAGTTACTCAGGATACGCTTGAGGGATTTACGCTTAAGGTAGCAACCGGCAAGCATTCTTTCCAAGATGCAGTCGAGTGGTTTAAGAAACATAGTGTGAGAAGATCAAAATAGTATGGTGATGGCATAAAAATAAAGGCATGAAACAAATAAAAGTCAAAGTAATCCCGAATGCAAAGAAGAATCGAGTTGTAGAAAGCGAGGGCATGTTCAAGGTCTATGTAAATGCGCCTGCAGTTGAAGGAAAGGCAAATAAGGCTTTGATTGAGTTATTAGCTGAGCATTTTAATGTAAGGAAAAGCGCTGTGAGGATTGTCAGGGGTGAGAAGGCGAGGGAGAAGGTGGTGGAAATTGCATGCTCATAAGGCATGTCACTTGCAATCATTCCCCTCCGGCTCCACGTGGACGACGATGTCGACAATTGCCGGGAAGTTGGCTTTAATCTTTTCTTCAAGAGCATCAGCGATCTCGTGGGCTTTTTCAATCGGAAGCTTTGGGTCGACAACGCAGTGCAGGTCAAGATAGATCGAGTGCTCTGTCCCTCTTGTCCTTATTCCGTGGCATCCTTTTACCCCTTCAACGCTGTTTACCACTATTTCGAGCGCTGTTGTATCGATGCAGATTGTGTCAACCAGAACATCAGAAGCCTTTTTCAGGATGTCATAGCCGATTCTTGCTATTAAAAATACTATTACAGCGCCAGCAATTGTATCTGCAATGCGATAACCTGATTTTGTAATGATAAGACTTGCAATAACACCAACAGAGGCTAATATGTCGCTCTTAGTGTGTAGTGCATCTGCTATAAGAAATTCACTCTTAAGTTTTCTACCTTTTCTTGATTCGTATGTCGTTACAAATATATTTACTGCCATTGTTATAAGCATCACAGCAAAGCTTATTGTGGTAACCTCTGTCTTGTGGTATTCGACTATAGAATGATAGACCTGTTTGAGTATCTGAATGCAGGTAGCAAATATCATCACGGCAATGATGATTGTGAACATGGTTTCATATTTTTTATGTCCATAGGGATGTTTTTCATCAGGTGGATGATATGCTATCCAGATGCCAATTAAACCTACTACATTCGACATCCCGTCAAAGAAAGAATGAAACCCATCAGATGTCATTGCAATTGAATTTGTGATATATCCGTAGATAACCTTTGCTACTGCAACAGATGAATTCAGAATAAGGGTATAAAGAAGAACCCTCCTAATCTGAGGCGCGTTATTTATTGGAGTAATGCTTCCCATTTTTTCTTAAACTCTCCAAATTTTTTTTCTTTAATAGTTTCTCGCATTTTTTTTAAAAAGTCGAGATAAAAATAAAGATTGTGTATCGTATTAAGCCTCATCGACAGTATTTCCTTTGCGAGGAAAAGATGCCTTAGATATGCCTTTGAGAAATTCCTGCACGTGTAACATCCACATTCTCTGTCTAATGGCTCATTGTCAGATTTATATTCTGTCCGCTTTATACTAACCCTTCCTGTGCTTGTAAAGAGTGTGCCATTCCTTGCATTTCTTGTTGGCATGACACAGTCAAACATGTCAAATCCTGCCTCAACAGCAACAAGCATATCTTTAAGGTCTCCTACCCCCATCAGGTATCTTGGTTTCTCCTCTGACATCAATGGCGCTATAAAGTTTATTATCTCATACATCTCTTCTTTTGGCTCCCCAACGCTTAACCCACCTATTGCATATCCATCAAATCCTATCTCAACGAGATCTTCTAAACTTCGCCTTCTCAGGTCTTTGTAAGTTCCACCCTGAATTATTCCAAATAGTGCTTGTTCTTTGACCCTCTGATCCTCTGACCCTTTGACCCTTTCTTTACTTATTTTTGCCCATCTCGTTGTCAATTCAAGAGACTTAAGCGCATATTCATAAGATGCTGGATATGGCGTGCATTCATCAAATGCCATGCATATATCAGAGCCGAGGGCTGATTGAATCTCCATTGCCTTATCAGGCCCGATAAAATGCATTGAGCCGTCAAGATGAGACCTGAAGTAAACTCCGTTTTCGTCTATGCTTCTTAAGGCCGAGAGGCTAAAGACCTGAAATCCGCCGCTATCAGTTAAGATAGGGCCATGCCAGTTCATAAAGCGGTGCAGCCCGCCAGCAGATGCTATTACTTTATGCCCCGGCCTTATGTAGAGGTGATATGTATTGCAGAGGATAATTTCAGCACCAATATCTTTCAACTCGTCAGGGGACATTGCCTTTACTGTTGCCTGAGTCCCTACAGGCATGAATGCAGGTGTGTTTATGAAACCACGCTGTGTTGTTATTAATCCGGAGCGTGCATTTGCGTCTTTTGCTAATATTTCAAAAACCATAGATGCCTTTTTATTTATCTATTTATTTTAAAGGAAGGATGTAGTATTTTCGCTCATTCTCGACCTGATAAATCAGGTCTCCGAGGTTTTTGCCTCTTACACCCCCACATCCCCCCTTGCGCAAAATTTTTTGCTCCGACTACATCATCAGGGGGCTTTTAAGGAATTTGCTCCTTCTGGCAGACTTAACAGTATTCTCAAGAAGCATCGCTATTGTCACAGGCCCAACACCTCCAGGCACAGGTGTTACCAAGGATGCCTTGTCCTTTACAGAATCAAAATCAACATCACCTACAATCCTGCCATCTGGAAGAACCTTTATTCCAATGTCAACAATAATGACTCCATCTTTAACCATGTCTCCTTTTATAAGCCCCTGCTGACCTGTTGCTGTGCATAAGATATCTGCCTGTTTTGTTATGACAGGAAGATTCTTTGTCTCTCTGTGGCATACTGTTACTGTTGCCTCTTTTACGAGAAGCATAGTAGACAATGGTTTGCCAACAGCGAGGCTTTTGCTTATTACAACAGCATGCTTCCCTTTTAGCTCAACACCATAGAATTCGAGAAGTCTTATAACACCAAAAGGCGTACACGGAATAAAACTTGAAAGCGATGGCATAAACTTGCATTCCTCTATGGCCTCGCGATACTCTTCTCTAAAAAGTTGAAATGTGGATTCCTCTGCTGCGAGCCTTCCGACAGATATTGCACCAAGTCCGTCAACATCTTTTTCAGGAGTGATAGAGTTTATAGCCCTTCTTGGATTTATCCTCTTTGGGAGCGGAAGCAAGACCAGGATACCGTTAATCCTTTCGTCGCTGTTAAGGCTGTGAATTACATTCAAGAGTTCGTTTATTGTTACACTATCAGGGAATTTATGTTTGTATGCCGTAATTCCAACTGCTTTGCATGATCTTAAAATTGCAAGAAAGTATTGTTCGGATGCAAGATTGTCACCAACAAGCACAACAGCAAGTCCAACAGCAAACCCCCGCTCGTTCAATAGCATGACATCTTTTCTGACCTCTGCCTTTATTTCTTCAGCAAGTTTTTTACCATCCATTATCTCTGGCATCTTATGCACCTCGCTTTTAAAATCTTTTATAGTTTACACATTGACAGTGGACATTGACAACCCCTCATATTTATTGTATTTTCAATCACCATGAAGAAAAGACTCATTGAGCTTATCCTCAAGAGGGCATTCAAGTACAGCGAAGAGCCAATATTTAAACTCGTCTCAGGCAGGATGTCGAATTATTATTTCAACTGCAAGGCAGTGACGCTTCATCCCGAAGGAATGCATCTGATCGGCAGTCTTATTTTTGAGATGATAAAAGACCTGAATGTAAAAGCCATTGGAGGCCTTACCCTCGGAGCTGACCCTGTTGCATATGCAGTTTCATACACTTCTTATTTGAAAGGCAAACCAATAGGGGCATTTGTTGTAAGAAAATCCGCAAAATCTCACGGCACAATGCAGTGGATTGAGGGAGATGTTAAACAGGGTGACAGGGTTGTGATTGTTGATGATGTGATTACAACAGGCAAGTCAACAATAGAGGCAATTAACAGGGCTAAAGAAGCAGGGCTTGAGATAGTAAAGGTTATAAGCCTCATTGACAGGCAGGAAGGCGGCAGGGAAAATATCGAGGCATTAGGTTATAAGGTTGATGCGGTTGTTTTAAGAGATGAAGTTATGGGGCTTTACAGGTTAGCTAATCTAACCTGATTTCATAGCTTTCAGAACCCCAGATATTCGGAGGAGATGTCGCACTTGAAGGCGAAATGCGGGAAGAGGCACTTTTGTCGCTGGAACTATTTATTTCTTCAGGTAAATGAATAATGAAGGTTTGACCCTACTTGCTTCAATTGCTTGCTTTCCAATTAATTATTGGCTTCTTTTCAAATGGCGTTTCCCCAGCAATGGGACTTTCGGCACATTGCTTACAATAAATGTCACCCCAATGCTCAACCACCTCATTGAGAGACCACATCTCTTTACCGCATTTCTTGCAGATGTATGGTTGACTCATATATTTTCTCTTATAAAGTCTATTTGCTCTTTAAGAGTAACCTTATTCAATTCTTTATTCATCCTGTTCATTTTTTCTGCGATTAACTTCGCCTGCTCATATTCTATCCCTGGCATAAATCCCCAAATTAACCCTTTATCACTATTAGTCATCTCCACTTCTTCAAGAAATTTTAAAATATTTGCATCTTCTGAAGTATTCTGAATATGCTCGATTAATTCATCATGGGTAATAGTTGCAAGAATTGCATGTGTCAGCCTAAGTGGCCGATTTGATAAGGTTACGTCAGGGTAATATTTATATCGCCTTGGCTTTCTTCCCTTACCATGTTTAATTTGTTCAAGTTCGGCATTCTGCGTGTGGTAAATAGGGTCGCTGTGCATTACGTCGTTTCGAAATTTGGCTAAATCACCAATCTCGTTTTTCATTGGTTCTGAAATCTTTCCGGCTTTAACCTCACCGACAATTCTTTCTATTTGTGCCATCGGCTTTGGCTTCATCTTGTCAAATTTGGAAACATTGTCGCAAAGTGTTTTGTCAGATATATGTTTTGATCTAAGAACAGAAACATAGCAATGTCTTGTAAATGCCTCAATACAAGTAGCTGATAATATAATTGTTGAAAGAAGCGGGCCGGAGAGCTTTAAAGAGTAATTTGTATTTGCTATATGGACACGTGCTGCGAGAGAATTACATTTCTCTCTCCCTCTTTCACAAAGCTTTACCCACTCTAATGCTGCATGAAATGAATATAGAAAAGACGATCTTACGGCGTCTCTAAGGAAAAACCACGATGATATATGTTTACCCGCCCATATCGTTTGACAGACTCGCTTAGCGAAATGCTCCTTATCTCCCTTATCTAAATTAAAATAATCAATGCTCATTTCACTTCGCCTTCTCCATCACCTCAAAAAATCTCTCCCTCATCATACCCGATGTTGTCATATTTGTGCGGATATGGTGACAGGCACAAGCCTCGGTCTGGTTTTTATTACCAGTGACCGCTTCCAAACCATAATGTTAATATTTTTTGTATCTATCCACTGCCCTGTGGCTTCCGACTGTCAGAAGGGTGAACTTTCCGCCTTTTCTTAAGAAGAAACACCTGTAATGAATATCAACATAAAACTCCCATTCGTCATTCAGTCTGTGTATTTTTAGAGAGGGATGGGCTGGATTATAATTCAGAAACTTTAATTGTTTCTTGACCTTGCTTTTGATATTTTCCGGAAGTTTTTTATAAGCCTTTTTGAACTCTTCAGTGAGAACTATTTCTACTTGTCCAGCCATTTAAGAGCATCTTTAACATCACTAAAGGTTTTTACTCTGCCATGTTTTACATCTTCTTTTGCCCTTTTAATGCTCTCCTGCGTTTCCCTGCGGTTGAATATCTCCATACTTCTTTCGAGTTCAATAAGATGTCTATAGATGGAATAAGGCAGTATTACCTCTAACGGTTTTCCGTCTTTCCCAGTTATGAGCTTTGTCTTTTTCTCTATATCTGTAACAGTCATCTTGATGTTTAGTATATCATTTTTCTTAGAATTTCATCTCTTTTCGGTAAGGTTTCTATCAATCGTAATCCCATTATGCCCTCAGCCAAACAACCCTATGCACAGAAAAAGTTTAGCTTAATAGGTAAAGCTTAATAAATAGGTGCATTGTTTTACCTCCCCCAATTTTTTAAACAACCAAAAGATTATAGAGATTTCTTACTTTCTCTCTTGTTTTATCAAGCTGTTCGATTAATTCATCTTTATCTCTTAATCCCAAAAATTCAGATGTTGAATTTAAAATATCTTCCTCGGTTTTCTTTAATAAATCTCTTTCTCTTAGTCTCAGATAGCTTTCAATTGTTCTATAAAAGATATACACATCTCTCATGAAATCTGCTTCTGATTCTTTTATTGCCCCTGCATGCCTCAATCTTTTTATGCCATTAAGTGTCCCCTGAACAAGCAAAGAAGGAAACTTATTACAATTTCTAAGCTGAAGATATTGAACTGTAAACTCAAGTTCTTCAAGCCCGCCGGGTCCGAGTTTTATGTCGTAACCTTCTGTTTCTTTTGCGAGTTCTCTCTGGATTCTCTCTCGCATTGCCCTTACATCAGAAGCAGCTATCGTATTGCCATGTTTAATAAGAATATCCCTTGCCATATCAATGAAGCACTGCCCTGTCCTTACATCTCCTCCAACAGGCCTTGCCTTTAAGAGCGCCTGAAATTCCCAGAATGCAGCATTCTTTGAATAATAATCCTTAAATGAGCTTATGGATGAAACAAGGGGGCCTTTTGTGCCATCAGGCCTTAGTCTCATATCAACTTTATATGCAATCCCTTCACGCGTGTATGACATCATGAGTCTTAAAAGTCTCTCAGCAGTTTTTGTATGTTCTTCTGTTACATCCTCTCCTGTGGCAAAGATTATGTCGATATCAGAGTTGAATGTAATCTCTCTGCCTCCGAGCTTGCCAAGGCCTATTATCGCGAGTAATCCTCCCGCACCGCCCTTTAGCAAGGGGGTACTTTCAATACTAACAAACAGTATTGCCTCAGCAGTTTTGCTTAACCCTTTAATGAGATCTATCACGTTTGTCTTTTTCTGAAGAAACAACAATCCCAGTCTCAGTTCCTCAATCTGGCGCATAAGGCGTATCGCATCTCCTGTGGTCTGTCCGCCTTTGATACTGTCTTTTAGTTCAGCCTTTAATGTTTTGAGACTCTTTTTAAGAACTATTTCATGCCCTATGAGTTCAAGGTAATCAGGCCTTCTGATTATTGTTTTTGAGATATATTCGCTCTGTGAAAATAAATCTATAAGTATGGGGATAAGGTCTTTATTTTCCTTAAAGATATCGAGATAAGATTCTCTCAAACTGAGCAGAGATGCAAAGGATTGCAGATGATTTAGCGCCATATCAGGGTTACTGCTTTTAATAGCTGCATCAACAAATTCTGGAAGTATCTCGCTGAGGATTCTCCTCCCTCTGAGTGTCTGGAAATGGTAGATGCTGTCCCTTATATGCTGGATATTACGTATACCTTTACCTACATCTTTCAACCCTATTCTGCTAAGATACTCCTTAAGCTCTATGTCTGAGAGTTCCTCGTCAAAGAGTATCCCGCTCTCTGATCGCTCTTCCCCCCCTCCCCTGAAAAGTGAGTCGTAGATGGTTCTTGTCTTATTCCTTCTGAGTTCAAGCTCTGATAGAAAAGTCGACCTGCCCGGGAAGCCCATTTTTTTGCTGAGTGCATTTATTTCGTTTTCATCAGACGGCAGGCTGTGTGTTTGAATGTCATTCATCTGCTGGAGCCTGTGTTCGAGAGTTCTGAGAAATCTGTAATTGTCTAAAAGTATGGAGTAGTCATCCTGACCGATAAGATTTTTCTGCAGAAGCCTGTGAAGTGCCTTTTGGGTATTTCTCTCCCTTAATAAGGGTTCCTTGCCAGCGTAAATGAGCTGGAGGGCATGAATAAAAAATTCTATCTCCCTTATTCCTCCGTATCCCCTTTTTATATCATCCTTTTTAAATGCCGAATCTATCCGGCTTTTTATCTGTCTTATTTCATCAATTGCACTGAAGTCTAAGTATTTTCTATAGACAAAAGGCTTTATCATCTCTGAAAATTTATCACCGAGAATCAAATCACCTGCTATTGGTCTTGCCCTCAGGAGCATTGCCCTTTCCCATGCCCTGCCCCATGATTCATAGTATGTCTCATAGCCTGATATAGATAATGCCAGACTGCCTTTTTGCCCTTCTGGTCTTAATCTCAAATCAACTCTGTATACAAAACCATCCTCTGTATTCAATGATAGAAACTTGTTGAGATTCTCTCCTAATTTGCAGTAATACTCATGGTTGCTTATCCTGTTCACATTAATGCCCTGCAGTGTTCTTATACCCGATGTTTCTCCTTCTTCTGTCCCATATGCAAAAATGAGGTCCACATCAGAGCTGAAATTAAGCTCTTCGCTTCCGAGCTTCCCGAGGGAGATAATTGTAAAGGCATCTTCTCCGGGCTCGCCATATGTCTCATTAAGTATCCTCTTTAAAAGCTCTAATGACTCACCGACAATCACATCTGCAAGCATGCTAAGCTCAAGCATAATGTCTGTTAAGTCGGTCTTCTTAAGAATATCCCTCAGTGTTATCCTGAGCAGTTCCTTCTTCTTGAACTGACGAACAATCCTCATATGCTCGCTGCTGCCTGCAATTTTTCCTTTTAAAGAGGCCGAAAGTATTCTCCTGTCCAGAGGGGTATTTATATCTTTAATTACATCGAAAAGGATATCCGGATTTGAGATGCAGAAACTTGCAAGGAACTGGCTATAGCTGAAAAGCAGCGATATTGGCGTTAGATTCGCTGAAAGCCTTTCTATATGGTCGGGATTGCTATCGCAGAATGTTAAGAGGTTTTTAAATGTTCTTTCCGGGTCAGGCGTGGATAAAGCAGCATCTCTGATTAATTTTTCCATAAGTAATTGTTGCATGAAATAAGGAGTTTCAACAAGAGGTTCACATGATTTGACCATGAAGAATTAATTGATGTAGTATTATTAGCAAAGGACTGGTAAAAATTGTTCCCATTTAAAGATGATAATCCAACGCGCACGTTCCCATTTATTACAATAGGGATAATTGCGATAAACATTCTTGTCTATATCTGGGAATTAATGTCGCCTGCTGGCGAGAAATATATTGTATATAATTACGGTGCTATCCCTTCTGATCTAATATCTTTAGAGAAGACTCAGCGCTTGCATCCAGCCCTTACTATTTTTTCATCTATGTTCCTTCACGCTGGATTATTGCATGTTGGTGGCAATATGCTCTATCTCTGGATATTCGGCAACAACATTGAAGACAGACTTGGCCATTTCAGATTTCTGCTATTCTATCTTGTAAGCGGGATTATAGCTGCTTATTCACATGCAATAACATCTCCGGCGTCAACTATGCCGATGATAGGTGCAAGCGGTGCAGTTGCCGGGGTATTGGGAGCCTATATCCTTTTATTCCCTCATGCAAAGGTGCATACACTAATATTTTTTGGATTCTTTGTTCAGGTTGTTAAAATTCCAGCCTTGATAGTTATTGGATTTTGGGCTATTATACAGGTCGTCAATGGAATTTTAAGCCAGAGACTCATAGCACAGGGAGGGGTTGCATGGTTCGCCCATATCGGGGGGTTCCTTGTAGGGCTCCTGACAATCAAACTCTGGCTGCCTAAAAGGAGGTTTAAAGAGTGGTCGTAATTTGCCCGAAGTGTAAACTGAAACTCAAAGTTGCCGATGAAAAACTCACACCCGAAGGTGTACGCTTCAAATGCCCGAAGTGCAGCACGGTGCTCCTGGTAAAAAGACCAGCAGTTCAGATAAAACCGCTTGAGAATAAAGTGATCGTTGCACATGAAGACCCTAAGATAGTTGAAAGGATAAGTAAAGCACTTACACAAAAAGGTTATACGGTTATTACAGCACATGATGGGATAGAGACAATGATTAAGGCTGTAAAAGAACTGCCATTTCTTGCAATCTTAGATGTTGCGCTTCCAAAGATATACGGGTTTGAGGTATGTAAAAGACTGAAAGAGCGGGCAGAGACAAAAGAGATAAAAGTTATACTCATAAGTTCAATTTACGATAAGACAAGGTATAGGAGAGAGCCTATCTCTTTACATGGAGCTGATGACTACATTGAGGAACATCATATTGAAGAACTCCTTATAGATAAAATTGATGTATTAAAGGGCGTGAAGACAAAAGAAGAGGTTGTAGAAAAACCAAAAGAACCCGTCTTTGAGAGACCACAACCTAAGGTAGAAATGCCAGTTAAAGAAGAGCCGCCTGTCCATGCAGCGGTTCCTCCCCGGATAACAGTACCTCCTAAAGAAGAAATAAAAGTAGAGGCAGACGAAGCAGTAGAAAAAGCACGAAGATTAGCGAGGACTATCATATCTGACATTTATCTTTACAGTTCAACGAAAATGGAGAAAGCAATAAAAAGTAACACCTTCGATTCAGAATTCGCCTCTGAATTAAGAGAAGGTCAGAAACTATACAATGGCCGTGTCTCGCAAGATGTGAAAAATAAGGGTAATTTTTTCCGTGAGGCCATCGATAATTTTATAGAAAACAAGAAAAAGACACTGAAAATTTAGAAAATACAAGAAAATCTAAGAAAAAATAAGTCTTAACGAGATTTTCAGCCTTTAACCCCCTCTAAAAGCCCTTGCCTTAAATGCGGCTTACCTATTATATTAGCACTCTCTAACAATGAGTGCTAACAAAAAACCAAGAAACTTATATTAAGAAAGGAGATATGTTTATGAAGTTCAAACCACTTAGAGACAGAGTATTTGTCAAGTATTCCTCGGAAGAGGAAAAAACAGCAGGCGGCCTGTATATTCCTGACGCAGCAAAAGAAAAACCTCAGAAAGGAACAGTAATAGCAGTAGGTACGGGCAGGATAACAGATGACGGCAAACGTCAGCCTATGGAGGTTAAGGTAGGGGATACAATACTATTTGATAAGTATTCAGGCTCAAAGATCAAGATGGACAATGAAGAGTACCTCATCATAAGAGAAGAGGACATACTGGGAATCGTTGAAGGATAAAAAACTTAAAATAATAGAAGGAGGAATTAACAAATGGCTAAACAGCTTCTTTTTTATGAGGCAGCAAGGGCAGAGATACTCAAAGGTGTAAGCCAGCTTACTGATGCAGTAAAGGCGACATTAGGACCAAAGGGAAGAAATGCGATACTCGACAAAAAATATGGTGCACCGACAATAACAAAAGACGGTGTCACTGTTGCAAAAGAGATAGAGCTTAAAGATCCGTTTCAGAATATGGGTGCACAGCTCGTCAGAGAGGTTGCATCAAAGACATCTGATGTAGCAGGAGACGGGACAACCACAGCAACTGTACTTGCGCACGCTATTTACAGAGAGGGGATGAAGAATGTTGTTGCCGGTGCAAACCCCATGGATATCAAGAGGGGGGTCGAGAAAGCAGTAGAGGTAGTTATAGCAGAGCTTAAGAAACTCAGCAAACCTGTTCAGGACAAAAAAGAAATAGCACAGGTTGGAACAATATCTGCAAATAATGACCCATCTATTGGTGAGTTGATTGCAGAGGCAATGGACAAGGTAGGAAAAGACGGTGTAATCACAGTTGAAGAGGCAAAGAGCATGGCAACAACACTCGATGTTGTTGAGGGCATGCAGTTTGACAGGGGCTATATATCTCCATATTTCATCACAGACCCTGAAAGGATGGAGTGTGTACTTGATGACGTGTTTATCCTCATCAACGAAAAGAAAATCTCAACCATGAAGGACCTTCTTCCAATACTCGAGCAGACAGCAAAGATGGGAAGACCATTGTTAATCATTGCTGAGGAGGTTGAAGGAGAAGCGCTTGCAACATTGGTTGTCAATAAGTTACGCGGTACAATCCAGGTGTGTGCTGTAAAGGCACCCGGTTTTGGCGAAAGAAGAAAGGCAATGCTTGAGGACATCGCAATTCTTACAGGCGGCACAATGATATCAGAAGACATCGGGATAAAGCTTGAGAGCATAAAGATCTCCGACCTCGGAAGGGCAAAGAAGATTACTGTGGATAAAGAAAATACAACTATTGTTGAGGGCGCAGGAGACCATGCAAAAATTCAGGGCAGGGTAAAGCAGATAAAGGCACAGGTTGAAGAAACAACATCTGATTATGATAGAGAAAAATTACAGGAGCGTCTTGCAAAGATTGTTGGCGGAGTTGCAGTAATTAATGTCGGTGCAGCAACAGAGACAGAGATGAAGGAGAAAAAGGCAAGGGTTGAAGATGCGCTCCATGCAACAAGGGCTGCTGTTGAAGAGGGAATTGTACCTGGCGGAGGAGTCGCTGTTCTCAGATGCCTGCCCGCACTTAAAGCCCTTAAGCTCGAAGGTGACCAGCAGATAGGCATTGAAATTGTAAAAAAGGCTCTTGAAGAACCGATCAGACAGATAGTCAATAATGCAGGCATTGAGGGTTCTGTAGTAGTTGAAAAGGTAAAGCACGCAAAAGAGACAAACTACGGCTTTGATGCAGATAAAGAAGAGTATGTGGATATGATAAAGGCAGGCATTATAGACCCTACAAAGGTGACAAGATATGCACTCCAGAATGCAGCATCAGTTGCGGCATTGATGCTCACGACTGCTGTGATGGTCACAGATATCCCTGAGGAAAAACCTGAGGCGCCAGCAATGCCTCCAGGCGGAATGGGCGGGATGTATTAAAAGCAGGGCTTAGCGATTAGCGGTTAGGGATTAGCTGAATTTAATGTAGGGGCGTATTGAATACGCCCCTATTCATTTTTGTATTCCATTGACTGCTAACTGTTAATTCTGGCATTCTAAATAAAGTGAAGAAAAATATTGTAGTCATACTGTTATGCCTTGTACTTCTTAATCTCATCTATATATCCATAGAATTTTTAGTCCCTTTGCCGGAAAGTACAAAGACAAAAGAGATACAGATACCAAATGGCGCCACATTCAGACAGGCAATTGAGATTCTTTCAAAAGAAGGGCTGATAAGGGACAAAAACCTTTTCTTATTTATCGGCAGGCTTACAGGGCTGCACAGGAAAATAAGGGCAGGATTCTATTCTATTACAGGTGCAACAAATCCGCTTGATATCTTATTGCTTCTCAGGAGCGGACAGATTGTAGAGTATTCAATAACTATTGTTGAGGGGGATTCTCTTCTTGAGATAGGGGAAAAACTTTCAGGCAAAAATATTGTAGATATAGAAACATTCAGAAAACTTACACGGAGCAGAAACCTTTTGAATGCCTACAATATCACTGCGCCTTCGATAGAAGGCTATATATTCCCTGCCACTTATCAGTTGCCCAAGGGCATAGAGCCGGAAAATGCATTGGGCATGATGATTAATACTATGCGTGATAGATTCAATGATAAATTGCGGGCAAGGGCCAAAGATATAGGTTTTACAGAGAGGGAGGTCCTTACGCTCGCTTCTATAATAGAAAAGGAGGCTATAATAGACAGTGAAAGGCCACTGATCTCTGCTGTATACCATAATAGGCTTAGGAAAAAAATGTCTTTGCAGGCAGACCCAACTGCTATTTATGGCATAAAGAGCTCAAAAGAGAGAATAACAATTAAAGATTTAAAACGGAAAACCCCATATAACACATATGTTATAAAAGGTCTCCCGCCAGGGCCGATTGCTTCACCCGGTATCAAATCAATTGTTGCAGCGCTCAATCCTGCAGACGTGCCTTATATATATTTTGTCTCAAACAATGATGGCACTCATCAGTTCTCTGTTACATCAGAAGAGCATCTTAAGGCAGTAGAAACCTACAGATTAATGAGACAAATAGAGAAAGAGATACAGAAACAAAAAGAGAAAGAAAACCAGAAAGAGATAGAGAATAAAGAGAAGAATAAAGAAAATGGGAAGAAAAATGGCAGCTCGTAAAAAGACAAGGACAATTTATGTTGGCAATGTGCCTGTTGGCGGTGAGAGCCCCATCAGTGTTCAGTCAATGACAAAGACAGACACGAGGAATGTAAAATCAACTATAAGACAGATTAAGACCCTCGAAAAAGCAGGGTGCGAGATTATAAGGCTTGCTGTGCCTGATATGGAAGCAGCAAAGTCGCTTGGCAAGATAAAAAAATCTATAAACATACCAATGATAGCGGACATCCATTTTGACTGGAGGCTTGCACTTGAGGCAATAAAACAAGGGATTGACGGGTTGAGAATAAATCCTGGCAATATCGGCGCTAAATGGAAGGTTAAAGAGGTTGTTACATCTGCAAAGGATAATCGCTTGCCCATCAGAATAGGTGTAAATGCAGGCTCACTCGAAAAGGAGCTGCTAAAAAAATACGGGCATCCAAAACCAGAGGCATTGGTTGAGAGTGCAAAAAGACATATAGAGATTCTTGAGGACATGAATTTTCGAGATATAAAGGTCTCTCTTAAGGCATCCAATGTTCCCACAACAATAGATGCATACAGACTGTTTTCAAAAAAATATGACTACCCGCTCCATATAGGGATATCAGAGGCAGGTCCTCCTTCAACAGGCATAATAAAAAGCTCTGTAGGGCTTGGAATCTTACTTTCAGAAGGCATAGGAGATACCATAAGAGTTTCTTTGACTGCAGAACCGCGTGAAGAGGTGAGAGTAGCCTATGGGATATTGAAAGCCCTTGGTATAAGAGAAAAGGGCGCTGAGATAATCTCATGTCCAACATGCGGGAGATGTAATATAGGTTTGAAAGAACTTGCTGAAAAGGTAGAGGTAAGACTTAAAAACATTGATAAACCTATAACAGTTGCTGTGATGGGATGTGTTGTTAATGGCCCGGGTGAGGCAAGAGAGGCCGATCTTGGGATAGCTGGTGGAAAGGGCAGAGGCATACTTTTTAAGAAAGGCAAGATAATAAAGCAGGTTAAGGAAAAAGATTTGCTTGACGCGCTGATGAAGGAGATTGACACTGAATTTTTATAATACTGCCAATTAACTTGCCTTTCATATTCAAACAGGCATTATAATTAAGCGAGGAAGAAAAATTGGAACTTATACGAATACCGAGGATAATGCAGGATACATCAAGAGGGCATCTTCTGCATGGAAGAGGAATAGGTTTTGTGCCGACAATGGGAGCATTGCATGAAGGGCATCTAAGCCTTGTCAGGAGGGCAAAAGAAGAAAATGACATCACAATGGTAAGCATATTTGTTAATCCCCTCCAGTTCGGGCCTTCCGAGGATTTCAACAAGTATCCGAAGGATACTGATGGTGATGCTGACAAGCTCCGCAAAGCAGAGATTGATGTGCTTTTCATGCCTGACGCGTCTTCATTATATCCCGCCGGGTTTTCGACCCATGTTGAGATAGAGAAGCTTTCAGAAAAGCTCTGTGGTGCATTCAGGCCCGGACATTTCAGAGGAGTCGCAACTATAGTGACAAAACTCTTTAATATAGTGGCTCCAACGAGGGCGTATTTCGGACAAAAAGACTACCAGCAGGCTGTTATTATAAAAAAAATGGTTAAAGACCTTGATATGGGCATAGATATTGTTGTCTGTCCAACAATCCGGGAGCATGACGGTCTTGCCATGAGTTCAAGAAATGCATATCTGAATGAGGAAGAGCGAAAGGCAGCAACCGTTATAAATAAATGCCTTGTTCAGACCACCGAGTTAATAAAATCTGGTATAATTGATATAGGGAGCATAAGGAGATTCATGAAAGAGAAACTTTCAGAAAAGCCTTTGGTTACAGAGATTCAGTATGCCTCTGTATACGACCCCGAGACACTGGATGAGCTTGAAAGGGTCGAGAAAGAGGCATTACTTGCAGTTGCCCTTAAGATTGGCGGGACAAGATTGATAGATAATATGCTTGTAAAGGTGTAAAATAAAATTGCAGGGAGGTAAATTTATATGCTGCGAAGAGTGTATATACAGATACTCGACAACCCGATGGAAGACGTTATCTTCTCCAGTGAAAGATTTGATGACTCTGCAACAAATAAAATCCTTGCCGAAGAATTACAGAAGGAGATGAGTCACGTTTATCCTTATGTAGTCTCAGTGGAATATATAGACCTGTTTATGGATGACGAAAACGAATTTCCTGAAATAAGAGAACTTTTGAGACACGGTGCGATAAACACACCTGTTGTACTGATAAACGGGATACCAAAGATTCACGGCGGCATTCCTTATTCGGTGATAAGGAAAGAGGTTGAAAAAGTACTGTCCTCAGGACCGGTGCATTAAAAAAAGGGTTCAAGGGGTCGAGATTCGGGGGTTCAAGTGAAATGCTTGGACCCTTTTTATTATAATGCAACTGCCTGAACAAGGACTGAGTCATCCATTAATTTTTCCTCTACCTTTTTAAAGCCCGTTTTTAAGAGCCAGTTTTTCATCTCATCAGGAGAATAACATCTTCCACCTTCTGTGTTAATGAGCATATTCACAGAAAAAAGTGCGCTGTGTACGGGATGCGTCCTGTCTTTGAGAATATGGAATTCCTGAATAACCATTCTTCCGCCTTTGTTTAATGCATCCTTGCATTTTTTTATTACGTAAATATTTTCTTTCTCTGAGAGTGAATGCAATATCTGGCTGGCGAATATCAGGTCATAACCTTTACCTATATCATCATGTATAAAATCTCCCTGAAGAAAATCAATATTTTTAATGCCTGCTTTACTTGTGACACGCCTTGCAATCTCTACGGTCTCGGGTCTGTCAAAGAGAGTGACATCAGCCCCTCTTTTAGCCATCTCGATAGAATACGTCCCCGGACCTCCGCCAAGGTCCAATGCAGTCTTTACTCCCTTTAATCCAATCTCCTTGATAACATTCTTAACTTTCAGCGACGCAATGTTATGCATACCGAGAATAAATGCCTCGTGGTTGTGAGCTTTGCGATATGGTTTTCCTGTTTCCATAACATCATCAAGTCCGGACCAGTTCTGCCAGAGGGTATCAGCATGTCTCAGTATATCGCCCTGATAAAAAGGTTCGCCGCTTACAAGGAATTTAGATGTTATAGCTGTGTTTGAATATTTATCTTTATTTTTTTTCAACAGACCGATGCCAGTAAGTGCGTCAAGTATAATCTCTGTTGCTCTTAACTCTGTGTTGAGTTTCTCTGAGATTGACTTTGCTGTTTGCGGCTTTGTCAGGTGGTCAAATATTCTGTAGTTGTTAGCTGTAAGCAAGACCCTTGATGCCCTGAACCCGCCCCAGACTTTCATTAACTCTTTTGCCTCTTCAAAGATTGCCGACATGGCTACCTCCGAGGATTTTGTTTAGGAAGTTTTATAATGTTCACTCAAGAAGCGATGGTTTATCAGCATCTGTATCTTCATCAAAGGCAATGGCCTTCTGTTTTCTTAAGTCGTCTATTTTCTTTAAAGGCCTTTCGAGCATATTGCTTCTTGTTGTAGTAAGAAGGTCGTACTCTTTTTTTGCGTCATCAAGTCTTTTGCCCATCGCTTCAAATTTTTCCCTGTACATGCCCCATTGTTTTGAGAACTCCCCTAGTAACTTGAGTATCTCAGATGCTGTCCTTTCGAGATTAAAGTTAGCAACTGCCTGTCTTATAACAGCAAGAACAGCATAGAGAGTAAAGGGCGAACATAAAATGACCTTCTGCTTCAGAGCCTCATCCATTATTGCAGGATCAGCCTCATTGATAAAACCGTAGACCTGTTCGTTCGGAATAAAGACAATAACATAATCAACTGTGTTGTCAGTTGTATCTATGTAAGCACGGTTCGTCACACCCTTGATCATTGTCTTTGTGTTTCTCAGAAGTTCCTCTTTAAATCTTTTTCTTTCATGTTCAGTCGGGGCATCCAGATAATTCTGATAATTATCAAGCGGGAACTTCACATCCATATTTATCTTAAGGCTGTTAGGAAGGAAAAATGTATAGTCAGGTCTTCCTGATGAGCCTTCAAGGGTTTTTTGTTTGATATAGTTTATCCCCTCCACAAGCCCTACAAGTCTCAGGATGTCTTCTGCCATGCGCTCGCCCCATTCGCCTCTCTTTTTGGAGCTTGCAAGGGCATGCTTCAGGTGTTCGGTTGTATCTTTCAGCTTTGATGTTATATCTGCATGATGTTCAACGAGGGTGGATATCTTAACGCTTCCTTTTTCGACGTCTGCTAATTTCTGCTGCATCTCTGAGAGGGTTTTCGCTATTGTCTCGACGCTCTGATCAATAAGTTCTTTTTTACCCTCAAGCTCTTTTTTTGACTCGACGGTCTGTGATTTAAGTTTTTCTTCAGCAAGCTTCAGGAACTCGGCAGAATTTTTCGAAAGTGCATCCAGGGAAATTGAGCCTAATTTGTTTGTGATCCAGGTCTCAATTGCCTTTAGATTTTTTTCTGCCTCCTGATATCTCGCATCCATGGATGCTCTCGCCTGTTGCTCGTCTGTCAGTTCTTTTCTGATTTTTGTTAGTTCAGTGTCCTTGTCAGCAATCTGCTGCCTGAGTTCGTTATTAACAGCCTCCGCGCTTTTTGCCTTTGAGCTTGCAATAAGCCATGCAATAACGCCGCCGATTATTAAACCAAGAATAACAAATAAAATTGTCATCTAATTGCCGGCCCCCACACCTGTAGACTCAAGCCATCCGATGATTACCTTTTTCATTGCCTTTGCATTATAGCCATGCCATCTTTTCCTTTCCTTTGGATAATCAAGTAAAACATCCTTGAATCTCCTGAATGTGCCTTTTTCGACAAGGGCGTTGTTAAGTTTTTCTTTGAGACCTGGTTCCTCAACCGTCTCTACAAAACCAGCCATAACCTTATATGCCTCACTGGATTCTCTTCTGGGGACGCGGACATACCGGCCATCTTTGTCAAGCAGGATTTCCAGCGCCAGATCTACTTCATCCTCCATCCAATCAGGCAGGTCGGGTTCTTCATCAAACTCTATATACTCTATATTATCTCCTATCTCGCTGTCATCACTGCCATACAGCCTCGATTTAACCTCGCTTAGAATATCTTCTGAGAGGGTTGTAACCTCGCCTGTCTCCAGATCAAGAAAGTAGTCAAAGGTGTCCCTTGAAGTATCCTCCATAGCCTTCTGGATCTCGTCAAAATCTACTTTTAGTTTTTTCATTACCATAAGATAATCTTCACAAACTTTTTAATATCTTAGAGGTCATGAAGTAATCAATGCTCTAAGCTCACATCCCGCACAAGCCCATCTTTTTTCTTAATTACTTCTTTGATTTTATCCCAGTCAACTCTGTCAGCAGCATTTAACTCTTTAAGCTTTGCAGCGATCTTCTCGTTATAGTTTATACGCATCTTATAGAAATCCCGGTAGACCTCAAGCAGGATTCTTCCCTCAGGTGTCTGGAATAACTTTACAGGCTCGTATATAATTTTGCCTTTTGCTCCAACAACCACATCCTTAAACAGGAACTCTGCTACCTCGGGCCTTAGCCTCATGCAGCCGTGGCTTCTGAATTTATATATACTATGCGGTGCATTTGTGCCGTGAAGTCCCACGCCTGGAATGGAGAGTTGAAGCCAGTATTCTCCAAGCGGGTTTTCCGGACCAGGAGGCACTTCTATCAGAACATCTTGTCCATTTGCCTCCATCTCTTTCTGGATTGACAAAGGCACATGCCATGTCGGGTCTTTTGCCTTGATTGTTACAGTGAACTCACCGAGGGGAGTCTGCCATGTTGGTTTCCCTGCGCAAATAAAATGATAATCTTTTAGTTTCCCGTCAGAAAATCTATAGAGTGTCCTGTCCGGTATGTTTATGACAATCCCGTTATCAATCTTCATAGGGATAATCCTTTTAAACTTTACCTTCAACTTCTGTCCTATTTCCAAGCGCGAGTTCGGTTTGATTGAATTGACTGTTGCTATATATTCCCAGCTAAGGCCGAGTTTGCCTTCGATTATCCCTCCATAATCACCTTTGACAACAGTATAGGTAATATCCTTTTCGATAATGCCTTCATCAGCATAAAGCGTTAAAGGGAAGGCTAAGAAGAACAAGAGCCGTAGAGTTTTTGTACAAAGATTCTTTGTCATTTCTTTAATAATTTTAACGCCTCCTTGTGCAAATTTTCATTACCTGAAGCAAGCAATGATACGCTCTTTTTAAGACTGATTTCTATGCGTTCGATGGGATTGCCTTCAATGTCTGTAAAGCTGCCGCCTGCTTCTTTAATGATCAGCCAGCCGCCTCCAAAATCAAAGCTCCTCGAAAGCGAAGGGTTTACAAAGACACTGATAGAACCATATGCCAGGTGTGCAAGGTCAAGTGCTGTTGCGCCAAGGCATCTGGTCTTCATTGACCTGGACAGCAAAGACATTATGCGTGGTATGTCCTTTTTAGGTGACTGCACCTCATATGCTACAAGATAAAATTCGGTAGTTTTTTGTGAATAGATTTGTTCGCCGTTATAAAACGCCCCCTTATTTTTTTCTGCCCAGAATTCATCTCCGGTAACAAGGTTAACAATATATGAAAGCTCAATGTCTCCAATTGTATCGCCATCAGCAACTGCGATGGATGCACAATAAAACGGGATGCCCGCTATAGCATTCTTGCTGCCGTCTATAGGGTCTACCAATACTTTCTTGCCTCCCCCTTTTATATCTTTAATGCCGAGTTCTTCAGAGACTACAGTAAGTGGTTCTCCTGATGACTCAAGCCCTGATATTATTATCTCCTCGGCCTTTTTATCTATTGGAAAAGTCTTGTCGCCTGATGCGCCAATTCCGAGCGCTGTCTGGCTGAGTGGTTTTTGCTTTAGCATAGGGATCTCTTTCAGCAGTTGTTTGCCTATATCCTTGAGAATTTTTATGTCCATCACTTATTTTACGAAAAGCTTTTGAGGATAAGCAATATATAAGACATATATTACACAGGGCGGGCAGAGAAAGAATTTTTATATGACACCTTCCAGTAAAACGTGTTGAGGCGTGAACGAAAAGACCTTGCTCTTATAAGCCACGAGGGACTGACACCAAATTATCCTGTCGATTATTCGCCCCAGCGAATCCGCCGAGGAGGATAAAAATTCTGCGGCTGCCTGCCCTGTGCATTTCTTAATTGTTGTCTATTTCCCTATACAAAAATCGCTGAATATCCTGTTCAAAATATCATCTGTTGTAACTGCGCCTACAATCTCTCCGAGCCTGTCGAGTGCATCCCTCAGCTCAAGCGCTATTATTTCAACTGGCTGCTCTGTATCCATAGCCTTTAATGCATTTTGTAATGAATCATGCGCACTCCGAATCGCAATCTTATGCCTCAGGTTTGTGACAATGATTCCTTCTCTCTGTTCCTTCCAATCCTTAAGACAGGAATCGAATATCACCTGTCTTAACTTATCAAGCCCGTCTCCCCTTGTGGCAGAGATATTTATAAGTCTTGGTGAATAAGACAAAAGCAGAGCAGTAACTTCCGCACTTCTGTACTTCCGCAATTCCGCACTAATCAGGTCAGATTTATTTATTGTCACTATTGTGTTTTTATCTTTTACTTTTCCCAGTACCTCAAAATCCTCATTTTTTATGGGCTCGCTGCCATCAATAACAACAATTACTAAATCTGCATCTTCAATTGCCCTCAGGCTTCTTTTAACTCCTTCCATCTCTGCCATATCATGCGCCTCTCTTATCCCTGCAGTATCAATAATCCTGAGTGGCAGGCCATTTATATTCAGGCATTCTTCTATGATATCCCTCGTTGTGCCTGGCATCTCTGTTACTATTGCCCTGTCTTTCTGAAGAAGTGCATTTAAAAGCGATGACTTCCCAACATTTGGTTTGCCTACAATTGCAACGCCAAGGCCTTCCCTGAAAAACCTGCCTTCGTCATAGCTTTTTAGGAGAGACGCGAGTTCTGAAAGAATTGTTTCTATTGATTCAATCATTGCATTTTTAGAATCGAACTCTATATCTTCTTCTGGAAAGTCTATATATGCCTCGATTAATGCGCACTGCCCTGTGAGCCTGTCTCTAAGATTTATAATCTTCTCAGAAAGCCTTCCTTTAAGCTGTTCAAGGGCAATCCTTCTTGATTCATCTGTCTTTGCCCTTATGAGGTCAAGCACTGCCTCTGCCTCGCTGAGGTCAAGCCTTCCATTTAAAAATGCCCTCCTGGTAAACTCTCCCGGCTCAGCAATCCTTGCACCTTCTTTAATCGCAAGCTCAAGCGCCTTCCTTAATGGAAACATCCCCCCGTGGCAGTTAATCTCGACAATGTCTTCTTTCGTATAAGTATTTGGAGAGCGCATTACAGAGACGAGTACTTCGTCCACTGTTTCGCCTATGGATGGATCTTTTATAAAGCCATAGATTATCCTGTGTGATGGGATGTTTGAAAGTGTCTTGCCTTTTGGAGATCGGAACAATCTGTCTGCTATCTGTATTGCATCTTTCCCGCTCAGCCTGACAATGCCTATCCCACCTTCACCAAGAGGAGTTGAGATAGCAGCTATTGTGTCGCCAAGAAACATAGTAATAGTATAACGCAGGCTCGATTTTTATAGTGCCTGTTGTATGCGCTTAGTTATTGTTATTCTCCGGCTCGACCGGAGAATCCAGAACCTATCAAAATTGCTGGGTTTCTGCTTGCGCGGGAATGACGTAAAGACTAAGGAAGAGTAGCTTTTAGATGGGCTCAGTGTCTTTTGCTCTGCTGGACATTTTTCCCATAAAATACCAAGTTGCCTTTTTGTCCATATTAACACAAAATGCCAAGTAGCATCACCTTATTCCATTGATTTAAAAGATTTTTTTGCTTTTTCTTTTTACCCAAATGTGCTATATTTTCCCCATGAAACCAGAAAATACCAACTTGGTATATTAATTGTTAACCCATGAATGATAACTTCATAAAATTAGTGCAAAAGCGCATTGCTTCCACATCTATCGGTGCATCTACTGCGCGAGGAATGGGGCCAAAAGGAACGATAGAAAAAGCACGGCAATTTTTGATGAATTTAGATCTAAATTTGTTTGGAAAAATAAACAGTCAAACTGCTTTTGAAGAATTATTAGACAAGACAACTGAGAAGTTAAGACGCTCACTCCCTACGGGGGCACAGCATTGGGGAAGTTCGCGCAAGTTTCTAAATATTTTTCTGAGAGGTGCCTTCTATAATCGCTATTTTTATCAGGCTTACAAACTTCGCAAACTTGAACCATGGCTTGAGATACCTTTAGACCGCGACGTAGCTGACGGGCTGCGGTCACAACGGCATTTGACCGTATTGCCAGCGTGGAAATCAGTAATTAGCCTTGACCAGGATATGAGCAAACTCTATCAGAATGTCGCAAGCAAAATCGCAAAGGAAAAGAATATTAGTCGCGTACATCTTGATCTGTGGTATTGGAGAAAATTAGGAAAAAAGGGTTAACAAAGGCATCGAGCCGACCGGGAATAGGCTCAGCGGTTTTCTGCAAAGGTTGGTTGCCCCGGTCGGCTCATGCCCAGCGTTAGGCATAAAAGGAGATTAAAAGACAATGTCTAAGGTAATAAAACATGGCGATGATTGGCCAAGCCATCGGCAAGCATGGTACGGAAAGCAAGTAACATGTAACGAGTGCGGATGTCTGTTTGAAATTACAGAGAAAACCCAATTCAGTCACACAACAGGACGAGGTAGTGTGGGATACTATGAGGCTCATGGCATCCGCTGTCCAGAATGTGGAAATACGGGGAATAAGTTACGCTGGTACTAAAAAAAAGGCAGTGCCCTTCAAAATTAATTGCGAAAGAGCAATATTCAAATCAAGTAATTGATGGAATTAGCTTTCGGTTAATTTAAGCATTCGGTGATAAAAAATGCTAAAATACGGCTATGAAATGTACTCAATACTTTTCATTTATCAGACAGCGTCCTGACAGGGCAATTATCAAAGATGAATGGATATCGGATACAATTAAAAACCCTGTGAAAACAGAAGTTCAGAGCGATAGAAGAATAAGGAAATGGAAATTTATCGAAGAGGTAGGGAGATATTTAAGAGTAATCCTTTTAGAGGACGGAGAAACCGTTCATAATGCTTTCTTTGATAGAAACTTTAAGGAGGAAGAAAAATGAAGATTCGGTATTTCTCAGATACAGATACAGCGTTGATTGAGTTTTCAACCGTTCCTGTTGTTGAGACAAAAGAAATATCAGAAAACCTCTACATCGACCTGGATGAAAAAGGCAATCTTGTAAGCATGACCATTGAGCACGCAAAAGAAAAAGCAGGCATGTCTGAAGTATCTTTTTTGCAAATGGAAAAGACAAGTGCCTAACAAATCACTCGTGCGGATGGCGGATAGCCACCGCACAGTACAATCGTTCAGGCTATGCAGTCTCTCTTGCCAGTTTTCTATTCACATAAAACTGCTGAACGATCGAGAGGATATTGTTTACGAGCCAGTAAAGGACAAGACCTGATGCAAAGTTCAGAAACATGAATGTGAAGATAACTGGCATAAACATCATTATCTTTTGCTGCTTTGGGTCTGCTGATGAAGGAGTCATCTTCTGCTGAATGACCATTGTTATGCCCATAACAATCGGCAGAATGTAATACGGGTCTTTTATCGAGAGATCATTTATCCAGAGCATAAATGGTGCGCCCCTTAATTCAATAGCAATTGACAGTATTTTATAGAGCGCAAAGAATACAGGAATCTGGAGAAGCATTGGAAGACAACCGCCCAGCGGATTTACTTTATATTTTTTATAAAGCTCCATTGTCTCTTTCTGCATCTTCTGCGGGTCTTTTTTGTATTTTTCTCTTATCTCGTTCATCTTCGGCTGTATCTCCTGCATCTTTCGCATTGACGCCTGGCTTTTGTTTATCAATGGGATAAATGGGATTCTGGTAATTATAGTGAGAAGGATTATTGCCCACCCATAATTGCCGATGAACTTATAAAAGAATTTCAGAAGCCAGAAAAGTGGTCGTGATATTATAGAAAAAAAGCCAAAATCAATTATATGTTCAAGTCCGATGTTTAGTCCTTTAAGTCTGTCATGTTCTTTAGGACCTGCATAAATCAGAAAGCTATTAACCCCCGGCTTCCCCTTGAATGCAATAACAGGCACATCCTGAACCTTCCATGCCATTGCTTCATCCATCTGATTCAGAGGCACTATAGCCGAAAAAAAGTATTTATCTTCCTGGGCAATCCATTTCAGCCCGCCCTTATAACTCTTACTCTCTTTCAGTTTTTTTGCATCAAGTTCTATCCGGTCTGCGTCCTTCAAGAGAATAGGCCCGAGGTGCGCTGACGTGTCTTTTTTATCATGAATCCCGAAATCAGTACCAACCGTTATCCAGTATTCAGGAAGACCTGCAACCTCATCTTTAAGGTCGGACTTATAGCTGTCATAATAAAATGTGTATGTCCTTCTTATTGAATATTCAGGAGTTGCATATTCAAAAACAATAGAGCCCTTTGGTGCACTCTTGTCGAGCTTGATATCCCTGCCTGTAAGGCTGAAATTTACACTTGAAAGAGTGAAGTTATTCTGAGCCCCTATGCTCAAGGGCGGATAAATGCTTTGCCCTTTCTGAAGGATAACAGCCATACCTTCTTTATCCTTATATTTTTTCAATTCCCACTTCTTTATTGCCCCGCCTATCGATGAGATTGTAGCAGAATACAAATCTGTCTCAATTTTAACTTCTTTTCCCTCAGAGGATACAGGAAGCACTGGAGAAGGAAGAGTAGCAGGCTTTGCGGGCTCTTTCTGCGGCTCCTCTTTTTTAACTGTCTCTGGCTGCTCTTTTACCGGCTGCGAAACCCGTTCCGCAAAAAAATACTGATACCCCAAAAGAATGGCTATTGAAAGGACTATAGCGATAAGTGTTCTTTTTTCCATTTCCATGATTATCTACCTTACAGGATCATATCCACCGGGATGAAATGGATGGCACCTGAGTATCCTTCTTATCGTTAAATAAGTGCCTTTTGCTGCACCGTATTTCTCTATGGCCTCTGCCGAGTATTCAGAACATGTAGGCGTAAACCTGCAGCTATTGGGGAATAGAGGAGAGATTAAATATTTATAAGCTTTTATAGCGGTCGATAATATCTTTTTCATCTTAGCCTTCACCTTACGTTTTTATCCTTCTGGCAGCCAAAGATTTCTTCGCATGAGTAAGAAGTTCGTAAGTTTTTTTGCTGCGGAATTATCTTACAACAAGGGCTTGCACATCACACAGCTAACTTTTTCCTGCCCTTTGCCCTTCTCCTCTGAATTGTCTTACGCCCTCCCTTTGAACTCATGCGTTCAAGGAAGCCATGTGTCCGCTTTCTCCTGATCTTGTGTGGATGGTATGTCGTATAAGTTCCCATAGTTTCTCCGAATAAAAAGTATAATCTTTTGATAAAACTAAAGTCAAGTTTTTGTGTGGGCTATCAGGAAGGAGAAACAAGCTTCCCTTTTAACTTGATTCTGCCTTCGCCTGAATTACTTTATCGATGAGTTGTTGCAGTCCTAACATTATTCCCGTTGGAGTGGGGGGACATCCCGGGATATAGCAGTCAACAGGTATAACATTTGCGACTCCGTTTGTTACAGCATAACTTCCTTTATATATACCTCCATCAATAGTGCAGTCTCCACATGCGATAACAAGTTTCGGTTCGGGCATTGCAAGGTACGTTTTTTTGAGCGCAAGCTCCATCTGCCTCGAAACAGGTCCTGTTACAAGCAGGGCATCAGCATGTCTTGGAGATGCAACGAAGTCAATACCGAATCTCTGGATGTCATAGACGGGATTTGTAAGCGCGGTGCATTCCCATTCGCAGGCATTGCATGAACCGGCATCCACCTGCCTGATCCTTAATGACCTGCCAAATATCCTCCCTATTTTTTCATGAAGATTAATGACTTTTGCTGCTTCTTCAGGAGAAATCTTGACCCCTTCAGGGAAAGGGATCACATGCTTTTTGCCTGTTATATTTTTTAAAATCTCTTTAATCATTTTTCTTTGCCCTTCCGACTTTTGACTATTGTACTTCTGAACTTTTTAATCACATG
>JAKALU010000165.1 GCA_021824065.1 Nitrospirota bacterium
TCTGTTCATCCGATAACAGCGTTGGATTTAAGGCAGGGAGCGTTGTATCTGGAATAATATTTTTCACCCGCTTTATAGCAGTAAGGAAGTCACTGTAACTTTTGTCGTTTTTGAATCCCTGGACAGCATTCAGTCTCTTTTTTACCTCCTTTAATGGCCTCTTTATTGAAAGCGAAAGTATGGACTGAATCACATCAAAGCTGTAACCCTGCGATGAAAATAAAGGTTCAAGCCTCTGTTCAAAGAACTGGAGTATTACTTTTTTAATCTCAGCCGGTTTTTTTATGTCTTTGAGATTTTTAAAAGCCTCTTTAACAATCTCTTCCAATGATATGTCATAACCCTTATCCAACATTATTGCTATGATTGCGAGTGCTTGTCTCCTCAATGCAAATGGGTCCTCAGAGCCGGTAGGCATAAGACCGATGGAGAAAAATGATATTATATTGTCTGTCTTGTCTGCAAGGCTGAGAATCGCACCAGCCTCTGTCTCGGGCAGTCTGTCGCCGTGATAAGCTGGCAGATACTGTTCCATTAGGGCATCTGCAACCTCTCTGTCCTCGGAATCATTGATAGCATAATATCTTCCCATGATTCCCTGAAGCTCCGGAAACTCCCTTACTACTCCTGTTAGAAGGTCTGTTTTTGAAAGGAAGGCCGCCCTGTCAACCTTTTGCTGCAGGGAGGGATTAATTTTTGATGCAAGAAATAAGGCAAGGCTTTTAACCCTTAAAACCTTACCATAAAGACTGCCGAGTTTTTCCTGATACGTCACACCATTGAGGTCTTCAACCCTGTCTTCGAGTTTCTTTTTGCTATCGTCTTCAAAATAGAATCTTGCGTCCTCGAACCTTGCCTTAATAACGCGTTCGGCGCCGATCTTTACAGTTTCTGCATTTTCATCATTTGTGTTGCTTACAACAATAAAGTAATTTGTAAGTCTGCCCTCTCCATTTTCAACCGCAAAGTATTTCTGATGTTCTTTCATCACGGTTATAAGCAGTTCTTTTGGAAGCTTGAGATATTCTGCAGAGAAAGTCCCGAGCACCGGAGCAGGATATTCTACAAGGTTTGCCACTGTCTCGAGGAGGTTCTCATCCTTAACAGGCCTTCCTTCAACAGATGTTGATAATCTTTCAATATTGCCGGCAATAATCTTTTTTCTTTCCTCCGGATCAATTATTACATGGTTATTAACGAGCAGTTTTATATAGCTCGGTATCTCTTTTACCTGAAAGGCAGCAGGTGATAAAAACCTGTGTCCTCTGGTCATATTGCTGCTTTTTATCCCGTCTATTTCAAAACTGATTATTTCTTTTTCAAATAAAGCCAGCAGCCAACGGATGGGCCTTACAAATCTTATATTGTTATTACCCCATCTCATTGATTTTGGAAGCCGTATTGAAAGCACTATTTTTTTAAGTATCTCAGGCAATAATTCTATGACATGAACGCCCCTCTCCTCTATAATTGCAACAACGTATTCGCCCTTATCTTTCTTTTTTATAATGAGGTTCTCCACACTTACACCCTGCGAATTGGCAAATCCTATTGCAGCATTAGTAGGGTTACCTTTTTCATCAAATGCTATTTTCTTAGAGGGCCCGAATACTTCTTTTGTCCTGTCTTCCTGCGTAAGGGGTATGCCATCTGCAATTACTGCGAGTCTTCGCGGAGAGCCGTATGCTTTTGTGTCAGAGAACTTTATGTGGTTTTCCTTAAATATTGACTCGCTGTTTTCCTTTAATTGCTGTATAGCTGAAGGGATAAACCTCGCCGGGATATCCTCTGTACCAATTTCCAAAAGCAAAGATGAAAGTTGGGTTGTGAGTTGAGCCATTTAAAATTACCTCGTTAAACTTTCTATCCCAGTGGTCTTACACAGGGGTATCTTATTTTTGTCATTCCGCACTTGATGCGGAATCCAGATTTTTGTTCTTTCTGGATTCCCGTTTCCACGGGAATGACGATGTAAGGTTCGGTGTTAAGATTATAACCTTATGAAAGATTAATTGACAAGGGAAGGGTGGTTTGATAGCATTTTTTTCAGAGGGAATATGAAACGTTTTTTTAACTGGCAGGTTCTCTTAGGCATATCCTTAATTGCACTTTCTGCGGTTTTTTATCTCATCCATTATGCAATCTTCAGAGATAGCCATCATATCTTTCTTTATTTGATAGGAGATATTGCATTTGTCCCGATTGAGGTATTACTGGTTACGCTGATAATACACCGTCTGCTTGAAGAAAGGGAAAAACAGGCAATGCTGAAAAAGCTGAATATGGTTATAGGGGCATTTTTTGGAGAGGTCGGGACAGCACTTTTGAAATCTTTCTCTGTTTTTGATCCACAGTCTGAAAATATAAGAAGAGAGCTTATTATGGCTAATAAATGGTCTGACAAAGAATTTTTTGATGTCAGCAGGCGTCTTGAAAAATATGATTGCAGGATTGAATGCAAGAAAGACGATATGGCGGATTTAAAGAATTTTCTCGAGGGGAAGAGGTCATTTCTTGTAACTTTACTGCAGAATCCAAATTTGCTGGAACACGAAACATTCACAGACCTTTTATGGTCGGTGTTTCATCTGACAGAAGAATTATCTCTTAGAACAGATGTAAGAAAGCTGCCTGATGCTGATTACGAACATCTCGCTGGTGACATTAAACGGGCATATGTTTTACTAATCTCAGAATGGCTGGCTTATATGAAACATCTCAGAGATGATTATCCATATCTCTTTTCGCTGGCTATACGAACTAATCCCTTTGACCCGAATGCAACGCCTGAGGTGAAATGATAATTCTGCCCGCCTTATGGTTAGGATTTATGGTTTAGGAGTTTTCAAAAGTGGGAATCCCATATCCTCTCTTTGTTTCAGATAAGCATGGGCGCAAAGCCTTGCGAGATTTCGAACACGTCCTATATATCCTGTTCTCTCTGAGACAGAGATAGCACCTCTTGCATCGAGGAGATTAAATGTATGGGAGCATTTAAGGCAGAACTCGTATGACGGCAGGACAAGCCCTATTTCATTTAATCTCTTAGATTCTTTTTCATACTCCTCAAATTGTTTTGCGAGAAGCCCGGTATCTGCATAGTCAAAATTATATTTTGAGAACTCAACCTCGTCAATATGATGAATATCTCCGTATTTTATACCCTTATACCACTCGAGATTAAACACATTGTCCACATTCTGAAGGTACATGGCAATTCTTTCAAGGCCATACGTTATCTCCAGCGATACAGGTTTAAGGTCAATACTGCCGACCTGCTGGAAATATGTGAATTGTGTTATTTCCATACCGTCAAGCCATACCTCCCATCCGAGCCCCCATGCACCGAGCGTCGGCGATTCCCAGTCGTCCTCTACAAACCTTATGTCGTGTTTTAATGGGTTTATGCCGAGATATGTAAGGCTTTCAAGGTAAATCTCCTGGCTTTCATTAGGCGAGGGTTTTAAGACTACCTGATATTGATAGTAATGCTGGAGCCTGTTTGGATTCTCACCGTATCTTCCATCAGTCGGTCTTCTTGATGGTTCAACATAAGCTGTCTTCCAGGGCTCCGGACCAAGGACTCTGAAAAATGTAGCAGGATGAAATGTCCCTGCGCCAACCTCGATATCATAGGGCTGAAGCAAAACACATCCCTGCTTTGACCAGAATTCATGAAGTTTTAATATCAATTCCTGAAAATACATACGCCCTCACATAAAAATTTAATCGATTATATCAGACAGGCAGACAAATCGTCAAAAGGAGATGTGAAAATATGATATAATGTCTTTCATGAACAAGAAGCTTTTCATGAAGGGCAACGAGGTTATTGCAGAGGCAGCAATTAATGCGGGATGCAGGTTTTATGCAGGCTATCCAATAACCCCGCAGAATGAAATTCCTGAATATATGTCACGACGCATGGAAGAAGTTGGAGGGATATTTATTCAGGCTGAAAGCGAGCTTTCTGCTATAAACATGGTATATGGCGCTTCTGCTGCAGGGGCAAGGGCAATGACATCATCGAGCAGTCCTGGAATCAGCCTGAAACAAGAAGGTATTTCTTATCTTGCAGGTTCGGAGCTCCCTGCTGTAATCGTAAATATGCAGAGGGGAGGGCCGGGGCTTGGCAATATTTCTGGAAGCCAGGCAGATTATTTTCAGGCTGTAAAAGGCGGCGGACACGGAGATTATAAGCTCCTCGTATATGCTCCATATAATCTTCAGGAACTCTGGGATCTCACAATGCTTGCCTTTGATAAGGCAGATGAATACAGAAATCCAGTGATGATTTTAGGAGACGGAATTATAGGCCAGATGATGGAACCTTTCCATCCAACATCATATGTTAGACCTGACCTGCCCGAAAAGACGTGGGCACTCACAGGATGCAAAGGAAGAAATCCTAATGTCATAAAATCTCTATATATGGGCGAGGGTGAACTCGAATTTAGAAACAGCATTCTTCAAGAGAAATATAAAAAAATGAAAGAGAAAGAAGTAAGGTTTGAAGCAATCGGTGTGGAGGATGCTGAACTGATTGTTGTTGCTTTTGGTATCGCAGCAAGGATAGCTCTCTCCGCAGTAAATAAACTAAGGCGCGAGGGGTCTAATATAGGATTTTTCAGACCAATCACCCTTTTCCCGTTTCCAGAAAAAGAGATAGCATCTCTTGCAAACGCTGACAGGCGTTTTATCACTATTGAACTTAATGCAGGCCAGATGGTGGAGGATGTAAGGCTCGCTGTTAATGGTAAATCAGAAGTGCT
>JAKALU010000029.1 GCA_021824065.1 Nitrospirota bacterium
TGTATCTTTATGGATAACTCCAAATGTTACGCTCCCGAGGACAGCTGCCTTTAAAGCACTTCTGCCGTGAGATCCCATGACGATAAGGTCAACCTTTGATTTTTCCGCCTCTTTTATAATTTCCTCAGCAGGATGTCCTGATTTGATGATTGTTTTTGTTCTGACATTATTCTTCTTGCACAGCTTTTCTATCTCACCTGTATAAGACTCGGCCGCCTGTCTCAGATAGTTTTCGACCGGCTCAGTTAAGCGTGTCGGGGATGCTGCAGAAGGGATTGACCGGATTTCTAAAAAGCGTGTATCGATTACGCTCAGCACTGTTAAGGAAGCGCCAACCTGTTTTGCGAACCTGACAGCATATTTCGCCGCACCCTGAGCCGTCTTTGAACCATCTGTTGGTACGAGAATTTTTGAAAACATAATCCCTCCTTGTTCTATGTTTATGTCGTCTGGAAGTTTATTTCACTTCCCCTTACCGAATTTAAGATTTTATGAAACTTTTAAAGAGGTATAAAATGTCTGTCCGCCTCTTTTTATCAAAAAGAGCACAGGTTTATTCCTTCCTGATTTTTTTATTAAAGACTGATAATCCCTCAAGTTTCTGACCTGAACGCGATTTATCTCTTTTATCACATCGCCCGGCTGAGAACCAATAAAAATACTAAATAAAATGATAGCAAATATAATCGAGAAAAACTTTATTAAGGTTTTCTTTTTCATCGCTCTCCCGCTGAAAATCTCTCTACCTTGTCTGATAAAATAAGTATCATATAAAGAGAGCCGCTATGCAAGTATTTTTTAAGGGGAGGGTTTAAATACTGTGAATCAGGTAGATTATAAGGAAAATCCCGATAGCAAGAATGGATATTGTGAGCAGAGCATCAAGGATGATCGATGGCTGATATGTGTCCTCATCTATCTGTTTTTCTACTTTTTTGTACCTGATAAATGCAAGCAAACCCATCAGGGCTCCAAGACCCACAAGAAATATCCCGAATATCGAAGAATATCCTCTGGATGGAACTACAACTTCTTTTCCTAAAAAATATGACAGCTGCTTTACAAAGAGAGAAAACTTCTCGACGACAAAACCGAATGCCATTATCCCTATGCTGGTTCTTATCCATGCGAGGAATGTCCTCTCATTTGCCATATGTACGCGGCGGTTGCGGATTCTTGTAGCCTTTTTCTCTTCAGTTATTTTTGCCATATAAGGGACTTTCCTGAATTTCTGTCTGATAAGATAAGTATCATACAAGGGAGGCTATTATGCAAGTATTTTTCAAGGAACTTAATCTTTGAATTTGACAATGAGCACGGCGCACTCCGCATGCCCTATGACTCTTTCTGTAACGCTTCCCATGAGAAGCCTGGCAATCCCTGTCCTTCCGTGACTTCCAACCACGATAAGGTCTGCTCGCTTTTCCTTTGCGGTATCTATTATGGCCTCGTATGGTCTACCTGCGAGAATGAAGCCGCTTACATTAATCCCCTCCTTCTCAGCGAGATTTTTTACGCTTTTGATATTCTTTTCTGCTTCTTGAAACTCTTTATCAGCGATAAGACCCTTCTGCATCTCTGAATGGACAATATCAAATGGCGATTCTGCTTCAGAAGGCACCACAGAAACAACAACGAGGTTAGCACCGCACTGTTTTGCAATACTGATGGCTTCCGAGGCAGCAGCATCACTGTATCTTGAGCCATCGGTTGCTACAAGTATATTTCTGAGTTCAAGTCTTGCAGCACGCGGGACCACAAGCACATTACAGGGGGCATGTCCTATGACCTTTGCAGTAACGCTTCCCATCATGAGTCTCTTAAACCCGGTTCTTCCGCGCCTTCCCATGATTATCATATTGACCTGATTTTTTGCTGCCTCTTCAACAATGTATTTATAAGGCTCTTCGCCCTGGCGCGCAATAATCTCGCAGTCAACCCCTTCTTTTGATGCCCTTGCTTTTACTGCATTGAGATGCTGTCTTGCCTCTTTTTCAGCCTTCTCAACAAGCTGGGGTGCGATGGTCTCATATTCAGGATTTGTCTCAATAACTGAGACTGCAAATAGCTTGCTCGAACACGCCTTTGCAAGGGTTATAGCTTCTCTTATAGCCCCTTCGCTGAATTCAGAACTGTCTGTTGGCAAGAGTAATTTTTCAAGTTTTGCTGTTGGACATAACTGTGTCATATCAGTGCCCTCCTGTCAGAAATAGCTCTCAAACTTCTGAGCGGAGAATTTCACTTCTTTGTTTTTAACGGAACAACCAGTACTTGGCATGGTGCGTGGCCTATGACCCTTGCGGTAACGCTTCCCATCATGAGTCTCTTTAAGCCTGTACGTCCGTGGCTGCCCATAATTATCGCATTTACTTTTCTCTTTGCAGCTTCATCAATTATATATTGGTAGGGTTCTTCTCCCTGATGTATGATAATTTCACACTCAATCCCTTCTTTTACAGCCTTTGATTTTACGGAATCGAGATGTTTTCTCATTTCCTTTTCAGCCTTCTCCACAATCCCCGGTGCAATGGCCTCATACTCAGGGTTTATTTCTATAACTGATAATACAAATAATTTGCTTGAGCACGCTTTTGCAATATTGATTGCTTCATTAATAGCAGCTTTGCTGAATTCAGAACCGTCTGTGGCAATAAGCAGTTTTTCAAATCCCGGTGTTGGACATATCTGCTTAGCCATCAGTGTCCTCCTGACTTCAAGATACCGCTTGCTGCCAATGCCAACACGAGCACTTCAACAATTGCTATAATTACATATGGCATATCCTTTTTTCTTATGAGGATAGGTAGTATAATCAGATAACATAAAGCAGTCAGTCCTGCGAGCATTGCGATACCAACAAAATTCAGATAGTCCCCTTTCCCTATCAAGGCTGCCCAACCCCATCCAGTCGGAGCGTGAAGGGTATGAATATAATCCTTTGCCTTCATGCCCCAGTATTTAGGCAGGTCATTGATAGGGACAAAGCTCTGGAATACCCCTGATACATAAACTATAAAAGTTACTACAACTACTAAAAGTCCAATCCACATCCCGATATTTAAAATATTTGCATATGCCAGTTGCTCCTCTGACGCTTTTTTTCTATCTTCTGTCATATTATATCCTCCTATTTCCATATCCCAAGGCCTTTGAGCAAAGCCCTTATTCCTGCAAAAAATAAAAGACCGATAACCATCCATTTGATTGCCTTTGGTTTTGCCTTTGCAAGTATCTTAACGCCGACTATGGAGCCGAGCATTATACCAACAATTGATGGAACAACAATCATGGGCAATACTGCGCCTTGATTGAGGTAGACCCATGCTGCTGATGTGTCTGTTATTGAGAGGAGAAACTTGCTTGTTGCTACCGATATCTTCAAAGGCGCACCCATAAGCAGATTTAAAACAGGCACATTTGCCCAACCCGCACCCAATCCAAACATACCAGCCATTATACCGATAACTATGAACAGGGCTAATCCCTGAGGGGTTCTATGTATGTGCCACTCAACGTCTTTCCCGAGTGATTCTTCCCTGTAGATTCCCATAATATGCAGTGACTGTGAGAGCTTGTCAGGGTGAGGAACTTTTGGGAAGTCTGATTTTCTGGCAGAAGCCATTATTATTACGATGAATATAATGGTTGCCCCGAGCAGGGTCTGCACAACATTTGTAGGTAACGCAAGACCAATCATTGCTCCAACAATCGCAGCAGACGATGCGATGAGTGCAACCGGAAGTGCAAGACGAAGGCTTGCGAGATTTCTTTTAAGAAGTCCGGGGCCTGCTGCAAGTGCACCGGCAAGTGCTACCAATAGTCCTGCTCCTCTAACAAAGTCGAGGTGAAATGGGAAAAAACCACCGACAATCGGTACAAAAAGCACACCACCGCCAACGCCGCCTAAGACAGCAAGAATACCTAAAATAAAAGTGACAATAAGAAGTGATAATGGCCATACCCACCAGGGAGTGCTTGAGGCTGAAACCGCCTCTTTGGCAACTTCTTTTGCAACCTCCTGACCTTCTGATGCAAACGAAGATAGATTCCAAAATAGGGCCAATAAGGACAAAGAAAAAATAATTACTAAAATCTTAAAAAGTTTTTTTGAATTAATCAATCTGCTTTCCTCCTTGCCTGTTCAGTATTGTTTCATTTAGCAATGCCATGTTTACTTATTGAAACGGTATATATTAACTCCTCAGTTATGACATGGTCAAGGAAAAGAGGATATTAAATTTTAATGGGATTATAAAAATTTATTTGAATCTTTGTTTGTATTTTCCCACCAGGCATAATATTTTTCTCCCAGAAAAATGGTTAAGATTGTAAGCCCGATGCCTGCAATCACGTCAACGACATAATGGTACCTGCAGTAAACAGTAGAGAATATGAGCGCAGTGACGACCGGCAGGAACGTCCAGAAAAGTTTTCTTCTGAATCTGTATGCGAGGTAAAGCACTGTAAGGGCGACAGCTGTATGACCGCTCGGGAATGCATCACGCTTTACGCCTTCAAGTTTGTTAAGTAGCTGCTGTATCGGCTCTGCAATAAAAAGTCCCTGCAGTTTTTGTGTCTGCAAATGGTCCAGGGTGAATCTCGGTCCAATTGCAGGCATAAGTATATAGCCAAGGTATGAAAGATAAAAGCAGAACAAAATCAGAAACACTGTCCTGTTAAATTCTTCTTTCCGGTTATCCTTTAGTAAAGTAATGCCAAAGGTTATAGGGAGAAAATAATACGAAGAATATGCAAGCTGAAGTATATCTGTTAACAATGGATTCATAATCTTTTCCAGCATTACAGTCGGGTGGGTGTTAAACAGCATATAATCCAGCTTTACAAGCAGTGGGTCTATGTCACTTGGGTTTACATAATGTACAACCCATCCGAGACTGTCAAACAATATAAGCACACAGGTTATTGGGAATATCAGGTCATATGTGATTCTCAGGAATTTGTTTTTGTCTTTAACTTTAATAAGAATAAATTGGATGATAAGCAGCGCAATATATATTGAGATTAAGATTAGTCTATTCGGAATAGCTGAATTAAAGACTATAGTAATTATCAACAAAAGACTTATGAAGATTATTGTTACAGCATCCGCAGGTCTTAATTTAAATAACATTCCTACCTAACCTTCTTTATCGTTGACTATCGGCAAAATAAATCCGCTCAAAGACAGTCCCATCCTCTACTCCTCGCGCAAATATTTATATATTAAAGCTTGCTTAGTGCCCTTTTTTTTGCCTTTTCTTTTTTAGAAAGTTTTCTCGGGCTTCCTTTCTTTGACAATTCGTATTTACCTTCTTCTAAAAAATCAAAATCACCTGATATAACTTTTTTGGATTTCTCGATAACCATCAGAAACTCCCAGGAAGATAATGCAATTGAGCCGCATGCCCATGCATGGTCTGCGATATCCCTGTCAGAGGTAACGACGACCCACTGCCTCTTATCAGAAGAGATTATTCGTTTAATAACAGAGTCAGCCTTTTCTCCAAGCCTTGAATATACGACCCTTACACCGCCTACTACAGATTGATTCTCTTCGCTGCCTCCGCTTTTCCAGCCGTCAAACACAACTGTAATGTCATGACCTTTGACTTTACGATATTCTGCCAAGACATTTATAAGCCTCTGCCTTTGAGACTCAAGGTCTTTATGATAGATGCCGATCAGATTATATCCGTCAATTAATATTGAAGAGATGGCGACCTCCGCATTTGTTTTAACCTGACCGTATTATCTTGTACTTTGCTACAGGTTACCATATTGTAGTAAGCTTGATGTGTGAAAGACAAGGGCTACATGGATCCAAGCTCTGTGGTGCTTGTTCTGGCGGTTATCGGGATCGTTATTTTAGGACCGGCGGTGATCTCCAGACTTGGAGAAGGAATGCCAGATAGTATTTCCCAAACTATAAGGATGTTTGTTGGAGCCTTGATAGTTGGGGGTATGCAGCTAATCGCAATTATATTTGTGGTGCTGGAGACATATTGGAATACCTTAAAACGAGGCGAACGGTCGGGCTTAGACCGTGCACCTTTTCTTCAGGGGTGGAGAGGCCCGATTGTTATATTATTATGCTATGGAGCTGGCATAGTTCGCCTCCTAAAAGCAACTCCTCAGAAAGAGCTTGCGATCTATGTTTATGCCGGGCTTGCAGCAGTCACACTGCTGGCAGCCGTAGTCGCTGATTTGTTAGGAAGAAAAAAACGTAATTTTTGAGCTCACCATCCCGATTTGTGTTATTAAACTCCTTTGCATGATTCCATTGTATAATAAACTATGCTTAAAGACCGTGATTATGACGTGATTGTTATTGGCGCTGGCCATGCAGGTTGTGAGGCTGCGCTTGCTGCATCGCGTATGGGATTTTTCACATGTCTTTTTACAATGAATCTGGACACAATTGCCCAGATGTCATGCAACCCTGCTATAGGAGGTCTTGCAAAGGGGCACCTCGTGCGTGAGATAGATGCGCTTGGCGGAGAAATGGCTAAGGTAACTGACGTATCAGGGATTCAATTCAGGGTACTCAATAAATCAAAGGGCCCTGCTGTCTGGTCTTTGAGGGCACAAGCTGACAGGGTTTTATACAAGCTTGCAATGCGAAAAGTCCTCGAGTCCCAGCAGAACCTTGACATAAAGCAGGCATCTGTTGAAAAGATTGTTGTCGAAGACGGAAAAGTAAAAGGCATCCTGACATCTCTTGGAGTTTTTTATGGCGCCTCTGCTGTGATAGTTACAACAGGAACATTTCTTAAGGGGTTGATTCATATCGGCCTTGAGAATTTCCCTGCTGGCAGGGCAGGGGAGTTCCCATCTGTCGGGCTTTCAGAATCCTTGAGAGAACTCGGGTTTGAGATGGGAAGGCTTAAGACGGGAACCCCTCCGAGGCTCGATGCAAAGACAATTGATTTCTCAAAGACAGAACCCCAATACGGCGATGAACCACCAGTGCATTTTTCTCACAGCACAGAGAAGATCACTAACCCTCAGATGCCATGTTACATAACATACACAAATTCAGAGACGCATAAGATAATCCTCGAAAATCTTAATCGGTCACCACTTTACAGCGGAAGGATTCAGGGAATTGGCCCGAGATACTGCCCTTCGATTGAGGATAAGGTTGTCAGATTTTCTGAAAAGTCGAGGCATCAAGTCTTTTTAGAGCCTGAAGGGCTTGAGACAAAAGAATATTATGCAAATGGAATATCAACAAGCCTTCCCTATGATGTACAGGTAAGGTTTGTAAAGACAATCCCGGGACTTGAACAGGCAGAGATAATGAGGCCTGGTTATGCTATAGAATATGATTTTGTCTTTCCAACGCAGCTTAAACACAGCCTTGAGACAAAATCGATCAGCGGACTCTTTCTTTCAGGCCAGATTAACGGCACATCAGGATATGAAGAGGCAGCAGCACAGGGACTGATGGCAGGGATTAATGCAGCTTTAAAACTTCAAGGGAAAGAACCTTTAATTCTCAGAAGGTCAGAAGCTTACATCGGTGTCTTAATTGACGACCTGATTACAAAAGGCACGTCCGAGCCTTACAGGATGTTCACCTCGAGGGCAGAATACAGATTACTTTTAAGACATGACAATGCTGACCTGAGACTGATGGAAAAAGGATTCAATATCGGACTTGTCAGTAATGGTGATTTCAAAAAATTTGAAGAAAAAAAAGCCCTTATATCAGAAGAAACCGGGAGGCTAAAAAAGGTGAGGCTGAAGCCTTCTCAAATTAATGAGGTTTTGACAGCGATTAATGTTTCCCCTGTGTCGGAAGACATAAGTCTTGAGCATCTTCTAAAAAGACCCGGGATAGGATATGAGCTTATAAAAGAGTTTTCTCCCACGGAGAGACACCTTACAGCCGATATAGAAAAACAGGTTGAGATTCAGATAAAATACAACGGCTATATCTTAAGACAGATAGAGATGGCAGAAAAACTCAAAAAAATAGAGGGCAAGAAGATTCCCGGGAGTTTTGATTATACGTCTGTGAACGGTCTCTCGACAGAGATTCTCGAAAAACTTCAAAAGGTAATGCCGGAAAATCTTGGTCAGGCAAGCAGGATCCCCGGAATCACCCCTGCAGCAATATCGCTCCTGCTTATAAGTATTGAGAAGAGGAAAAGGCGTGAAGATAGAAAAAAGATTTAATCTTATTAGCCTGATAATCCTTGCAGTTTTTATAATAACAACCGTCTTTTTTAATATTATTGCGCACCATCTCCCGGAAAAAATTGATGCAATATTATTCTGCGTCACTGGAAGTATAATTGCTATGACTGTTGCTCTCATTATTATAAGAAGGTATATATCGAGACGTATTGTCCAGCCTATCAAGGATATACACAGGGGCAGCTCCATAACAATAACCGAAGGGGATTTTAATAATATGATGGACGTCAAAACAGGTGATGAACTCGAAGATATCTCAGACAACTTCAATAAGATGGCATCAGTGCTTCAAACAAGGATAGATATGCTGAAGACTGCATCAGAAAAGGAACAGCATGTTATAAGGTCACTTGCAATGCTCACTGAGATGATGGGATTTATAACCTCGGAACTCAAGTTTGAGACAATCCTTCAGACATTTCTCGAAATGACGAGAAGTCTTTTAAAGGCAGAGTATAGCGGAATTTTTATATTTGAAGGAGAGCAGAGAGAGCTTAAACTTTTTAAAACCGCCTTGAGTGGCGAAAACGATACTTCGCTTGGTTGCGCAAGGGCAATGATTCAAACCCCTCTGGGAGAGGTAATCAGGACATTGACCCCGTTAATAATAAACGAACTCGTAGACGAATTGCCTTTAAACCATATTGCGATTAAAAACTTATTAGCTATTCCACTGACTTCAACAGATAACAGAATGTCAGCACTTTTAATCATGGCAAATAAGGATGGCGGCTTTACACAGGACGATGAAGATACAATTTTCAATTTTGCGTTTCAGGCATTCCAGGCACTGATAATCCATGAAGAAATTGCACGCCTTGCTGTAACAGATGGTCTCACAGGCCTGAACAATCACAGGGCATTACAGGAAAGACTTTCTGACGAGATGGACAGGGCAGGGAGGTATTTCAAGAAACTCGCTTTAATCATGTTAGATATAGACCACTTTAAGTCTTTCAATGACATTTATGGGCACCAGACAGGGGACAGGGTGTTAAAGGATATTGCAAAGATTATAAACAATAGCATAAGAAATGTTGATTTCCCGGCAAGATATGGTGGAGAGGAGTTCATAGTTATACTGCCTGAGACAGGACACGAAGATGCTGCTGCTATTGCAGAAAGGATAAGGCTGAAGATGTTTGAGCATCCGTTTACCGCAGAGACGGGAGAGGATGTAAAACTGACTATAAGCGCTGGCATCGCATGTTATCCAAGCGATGCCACTGAGAAAAAGGATCTTATAAAAAAAGCAGACCAGGCACTTTACTTTGCCAAAAACCATGGCAGGAACAGGGTCTGCACTTACCTGGAGACTGTCATAGGCACTATTAAAGAAATACCTGTAGAACTTGACAATATTCTTAAAGACCCTTCCTTGAAAGGGATAGAGGTTGTTGCAAAGGAGATTGATGCGAGATCTAATTATACAAAGGGTCATTCCCTTGAGGTTGCAGCCTATGCCGTGATGCTCGGTAAACAAATAAGGCTTGATCAAATGCAGGTAGAGAGTTTAAGGATTGCAAGTATCCTTCATGACATAGGCAATATGGGCATACCTGATCACATACTGAATAAACCAGGTTCTCTCACTCCAGAAGAAAAAAGCATAATACAGGGACATCCTGGACTTGCTGAGATGGTACTCAAAAAATATCCCCATATAGAAGACATCCTTCCTGCAATCCTCTATCACCATGAGAGGTTTGATGGCAAGGGATATCCACTCGGGCTAAAAGAGGAAGAGATACCTTTGCTTGCAAGAATACTCTCAGTTGTCGAGGCATATGAGGCAATGATTTCTCCACGGCCATACCGAAGAAGGATGTCAAAGGAAGAGGCTATAGGAGAACTCAAAAAAGAGGCAGGTTCACAATTCGATCCAATGGTAGTAAATGCATTTGTTAATTTGTTAAGACAGAAAAAGGATGATTCATCAGGGCAGAAAATGCCACCCTTGACTAAAGATACCCTTTAAAGTTTAAATAACAGCATGCAAAAAATTAGAATAACGCTTCTGCTTCTATCTCTCTTGCTTGTCTTTTCGTGTTCAAAAAAGCCATCTGTAAAGCCCGATGAGACATTTGATGTTGAGAAGACATTTGCAAAGGCAAATGAGCTAATGGATAAAAAAGATTATGAAGAGGCAAGGACGGCTCTATTTGAAATCAAGAACAGAGATCTCACAAAAAAGTATGCGCCTCTGGCACAACTCAGGATTGCCGATTCATTCATAAAAGAAGAAGAATTTGAACGCTCTATCGAAGAATATAAAAGATTTCTGGAGATTTATCCAGAGCATAAATATGCATCTTATGCCCAGTACCAGATTGCAATGACATATTTCAACCAGATAGAGAGTTCAGAGAGAGGGTATGGGGCGGCATCTAAGGCACTTGAAGAATTTGAAAAACTCAAGCGGATGTTCCCAAGAAATCCTTATAAGGATGTTATAGAGATCAGGATCGCAAAATGTAAAGATATCCTTGCTGATTATGAATTCATTGTAGGGACTTTTTATTATAAAAAGGACTCATATGACGCTGCGATTAAAAGGTTTCAGGGTCTGCTCCAGAGATCCCCGGGATTTAAGAAAGAGGCAGATGTCCTGTACCATCTTGCAATGGCATATAAAAAGCTCGGCAAAAAAGATAAGGCAGAGGAATATTTCAAGCGCCTTATAGAAAAATATCCTAATAGCAGTCTTGTCCCAGAGGCAAAGAAAGAACTGTCATCTATTAAAAAGTAAATGACTCTTACATACTACCCCATCTTTTTAAATCTCAAAAGTAAAAAATGTATAGTGATTGGCGGAGGCAAGGTTGCTGAGAGAAAAGTCATATCACTGCTTAAGTCAGGCGCTGATATAACTTTGATAAGCCCTGAACTCACGAAAAGACTCAAAAAAGAAAGTTCAGGCAAAAAGATAAAATACATCTCCCGCAGATATAAAAAGGGTGACCTGAAGAATGCCTTTCTTGTAATTGCTGCAACAGACTCCATCGAGACAAACAAGAAAGTTTCTGAAGATGCTCCCCGTCTTATAAATGTTGTTGACGTGCCATCGCTCTGCAATTTCATCGTCCCGTCTGTTGTTAAGCGCGGCCCCCTTATGATTGCTATCTCGACATCAGGTGTGAGTCCTTCAATGTCAAAGGCGATAAGAAAAGAACTCGAGAAACTTTATGGAACTGAATTTGGGGAATATCTTAAATCCCTCAGAAAGATACGCGCAAAGGCCCTGACCAAGCTTAAGGATAAAAAAGAGAGGGAAAGATTTTTGAAAAGACTGGCAACAGCGAAGGTAATAAAAGAGCTTAGACAGAAGAAATTTTAAAATTGTCCGACATCAGATTTCTCTTTATTTTTCGGACTGTTCCTCTTATAATTTCAGTATTGAATAACTATAGTGAAAAACATATAATCTTGCTAAATAACAATATATTCGGGAGTCTTCCCTGGCAATCATAATTGATGATATAATTTGGCTGGATACTGTTGTTGAAAAGCTTGCATGGAAACATGGTGTTGTTCCTCAAGAAGTTGAGGAAGTGTTATCAGGCAAGTACAGGATATTTAAGAGGGGAAGCGGCAAGGTTGAAGGGGAAGATTTATATAATGCGCTCGGTAAAACTGAGGAAGGGCGATATCTTTCAATATTTTTTATAAAGAAACTGGGCAACAAAGTATTGATAATAACAGCAAGGGATATGAACCAGCGAGAACGGAAAAGATATGAAAAAAAGTAAGATAAAAGAGATGACTATTTCGGAGGCAAGTAGTTTCTTTGATGAGCATGACATTTTTGAGTTTGAAGATGTTCGCGAAGTGACGGATGTCAAATTCAAACTGAAGAAAAAGAAATATGTCGGCCTGGATATAGACCTGTTTAAAAAGATTCGCAACAGAGCCAGAAAACTCCATAAGAGCGAAGATTCATTGATTCAGGAATGGCTGGCTGAAAAAGTCAGCTAACCCCTCTGACTTTTTGACACTCTGATACTTTGGCGCTTTGAAACTTCAAGCCTTCCGCACTTCCACGCTTCCGCGCTTATGAACCATCGTGGACAGGTTCAATTTCTTCTGAAAAATTAAAAATTCGGGAAATGTCCCTCCCAATTAATACAGATGGGAAAATCATACCGAGGACAATTAGTACGAGAAGTGCTCTGATGTTTCTGAACATAAGCTGTCACCCTTTCCTCAAAGAACCGTGAGATATTGGCTGAAACTGTAAAGGTAGTAAATTCCCATTAACGTCAGGATCACCCCGCCTGCCTTTTCGATGAAAGGGATGTAGCCTTGCACGAATTCCATTCTCTTCAGCGCGCTCATAGACACCCCCGCAATCAGAAGAGGCAAGCCCCTTCCAAGGGAGAAAAAAATCATGAGCAGGGCGCTGTACCATACACGGCCTGTTGAAGCAGCTATCGTAAGGATAGTCAGCAGGTACGGAATGCAAAACGGACAGAAAGACATGGAGAAGGGAATCCCAATAATGAAAGCGCCGAAGAGCGTGTCGGGCTTCCTACCCTGCATGTTAATCCCTATTGTCCGAAAGCGAAATATTTTTAACCATCTCAGTCCCATTATGACAAGCACCAGGCCAAGAACTATCTCCCATCTCGGGCCGAATATCGCAGCTGTCCCACGGCCAATGTAAGCGAACAGGATGCCGAGTAACACATCCGCTGCGGTAATACCTAGCACTAAGGCGAATACCATACTAAAGGATCTGAATACTGAGCTGTTCCTTTCACTGCCGGCGATATAGCCAATTATTACAGGTATGATGCCGAGTGAACGCGGATTGAAGGCCATTGCCACGCCGACCACAAAGACCAGGGAAAAACCCGCAAGTGAGATATTTGATAGACTTTGAAGACTTTCAGTGAAGTTCATATCGGATATAAAAATAAAGGGCGCCTCTGCGCCCCCCCTCCCTTAGAGCGGCTTTCCTATACCGGCAGCCTTCAGGTCTGCCTCACTGGGCTTTCCTCTCACGCAGCATTCAGCGATCTTGCCATCCACTACAACTGTCGGTACCGAGTTGACGCCGTACTTCTTTGCAACGTCCATTCCTTCCTTCTTCAGATCGTAGACTTCCACGTCGCAACTTGGACAAGAGAGCTTCTTTACAAGTTTCACCGTCTCATCACAGAGCGGACATCCCGCCGTGAAGACCTCTACCTTTCTCTTCTTCGTCATGGTATAACCTCCTTTCAAATACAGCTTAAACCATCCAGTCGAGTGGAGAGTCAAGTCTTTTCTTGTGATTCGGTAATTATCGGGCAGATAGCCTTTGTGGCGACACTGAATTTCTTAAGTTTAAGCAGTTTTTCGAGCCTCTCTTTGAGGTCTGTCAGGCTGGCAACTTTTTCATCGATTTCACTAATTTTGTTCTTGATGAAATCCCTTGTGCATTCACAAGGCACTTCTCCTTTTTCATGGAGATCTATTATCTTCTTTATTTCCTCAAGCTTGAGACCAAGGGCCTTGGCCTTAAGAATAAATTCTATTCGCTCCATGGCTGCAGTACCAAAAACCCTGTACCCGCTTTCTGTCCTGCTGGTTTTAGGCAGAACGCCGATTTTCTCATAATATCTCAGCGTCCTGGGATTCAGTCCGAACTTCCTTGAAATATCTCCGATAAAGTATCTTTCCATATCTAATTATAAACCTTCTATTCAACTGGAAAGTCAAGGCAGTAATTCATTCATACCACCCTGCCGTCCGTCCACTATACCAAATGCAGTCGCCACGGCGACTCTCTGCTAATGCTCCGAAAAGAACAGAAGTGCGATAGTACGGAAGATGGGAAGCCAGGAGGCAGGTTGTTGAGAATTTAGTTATGGCATATGATATAATTCAATCAAACAGCAGGGAAATTTAATGGCTACAAAAATTGAGCACGCTTATATTGAGAGGGAACAGGGAGTTCAGGGAGGACGGCCTATTATAAAGGGCACTCGAACTCCGGTTAAAAGTATTGTTATTTATCACAGAATGGGTTCTACGCCTGAAGAAATCCAGATAAAACTCCCTCATCTAAATCTTGCACAGATTTATGATGCCCTGTCTTATTACTACGATTTCAAAGATGAAATAGACAATGATATCGACGCAGATTCTGAAGAGAGGATAAAACAAGAGTTTTCTCAGTGAGGATAAAACTCTATCTCGACGAAGATGTCGATATTTCTCTTGCCTATGCCCTCAAACAGAAAAGTATAGATGTTCTTACAACTCAAGAAAGCGGGAATAAGAGGTTAAGCGATTCCGAACAGCTTGAATTTGCCGTTAATAATAAAAGGGTAATGTTTACCCATAATAAGAGAGATTTTCTTCTGCTTCATAAAAGCTATCTCCTTGAGGGTAAGAGTCATTATGGCATAATCTTATCGGATCAGAGAACTGTCGGTGAGATGCTTCGCTGACTTAGTAAGCTTATCTTTTCTTTAACTGCTGAGCAGATGAAAAATCGCCGGGAATTTTTGAGTAATTGGCTATAAGAAAAGCCTCTGCCCCCGCTTGCCACACGAAAAGCGCAAAAGCACAAAAGTCCAGAAGAGCAATTTAAAGGCTTGCAAAAAACTAAAGAAGATTAACAAAATAAACCTATGAAAGTCCGCAGTTCTCCCATAATCATAATGGGGTTAAGCTCAATTCTCCTTCAGATAATAAGCCTGAGGCAGCTTCTTACTGTTTTTTCAGGAAACGAGCTTGATATAGGGATAACACTTTCTGTCTGGCTGACTTCGGTCGGAGCCGGGAGTTATGCAGGTTACAGACTGAAATCAAAATATGCATTTGGAATCTCATTTGTTGTGGTAGCCTTCCTTTCTCAGCCGACAATCCTGTTCATCAATCTGATAAGACCTGTTATCTCAGCAGGCTTTGGAGAGACAATCTCCCTGACAATGACTTTAATCTCTACGTCTGTTTCCCTGCTGCCTTTATGTCTTGTTGTCGGAATGCAATTTCCACTGGCTGTCTCCTACGCAAAAGAGAATACAGCAAGGGTATACGCCCTTGAGGCAGTGGGTGCCTTCACCGGCGGGGTATTATTCACTCTGTTGCTGTCAGGAAGGGTTGATGTATTTATACTGTCGATGGCAGTAAGCATCATGAACCTTGCAGCAGCTATGCTCCTCATCAGAAAAAAATCGCTCGCCCTATTGCTCCTGATCCCTGTTATCTTTTATTTCAGCACAGCAAAAATTAATACAGCCCTCCAATGGAAAGGCACAGAACTCATAAGCAGAACCGAATCGAGATACGGAGAAATCACAGTCCTGAAGATAAGGGATGAGGCAAGCATCTATGCCTCTGGCAGGTTCCAGTTTTCTTATCCTGACCCCCAGACAGAGGAGCTGAAGACCCATCTTCCAATGTCAATCCATTCATCCCCATCCAGTATTCTGGTGGTAGGGGGTTCGCCTGCTGTCCTGAGGGAATTTCTTAAATACCCTGTATCCGGCATTGCCTTTGTAGAGATAGACCCTGCGATGATAAATATCTCCTTCAGGCTTTTAGAGCCGGCAGACAGGGAGAGGCTGAATGATAAAAGGCTGAAGATAATAACCGAGGACGCAAGAAGGTTCATAAAAAAATTACATGCCCCTGCCTATGACCTCATCGTCCTGAATCTTCCCGAGCCGTCCACAGCAAACATAAACAGGTTCTATACTTCGGACTTTTTTAAAGAAGCAAGGGCTACCCTCAGGAAAGACGGGATCATCTCTTTAAGTCTGCCTACATCATCGGGGTATATAAGCAGGCGGATGCAGATGGCAAACGGCTCAATCTACAACTCCCTCAAGGATGTATTCCGATATGTGGAGGTCTCCTCAGAGGAATACGGGTATGCCTTTGCATCTAACAGCCAAATTGATATAAGGCCACATACACTTTATGAAAGATTCGCAAAGAGCGCCATCAACACAAATTTTTTCAGGCCGTATATCCTGAATGATGCCTTTTCTCCTTTAAAAACAGCAATGGTCAGAGAGCGGCTCGAAAAAATCACCGCAGTAAATAGAGATATGCAACCTGTAGCATACCTTTACAACCTTATGCTCTGGGCAGATATTCATGGGGGCAGAATGCTTAATTATCTCCTTGGATTAAATGGATGGCAGATAATATCGATATTTATTGCATCATTCATTGCTATGGCAGTAGTCCTGCGGCGAAAAAAACAGCCTGTCTATTATTCCATGTTTACAACCGGATTCTCAGCAATGTCATTCTCAATAATAATAATGCTGACATATCAGACCTCATTTGGCTACGTGTATGAGATGATCGGGCTGCTCACAGCCTTATTTATGATTGGATTGGCAACAGGAGCCCACATCATAAAAAATATTGCAAATCCTCTAAGGTGGCTCAGGTCTTTTGAGGCTGTAACGATAGTCCTTCTTATATCTGCCCCTCTATTTTTCAAGAAAGAAATTTCATTTTATTTATTAAGCCTTCTGTGTGGTATGATAGCAGGGGTTCAGTTTGTAACAGCGAATCTATGCATGAAAGAACAGGACAGAATCAGAGTTGCAGGAAGGCTTTATGCAACAGACCTTATCGGTTCTTTCTCGGGCGCTTTTATCACCTCAGTATTGTTTATCCCCCTGTTAGGCATTCAGAATGCAATCTTCTCTCTTGTATTCTTAAAAGTGATATCTTTGGGTTTGCTTCTATCGATAAGGAAGGGGTGAAGTGTCATTGCGAGGAGTCCAGACAAAGTCAGGACGACGACGCAATCCCAAAAGATAAGATTGCTTCGCCTTCGGCTCGCAATGACAGAGGCGGTTATTTGTGATGAAACAGTTTAAGATTATCTTGCTTATAACAGCAATCGCATCGCTCATCGCAGGATACACAATGGAGGTATTCCTTCCTGAAAAGAAGATAGATGAAAGAATATACCTAAAAGAGATTGCTCCTGATATAAAGTTCTCAGAGAAAAAGACCAATCCTCCACATTATCAATCAGATAGCGGCATTATTGCATTTAATACATATGATATTTCACCCTCAATCAGAGGATATGCAGGCCCGATAAAACTTCTCCTCGCATTAAGCCCTGATGGAAAGATTACAGGCATAAAAATCCTTGAGCATAAAGAGACAAAAAATTATGTTCACTATATGGAAAGCCCTGAATACCTGTCACGGTTTCTGGGTAAAAGCGTCACAGACCCATTCGAGATAGACAAAGACATTGATGGCATCAGCAGGGCAACAGTGAGTGTTGAGGCAATGGCAAAGACTATAAAAGAATCTTCAAGGTCAGTTGCATCAAGTGTCCTTGGAATAGATGTCAATGCAGAAGGGGTAAAAATCCCCTTTCGCATTGGCTGGGTATGGTATCTGATATTATTCTTCGCAGCCCTTGCATTTTACTTCCTTACGAGAAAGGCGAAAAGGCTTCTCAGGATAAGAGATGCCAGCCTTATCGCAAGCATACTTGTTATTGGATTGTATCTATCAAGTCCATTTTCGATACTCCATGTATTTAATCTTATCCTCCTGCGACCGTCCTCTGCCATACAATGGTATGTCATCATCATAACCACTGCGATATCCATAGTGATTGCAGGGAGATTCTACTGCGGATGGCTCTGTCCATTCGGAGCGCTCTGCGAGTTTCTTGGAAAGTTGCCTTTCAGGAAATGGGACATCCCTGCCGCGACAGACGACAGATGGAGAAGCCTGAAATATATCTTATTGGGAGCTGTTATATTGATGGTATTTATAAGCAGAAGGGTTGAGTTCGGAAACTATGAGACCTATGTCACGCTTTTTTCCTTTCATGGCAATCTCCTTGCATGGTCTCTGGTAGCAATAATGCTTCTTGCAAATTTAAGAATAGAGAGGTTCTGGTGCAGATATCTATGCCCTGTTGCTGCATTAACAGGGATGTTTTCGAGAAAGGATAAAGGTTATGTGAGCAGGCATGACTGCCCGGTCAGGAATAAACAAATGCCGCTTATATCTGAGTGCATAAGGTGCAATAGGTGCTATAAAGGCAGGGGATAGGTGTTAGGGATTAGGGGTTAGTTAAAAGGATATTATGACTGACGCAAAGAAATTTAAAATTTTAGTTTTACTCACAACTGTCCTCACCATTCTTATCCTCTCCTATAACATCCTTTCAGAATATTTTATGCCTGAGATTGAGGGGTATCTGGAGAGGCGGTTCTACTATGAGAGTGTAATCTCAAAAAAGGGTCTCAGCCTTCATAAGGGGATGTACTGGAAGGAGAAGGAGTAAGTTAAATGTCCCCTATCATGTCCACTGCTTGACAAAGGGGCTAAAAGAGGATATTAATTTATAAATAGAAACCAGGAGAGAGTGGGAGAAGGCATGTTATCTCGTTATATGTTTGTCTTGAATGCTATATGGCTTATCATTGTGCTGGGCAATATTGGAATCGTTTATGCAGAAACTTTACTGCTGCCAAAGCAAGCTCAGATAATACGAGATTCTATTGCCAAGGAGTGTCCCTCATGCATAGAAACAGGATTTATCCCGTGCGGTAATCAAGACATCGGGTTTGGCCGCATGTTCTTCAAAAATTTTTTCATGGGGCAGCCAGCAACAGGATGTCTGCTCTCTTACGAGATGAGTGCTGATGACTTTTTTGCTGATATGCGGGTAACGCCTTATAATGAATTGCTCAACAAAACAAAAAACAGATTCTCATCTGCCAGGCTAATAGTTGTCTCAAAGGATAACTATTCTGTGTTCATATCAGGCGCTCCTGAAGAAGTGGAGGTCAAAATTCCAGAGGCACTGCATGCATGCGGCTTTCAAAATAATAAGCCCTTTTGCTGTTGCTGCCGCTCATCCTGCAAAGAAGAATGCTGCGATAAAGAATATGGGTCGATAAGCATACGAATCAGATGGCAAGACCCGCAAGTTTCAGGACGAAAGATTGAATATATGTTTTACCCCGGCTCTGTTACGTCGCAGCTCTATTATATCAGCGCAAATAAAAGGAAAACAGGATTTCGTTTTTGTGCTGATAAAGGAGGTCATGGGAAACTCAAGGTAAAGGATAACAAGTAGTATGCTGAGTGAAAACTGGCTATTTTGGTCAATCCCCTTAGCTATAGGTGGCCTTGTTCTGCTACTGAAAATTATTACTAATCTCACCCGAATAATTCGGCGTTCACTGCTGCAACAAGTGCCGCTTGGATATGAAGCAACAGTTCGCCTCAATGAGAAAGGCAAGGTGTTGCTGCATGTTGAAGGCCCACGCTTTACTACTGCATTTTGGGGTCTTAAATACGAGTTATATGATATTAGCAGCAATCAGCCTGTTAAGATGAGGAGAAACCTGTTTCCGATGCAAAGCTCAGGCATGTCCAGTGTCAGGATGTTGCAGCGTGTATTACAGATTGATAGGCCTGACGAATATATCTTTCGTGTACACGGGCTGAAGAGCAATAAAGATTACAAGAATTGCAGTATAGTTTTCACACGGCCTTATGGATTGGTTGCCATTTTACATACTTTGGGTATTTTGTTTGCCGGTGGCTGTCTTATTTTCGGCATTGTCATGTCAGGGATATATCTGAGCCGCACGTGATTTTAAGTAGGATTAAGAGGCGCAAATTCCATGCAGCATTTGTTTTATAATATTGTATGGGCAAGAAGGTGCAGTGTGAGCTCTGCCCTACAGAGTGCGTGCTTGAGGATTTTCAGGTCGGCGGATGCAGGGTAAGGATTAATAAAGGAGGAGTTCTTTACAGCCTTGTCTATGGGAAACCCTGTTCAGTAGCAATAGACCCGATAGAGAAAAAACCCTTCTTCCATTTCCTCCCAGCGACAACTGCGTTTTCAATAGCAACTGCAGGCTGTGTCCTTGGCTGCAAGTTCTGTCAGAACTGGCAGATATCACAGGCAAAACCTGAAGAGACAGACTACTACAACCTGCCTCCTGATGATGTTGTAAGACAGGCTATGTTTTATGGTTGCAGGACAATAACATACACATACACTGAGCCGACTGTTTTTTATGAATACATGTATGACACTGCACAGATTGCCAGAAAGTTTAATGTTAAAAACACAATGCATTCATGCGGGTATATAAAGGAAAAACCCTTAAGAGAGCTTTCAAAATATCTTGATGCTGCTGATATTGATTTGAAGGCATTTACAGAGGACTTCTACAGCAGGATATGCGGCGGCAGGCTCAGGCCTGTTCTTGATGCATTACTTGTACTTAAGGACGAGGGCGTCTGGCTTGAGATAACGAACCTTGTTATCTCAACGCTTAATGATAAGATGGACGAGATAAAAGAGATGTGTAAATGGATTGTAAAAAATCTCGGTCCCAACGTGCCATTACATTTTTCGAGATTCTTCCCACATTACAAACTTAATAATCTTCCCCCAACACCTTTTGAGACCTTAAGGGATGCAAGGAATGTTGCAATGGATGCTGGTTTAAAATATGTGTATATTGGCAATATAAGGAGTGATGCAGAGAATACATGCTGCCCTAAGTGCAAAAATATTCTTATTGAGAGGATTGGTTATTTTGTAAAACAGAATAATATATCAGAGGGCAGGTGCAGGTTCTGCAGTACAAAAATCGCAGGGATATGGAGTTAGAATGTTAACAAAATTTGGTTTTAGAAAGGCAGGATATAGTGTTCTCGCTCATTCTCGGGCTATCGCCCTCCGAGGAATTTTGCCTCTTTATTTTTTCGATGAAAACTTAAGGAATATCGGCAAAATAAAACCGCTCAAATACTATATCCTGCCTTTCATTGTCTTACAGGGGATGAATTTATGACGAGAAGGGATTTTCTTGGATTTTTTCTTTTAGGAGGTTTTCTGAGCCTCTTTAGGAAGAAGATAACCGGTAAAAAAATAAATAGCGGGAAGAAACAAAAAGAGGCAATGTTCTGGAGAAGAACAGATGAATCTAAATAAATTTTTACTGTCTACTGTCTGCTGTCTACTGTTCACTGTCTTTCTGGGTTGCAGAGAGGATGTAAAAGAGCCATCTGTTGCCGGAACATTTTATCCATCTGACGAGAAGACCCTGACAACGATGGTCAATAGCTTTCTTGCAGCAGCAGAAAACAAGCAGGTTGACGGGAAACTTATTGCCCTCATCTCCCCACATGCAGGTTATCAGTTTTCAGGCCATGTTGCAGCTTATGCATATAAACATCTCGCAGGAAGAGAAATTAATACAGTAATTCTCATAGGCCCAAGTCACCATGTTGCCTTTAACGGCGCATCTGTTTACGCCAGGGGAAGCATGAGAACACCACTCGGGAAAATAAAGATTAATGAAGAAATCGCAAGGTCATTGATAAATGAAAAAGCAAATGTAAGTTTTTATCATCAAGCCTTTGAGAAAGAACATTCACTTGAGGTGCAACTGCATTTTTTTCAGCAGA
>JAKALU010000030.1 GCA_021824065.1 Nitrospirota bacterium
AGTCGAAAATCCTGATATAAGATCTCTGAATTATTTTATTGATAGTCTAAAATTAGTAAATACTAATCTTTTTACCCAATCACGATTTATAGGGTATCTTACCTTTGCCCTGAACTATAAATTTGGAGGATTGAATGTTACAGGCTACCACATTGTTAATCTTATAATTCATATTTTCAATGCAATCCTTGTTTATTATCTTGTGGTTCTCACTTTTAAAACGTCATTTTTTAAAGTGTCAGTGGTCAGTGCAAGTTCCAGTAATCAACCAGATCAATCCAACCTTCCAACCTTTCAACCTTTTAACTATTTACCCTTGTTTGTTGCACTGCTCTTTGTTTGTCATCCTATCCAGACACAGGCAGTCACTTATATCGTCCAGCGATTTGCCTCCCTTGCGGCTTTATTTTACCTTTTATCCCTTGTTCTGTATATAAAATTCAGGATACAGGATGAAAAAAATCAGGCATCTGAGCCCAGGCTATACGCTATACGCTATACGCTATACGCTTTTTCGCTTATTTCTGCCGTTCTTGCTATGAGGACAAAGGAGATAAGTTTTACATTACCCTTTATTATTATCCTGTATGAGTTTATGTTTTTCAGAGAAGAACTTAAAAAGAGGTTGCTTTATCTGGGTCCGATTATCCTTCTACTGTTCATTATACCTCTAACGTTTTTAATCGCAACTGGCTCGATCGCAAGTTTAAAGGATATCGATCAATCGGTCCAGGCAGCAAACTTTCGAAATATACCAAGATGGGATTATCTGCTTACGCAGTTCAGGGTAATCGTTACATATATACGATTAATTCTACTCCCTGTTGGACAAAATCTCGACTATGAATATCATATACAAAGTTCGCTATTTAATCCTCAGGTTTTATTATCGTTCCTTCTTCTTCTCTTAATCCTATGTTCTGGCATATATATCGCCTATCTCTCATATAAAAAAAATAACGCTGAACTGAGGTTAATCTCATTCGGGATCTTCTGGTTTTTCATTACGTTATCAGTCGAATCGAGTATCATCCCGATCTCTGATGTAATCTTCGAACATAGATTATATCTTCCGGCCACCGGTTTTTTTATCACCGCTGTAACGGCCTTAATGGTGATTAAAGGAAAATTACAAAACAAATTCTATGTATCAGAAAAGATAATTATATCCTCCATATTGATAGTTTTATGCGTCTTTTCCTTTGCGGCATACGAGAGGAATAAGATATGGCAGAATAGCGTAAAATTATGGGGAGATGTCCTTAAAAAGAGCCCGGGGAATATCCGTGCACATTCACATTACGGCAATGCCCTCCTCGAGAGCGGCTTGGTTGATGAGGCTATCAGGGCATATAAAAATGGCATAGAAATTATGCCTGATTATGCACAACTGCATGTAAATCTTGGAACTGCTTATTTAAAACAAAAACAGTTTAAGGAGGCAATAGATTCTTTTAACAGGGCTATAAAACTGAGTCCTGATCTTTTCGAAGCTTATTTCGATCTCGGATTGACATATACGGATTACTATCCCGACTCCAAAGAGGCTATCAGGGCACTGCAGACTGCTGTAAACCTGAACCCTTCCTCTGTAACTGCACATAATAAACTCGGTGAGGCACTATTTAAAGACGGTCAGATCGAAAAGGCAATCAGCGAATTCAAAACCGCGACGGAAATCAAGCCTTATGATGAAGGTTCATACAACAATCTCGGTGTTGCTTTTCTGAATCTGCGCCAGTTTGAAAAGGCAGCAGAAGAATTTGAGGTTGCTGTAAAACTCAATCCCAACAATTCAGAGGCACATTATAATCTCGGGGTGGCATATCTAAATCAGAGACTCTTTGAAAAAGCCTTAAACGAATTTCAGACAACCATAAATCTGAAACCTGATTATGCCGAGGCCCATAACAACATTGGCATAATCTATGCAATGCAGGGTCATAGTGAAAAGGCCATAGATGAGTTTAAGACTGCATTGAATATCAAGCCTGATTTTGCCGATGCCCTGAGGAACCTGAAGTTTATCCTGTCAAAAAGGTAATGAGACATAAAAAAGGCGGGCACAATTCTGCCCGCCTTTTCATTTTCAGGATTAACGTGCCTGATTAGTCTAAACCACTTGCGCTTGATACATTCAGAGGTATCCTTCTCCACTGGGCTGTGCCTGAAGAGCTGTCAACCAGTGTAGCAAGGCCAAAGAGATTTGCCTTATCAGTGGTTATGCTCAGAACTGCTGCAAATCCTGCTGAACCATCAACTGTGCCGCCTGCTGCTACAACAGCATCACTTATATTAGTCCCGGTAATGAGCATTGGTGTACCTGCTGTTATGGTTCCGAGGCTGACAACTGTTGTGCTGCCATTGGACAGAAGAACTATTCCCCTTACCTGATTTGCTGAGGTGCTTGAATCTTTGGAATGGAGTTTTATATATGTCTCCACAGTGCCATCACCGCTGGTCTTGATCAAAGGTACGTATACTGCAGTGCCTCTGTAGTCCCAGCCACCTGCATCAGAATCCTGTAAAAGTGCATAGCTGTTAGCAATCGTCCTGTCCTTGGCTGCTGCATCGCCAAAATCAAGCTCTGCATCAACAGTAAAATCTCTCTCGCCGAGAACTGTTGTACCGTCAACGTTTATCTCCAATGTGGCGGTCTTATCTGCTACAATATCAGCTGCTGTATATGTGCATGTGAATTTCTTGTTTGTAGTATCTTTTGTGCAGGCTGTTCCATAGCTTGTACCAAAGGCTGTGTCAATATCAACACTATTTATACCGCTTATATCTGCTGATTTAAGGGTAATAGTGGCTGTCTCGTTATCGGCGGTTGTAGCGTCATTTACAGTATAATCAAGAGTTGCATAGGCAATAGTAACAGTAACAAGGTCAATAAGAGTTGACAAACTATTATCATAGAGCTTCTTGAATGCCTGCTCATAGTCTATCTGCGCATTTGCCTTTGTTGAAACGGTTGCTGAATACTGATTCTTCACCTCAACGAGCTGGGCTGTTCCAGTATCATAGATTGTTTGGGTTGTTGCAATACCTACCTTTGTTGTTAAATCAGTGGATGATGTGCCAGGAGGAACTGTAAGGTTCACAACAGGAGAGGCACCAGAATTACAGTTGCTAAGAAGTTTATAAACCAGATTATTTGATACCGAACCTGTACAATCAGTACATCCGGTAGCACCTGATTTATCGAATTGTATAGTGGTTGTCCCAGTACCTGTCTTGTAGCGTGCAATGGTCGAAGAACCCTGGCAGATATAACCATCTGAGATCGTCCATTTTCCGGCACTTACTGTGTAGTTGAATAAAGGATCAGAAAGTGTTCCGAGCGGGATATCCGTAGGTGTATACTCTATGCCTGCTACTTTAGAGTCAAAGGTTCCAAGAGTGATATCCAACGGGGTTGATGTCGTGCCAGCCTCAACAGCCTCTTTTGCTACAGTATATGTAGACAGAGTCGTAGCACCAGGGCCTTTAAGTGTTCCTGCCACTGCTGTGCCTGCCATCAGTCCGACAAGCAGCAAGGCTAAGACTAAAAACTTAAAATACTTACTCATTTAAACCTCCTTTTTCGAATATATTCTTTTTTAATAAAGACAAGAGAACTACTCACTACAAATCATCCGAACCTCATAAGCCTTCTCTCTGGCATCACCTCCTTGATTTGATGATATCGCTTAATCATCGATCGGAATCAACTCACCTTTCAGATTTTCCTTCCTCCCTCACCTCTCAAAGCAATTATCTGTATATGTTTGCTAAAAGCTTACATAAAATTATAACCCTTGTCAAGTCAAAAAAACTTGAGCTTTACCTGTCAAATATTTACCAGACTTAGATATATTTGTCAAGGTAAAATTCACAAGTATTATCAAAATGTGGAATACAGGCATTTGAAGAAGACTTTCGTTACCTATCACCTAATCTATGCCTTATTTGAACCATTTCAGTCCTTGTCTTATCTCATCCGTCAACTTTGTTGCATCATCTGTGCTGGTGATAATCGTAGGCTTAAGCATGATGATCAATTCTGTCTTGGACTTTGTTTTCGAAGTGTTCTTGAAGAGATGTCCGAGCAAAGGGATATCGCCCAGAAGTGGCACTTTTGTTTCTGTATCATTTAAGTTTTCTGACATTAAACCGCCGAGCAGTATTGACTGCCCTGTGGATGCTACTACGGCGGTGGTCAACCTTCTCGTCAGAATAATGGGTGAGTCGACACTTGATAGCGTATTTGCTTGAGCTTCGCTTGATTCGATAGCAATATCGAGGGCGAGCAGCCCTTCTGTATTTATCGTTGGCTTTACCCTGACTATTAGACCTGTGCTCCTGTACTGGACACTCTGGGTGGTGACAGTCGTCTGCTGTTCTGCAGATGTAGATTTTGTTTCTCCGGATAAAATCGGGATATCTGTGCCAATCTGTATTTTTGCCTCCTGATTGTCAATAACCATCAGTCTCGGATTTGAGAGAATATTTATCTTATTTTCCTGTGCAAATGCATTTATTGCAGCCTGAAATTTCTGATTGTCAGAAACAAACTGAAATGCAAGCCCTGAACTTGTGTCGAGTCCCAGTTGCCCCAGGGTCTGCAGGGTAAAACTCCCTTCCTTCATACTGTTCTTTACATACCATTCAAGCCCGTATCTGAGATCGTCCGTAAGGGTTAACTCAGCTATTGTTGCCTCGATGAGAACCTGTCTCGGGGTTACATCGAGTCTCTCAAGGTAGCTGAGAATTCTTTTATAGTCCGCAGGAGAGGCGCTGATAAGAATCACATTTCTCTTGTCATCAGCCGCTGCTTTGGTAGCGCCAATGGTCAATGCAGAAGGCTGCTGTCCCGAAGGCGTTGGTTGGGATGCAGGCTGCTGTCCCGAAGGCGTTGGTTGGGATGCAGGAGGAGACACACCCATATAAAGCCTTCTTAATGCATCCACAAGATCTGATGCCTTTGAATATTTTGGAGTATATATATATGACCTTTCACCTGTGCCTGCTGACTCATAAGTGTCAAGCTTCTTATGCCAGTCAAGCACATACCTTGCAGACCCTTCATCCGGGGCAATTACAAGGAGACCATTTAAAAACTTTATGGGGACAAATAGTATCCCAGCATCTTTCTGTGTCTTTGCAATACTAAACCCGATTCCTTCAAGTATTGAAGTGAGTTGTCTGCTGAAATCATCCGTTTCCCAGTAAGTCAATTTTAGTAATAACAGCTTTTTGTTATGGACATAAGGGACATCAAATAATTCTAAAAATTCCACTACCTCTCTTATAGCGTCTGCAGCTCCGGATAGAAGCAGAAGATTGCCCTTTGGATATCCTTTTACATTCACTCCTGTTTTGAAGATATCTCTGAGGATATAGTCAATATCGTGATATGTTATGTACTTGAGCGGAACCACCTGCAGTATTTCGGCAGGGCTTTCAGGGACATCCCTGCCAATTCTTATATCCATAGGTTTTTTTGGCTGAAGCTTTGACTTTGTTATATATAGTGCCCCCCCTTTCTCTTCTACAGTTAGACCATATTTCTCCAGCATACCGACAACTATCTCAAAGACCTTCTCAACAGGCATCCCCTGTGTCATCCTGAGGGTAATAGGGTCTTTCATATTCTTAACCTGCTCATCTATGAAAAATGTGATCTTCAGTGTCTCCCCGAGGGCATAGATTATAAAATCTGAGAGTGGCATCATCTCAACATTAAGAATGGTCACCCCTTCTGCGTATACAACCCGTTTCGGATCTATGGGTTCTCTTTTCGGCAATGGCTTTGGTAAAGGAGGTTTTACAAATGATGGAAGGGCCATCTCCTCAACTTGAGCCCGCTGAGCAGAGGATTCCTCGACCGAAGGTTTAATCTCTTCTGCTGATGGTTGAGTGGGTGTTTTCGCTTCTTCAACTGATGCTGGTACCCCGCTCCCTTTTGTTGAGGCACATCCGAGGCTCAGTAAAAGCACGATGATTAATGTATAGTGCAAAAAGCCCTTTGTCATTATTTCTCCCTTCGTTCTATTATAATACCCGAGCATCAATAATCTAACACCAAATAAATTTGAATCATTGGTTATTTAACATTTGGCTTTACATCAAATATTTTATACTCCTTTGTCACTTTACCCTTCTTTGTTATAACATACAGCCTGTCAATATGTGTAATAACAGCACCATCGATCAGCTTATCATTAACCTTCAGTGAAACTATCGAACCCGTATACTCCCTGAACACAGCCCTCTTTTCCTTACCCTGAAGTATGGCAATCAGATTATACGGATTTTCCGGCAATTGTATCAACCCTTTCTCAACATAACTGCCATCCGATGCAAAAATATTCCTTTTCTCAAGATTCTTGTAATCAGGTGCTTTAATCTCATTCTTCAATTCCCCTCTTACCTCTTTCCGGGTCGACACGGCCCTCTCTTCAATACCTGTTTTATAACTTAGAGCAGGTTTGCCGGCAAATACAAAGGCAAGGATAATAAATACAATAAAAAGCAGGATATCTATTATATATTGTCTCATAGTTAATAATCTATCTTGTATCTTAATCATCTTCATTAAATCAGGCCGCAGGTAATGGGCAATGGGTTATAGATAACAAAATTAAAAACCTTTTACCTATCACCTACTAACTATTTACCTGTCACCTTTCTATTCTGAATGCTGACACGGCCATTGTTAAAGCAAATTCCTGTTCGCTCTTTACTAATTCAAAATTTTTAAAACTGCACGTCTTCTTCCATTTCTCCATATCTTTCAACATATCAATCACGGGCTTTAACCCTCCTTTCAGCCTTATAAGAACCGGGACCTCGCTTATATCTTTTGTAACCGTTACCTCCGGCAGTTCAAAATTTATAACAACAAGGCCGTATTTTTCTGCAATACCGGTAATCTCCTGAATGACCTCCGACTGTATTGAAGCATAGGGAGAGTCTTTCTGGTAGACAGAGTCAAGCAATTTCTTTTCCGCATCAACAATGCCCTCTTTCTCTTGCTGTCCATGCCTCTGCTTCTTTAAAATTAATGCCTTTGCCCTGTATGCCTCGGCATAATCGCTCAGAATATTTTTCTTTTCCTTAACCGAATTATTAAGGGGCACTACAACAAACCTGATTATTATGAGCATGATCAGTATATAAACGCTTAATATCCTTATCCGCTCCTTGTTCATCTCATTTCCACCATCAGAACTAAATTATATTCTCCGGTTAAAGTATTCTTATTCAGTGCCCCCTTGAGTTTTACTGCCTTCACACCTTCCGCACTTCCTATCGCCCTTAGGACATTCAGCGGTTCCTTTGATAATATCGAAAGTTCGAGCTTGTTTTCGCTTAACAGGATCTTTGTGACGTAACTCTTGTCAGGAAGATATCCTGCTACGTTTTCCATGACAGCAAGCGGCAAAGATCTGTCTTTTACTTTTTTATCAAGCTCTGCAGCAATGTCGGTTAGCATAGCATCTTTCTGCCCCATACTGATAGATGTCAGGTCCCTGGACAGTTTATCCATCTCCGCATTTATTTCTTTGATAGAGCGGGTATAATTTCTATTCGTAAGGTAAAGGGACATAGAATAGGCAATAAGAAGATATATAAAAACCCTTATTGCAAGGTTCATATTTAATAGAAAATACTCCTCTGCCTTTACCCTAAATATTTTAAGGTTTAATCTCCCTATGTTGCTGACGCATACCGGATACCCTTTCTCCTCTACAGAAAAAAGTTTTATCCCCGATGCCTGGAGGCCACTGATATCCGCCAAATTTGGATTATGCAGATTTATCTTTTTTATACTCTCAGAGAATCTACCGAGACTCTTAAGTAACACCTCCACCTGCTGGATGCCTATAATACCCCTGAAACTCGATACGCCGTGGAATCCATCCTTTGAATGTGCGATAAGATATGTAATCCCTTTACTCCCGAAGATAGTTATCTCTGGCTCCTCTGACAGAAATGCCGCATCCTCGGGCAGACAGTGGGTAAACGGGAATATCTCTCTTAATTTTTTATATTCGGACTGTTCCCACGCCCATACGTCAGTAAGGGTGTAGGTGTCTGTCCTTTCGGAAATTCTGAAAAATTGGGCAGGATTTTTTATGGGAAACATTTCGTTTATCTCCGCCTGCACAGCCTTTTTTATACTCTCACCCGATGCAGGCGGATACCTCTTCCTCGTATAAAATAGCAGATCCCTTCCTACAATCAGGATCTTCTTCCCGAATGTCTTAACAGGTTTGAGATCACCCAGACTGCCGGCTGCGAATTTATTAACCCGGCCGTTTGAAAGCCTGTATATCTCTATCCCACCTCTGTGCCAGTAAGCAACTAACATAACTCCTTGTAATAAGTAATTCCTATTACCTATTACTGTTTTTATTCCTCCTTCCAGTATACTATGCTGTATGGATAATGCTCTTTTTGCCTTGTATCAATTCCAGCTTTAATTGAGAACACCGTTCTCGGACTGCCCGCGTTTATGGTCATTTCAATAAGCCGGGAAGGGAAGAAATAAACTCCTTCTGTCTTCGATGCAATGGTCCTGCCAGTAATGGAAAAAAGTTCAGAATCAGATATAATGGCTTTTTCAGACATATGAGCCTTAAGCGCATCGAGAACATCTCTATTTATATCCAGATAGGCCATCAGCACCTCATCGCTTGCCGTGTTTGGATTAAATCCTGTATTGGGGAGTATTGTAATATAGGTAGATATTTTTTTGTACAGTTCCTCGTTCATACCCCTTATAAAACCCATCTCTTCTTTATATTGAACAAAATAATTCCTCGGCACATAAGGTTTCCCCTCTCCGATGTAAAATGACTCTTCCGCACCGTTTATCCTGACAAATTTATCTGAATCTATCCAGTCCATAAAGCTATCCATTATCCCTGTTGGGACATCCTTCCCTTCATATACAATCTTCATCAACCTTTCCATTGCGCCCGTATCAATTGTATACAACGACAGCATACCGCTGCTATCCTGAAGGCTGATATTTATTCCATCTTTCAGAACAACATTCTTCCCGTCTAATGGAATTTTCGAGATCCCCAACAAATCCCTGCCCCTGGTTAATACAATCTCCTTTGATGTCATCGTACCCGTGATTATTGAATATACAATGGAATCATAAGCGGACTTTGCATCCAGCATGGCCTCCGACTTTTTTTTCAACCCCTCTGCAGCCTTGAGATGCTCTTTCACAATCCAGTTAAAACCAATACCGATAGTAATGATAACTGCTGATATCAACAATGTCAGTATTGTAGCGGAACCCTTAGAATCCCTGATATACCCCGTCATATAACCTCTTCATCACGGAGTTTGTATTTATTCCGAATACGAGCATATTTTTCCCCCCGCCGTCAGTATATATTATCTTTACCAGAGAGGGCAGCACCTTTTTTTTAGATCCGTCAAAATTATCTGCCCACGAATAGCGCCGATCGTAGAAATCATAACCGTAAAACCTGATCTCGATGGTTTCCACATTCTCAAGGAGTTTGATGGATTGTCCCTTTTTGTAGTCACCAAAAATACCTGCACGTTCTATCTCGTCATACGACATTGTATATAACGGAAGCTCATAATACACCAGAGAACGTCTGCCATTATCCTGCTTCTCATTCCAGAGCCATACAACCACAGGTGTATCCCCTACGAGGGGCGAAAGGGACGCGTAGGAGACAAAATCCTGACTGCCGTAAAAATATGGGAACCATTTGCTCTTTTCAGTGTATACATAGTAATCCGTAACGGAGTTAAAACTCTTATTTGCCCACAGACTTCTTGCGTTATCCCAGAAATTTATACCCCTTTCCATCAGCCCATGATACTGTTTCAACCCCTGATTGATCGCCATAGTGGAGAGCATCACTATAGAGGTAAATACCGCCATTGCAATAATAACCTCTATAAGAGTATAGCCGTTATAATATGGCCTCTGCCGAAACCCCGGAGGTCTTAGACTGAAGAACATTTAACTTATACTCCCTGCTTGTATTTTTATAGCTCAACTTAAAATCCACCGTGTAGATAAACAGTTCATGAGTTGAGAGGATGTTTGCCTCTTCTATTTTTGTAATCGGCCTGTACTGGTCTAAAAGTTTTGCCTCCCACTTAAGGGTTACACCCTCCCCGATATCCTCAGCACCGCTTTTATCTTCCATATTGAGGTTTTTTATCAGGTTTATAGCCTGAGGTAGTTTTGACGAAAGGGTATTTGAGACATTCGCCCTTTCAAGGTTATCAAATCCGATTCTAAAAAGGTACATAGTAGCAGCAATACTGGACGTAAGTATCAGGCCGGCAATCAATATCTCAAGAATTAAAAAACCCTTCTCTCCTCTCATCCCGTATTCCTTATCGAGAGGTCCCCGAAGGGTGGACGAATATCTATAAGAAAAGAGTAATTGTTTATGTATATTTTTACCTCTCCACCCGATGTGGTGCCATTTTTGAAAAATTTTATAGGTCTATCTATCTGGACAAAGATATCTCTGAGATCTCTCTCTTCATTTTCGTTTATCAACATTCTGCCCTCTCTCGAATATATATATTTTTCCTCACTGTATAAAAAAGATTCCCTCCTTATAGTGGACAACAGTATCAATACCTCTTCTGCTTTCAGAGACGACTGATACCTCTGATACATAGAATAAGATACAGGAAGACTAACGGAGAACATAAGGCCGATAATGGAGATAACCAGCAGTATCTCGATAAGGGTAAAACCTTTTTTAGCAGTGAACAGTGAACAGTGAACAGTGAACAGTTTTTTCAAAATAATTTGAACTTTCATCATAGTTTAATATTTCCCACACTCATCACTGTGAGTATCAATGATATGACTATGAATCCGACAATGATTCCTGTAACCGTTATAACTACAGGTTCAACAAGTGCGAGTATCTTTTTTATGCTGTTTTTAAACCTCTCATCAAATATCTGGTGCATCTCGAAAAATATCTCCTTAAGATTACCACTCTCCTCTCCGACCCTGAGCATATTGGGTACTATGTCAGGCAAAAAATCTACCTGAGAAAATACATCTGCTATCCCCTTCCCCTCTTTTATCTGGTTTATAGTCGGCTCCATAGATTCCCTCATTTGCCTCTGTTGCATGATACCTGTTGATAATTTAAGCGCATTGATAAATTCTATGCCGCTGTTAAGCATCGAATACATCGAATATGAGAATCTGGAGAGTTCGAGATACAGGATCAGCTTGCGAAGAAGCGGGATAAGGATAAGATATGAATAAATCTTTGATGATAACTCTTTTATGTCTATCATCCTTATTGAGATTACAATCACCAGAATAAGAGCTACAAAAAAATATATGTTTGTAAGTCCGAGAAATTTCCCAATGGAATACAGAATCTTTGCGGTAAGTGGAAGAGACGCCTCGGGGTTCTGGCCGAAAATACTGAAAAACCTCGGGATAATAAATTTGAATATCACAAGAAGGGTCAGAAAACTTGCGAATATCAAGAACAGAGGGTATGTCATAGCATTCCTTATCTCATTTTTGAACTGAATCTGGAATCTCATATGCTGGGCTATGTTTTCGAATGCAGACCTGATGTCGCCAATGCTCTCTCCTGCATATATCATGGTAGTCATGAGTGGACTAAACCTCCGGGTGTCGATGAATGCCTGTGCAACAGTCTTCCCTGCCTTTACATCCTTAAGTATGACAGAGAGATTTTCTTTTAGCTGGGGGTGGGATACGGAGTTTATAAGTATTTCGAATGCCCTGTCTATCTTGATACCCGACTTAAGAAGGATGCCAAGCTCACGGGATACATTATATAAATCTGTATCCTTTATCCCCTTTTTAAAACCAAAACCCTTTGTTGCCTTAGCTTCCTTTGCGATTAATTCGAGGACAGTAAGCCCCCTACCCCTCAACATGGACTTTGCCTCTGTCATACCTTCTGCTGATATATTCCCCTTAATGTTCCTACCGGAAGAGTCTATACAGTGGTAATCGAAGTTCATCAACAAACTCTCAGTATCTCTTCAATAGTTGTCAGTCCCTTTAAGACCTTTAACATGCCATCTTCTCTTAAAGTCCTGAAGGATTGTTTCTCATTAAGAAGTGACCTTATCAACTCGAGGGAATGTCTTTTTAGAAATGTCTCCTTGAGGTCATCTGTATAATTAAAGCATTCGAATATCGCAATCCTACCCCTGTACCCTGTTCCTGCACATGCCTCACATCCATCACCCTTTATAAAGGTCATATCACCGTTGACCAGATCTCTATGTCTCGCATAGATATCATGTAGTTTATATTCTTTCAAAACGTCATCCGATGGTTGATATTTATGACTGCAATGGGTGCAATTCCTTCTTACAATGCGCTGGGCGATCACACCTATCACCGAGGCATTTAGAAGATAGTCCTCTATTCCCATCTCTATCAACCTGAACAGACTGCTTGGCGCATCGTTTGTATGGAGGGTAGATAAAACTAAATGACCTGTCAGAGCTGACTGTATTGATATCTCTGCTGTTTCTCTGTCCCTTATCTCTCCGACCATAATAATGTCGGGGTCGTGTCTGAGTATGGAACGGAGGGCGGATGCAAAGTTCAATCCTATCTCGCTCCTGGCCTGAATCTGATTTATACCTTCCAGTTGATATTCAACAGGGTCTTCAACTGTCACAATCTTCCTCTCCTCATTGTTTAATCTCATAAGCATGGAATAGAGGGTGGTCGTCTTCCCGGAACCGGTAGGCCCTGTAACCAAAAGTATGCCGTAGGGCATAGAAATGATATCTATTACTGTCTTTGCATAGTCTGATTCCAGCCCGAGTTGCGTTATGTCAAAGGTGAGCCTTTCCCTATACAGAAGTCTCATAACAACGCCCTCGCCCTTTACCGTGGGGATGGTCGAGACCCTTATATCAAGGAATATTGATGCTATCTTTGTGCTGAATTTTCCATCTTGGGGCAGTCTCTTCTCGGCGATATCCAGTCCGGATAAGAGTTTTATCCTTGATACCGTAGCGAGATAGAATGCCTCTTCTAAAAATTCCATATCATGGAGGATACCGTCTATCCTGAACCTTATCCTATACCTGCTGTTTACAGGTTCTACGTGTACATCCGTCGCCCTGAGTTCAACGGCCCTGCTCAGTAAGCTATTCAAGAACTTTATAACAGGCGCCTCGAATGCCATCTCCTTGAGCTTTTCAGGCGTATCCTCTACATGTAGAGAGACGAAATCCGTTCCCCTGTCTGTCGTGTAAATCATGGATAATTCTTTAACAGTCTTTTCTGTAGCCAGCAACATAAGAACGTTACACCCTGTGGTCTTTATTACGTAATCGGACACAGAATTATTCAATGGGTCATTCGTGATAAAGGTTATAGTGTGCTTTTTATTGTCCACATCTGCGGGTATAAAGTTGTTCCTTACGAGAAATTCCAGATCGAGTTTGCCGTTCAAAAAGAGTGATACATCTTCACTGTTTATTTCATGTTCGTCTTTATTGAAGACAGGAATTTTAAGCTGTTCTGAGAGGGCATGAACAAGCTGTGTCTCTGTTACAGAGCCGGTCTGTATGAGTATCTGCCCGATATATCCACCGAGCTTCTTCTGGAGTTCTAATGCCTTCTTGATATCTTCCTGTTTGAGACCGTAAAGAGTTGTTAGAACTTCACCTATCAACATGGGTTACCAGTTTTTTATAGCCTTTTCGTCAAGCTTTCCATTCGGGCCAAGGGAGTAAAGGTCAAACGCACCATGTTCACCAGGGCACTTATACTGATAATCCCTTTTCCAGGGGTCCTGTGGCAAAGTCTGTTTTGACAGGTACGGTCCCCTCCATCCTTTGTCTGTAGAACTTATCAATTCCGAAAGACTGCCCGGGCATTTGCCAACATCAAGAATGAATGCCTGAACCCCTGATGACAGCATTTCAACCTGGGCCTTTGTTATCTCTTCTTTCGATCTTTCAAACCGTCCGAGAAGATTCGGGGCTACAAGAGATGCTATAAGACCGATTATCATCACTACAATCAATATCTCTATAAGGGTAAATCCCTGCCGATTAATCTGTTTTAACTTTTTCATCTTAACAATACCTCTCTAAATTACAAATATCAAAACAAGTTTTTTTATAACATAATTTTATACTGTTCGACAACCTTTCCCGGCTCCCCTTCTGCCCGCACCTTCCCATGGTCAAGCCATATCGCCCTGTGGCATATCTCTTTTACAGATTCCAGATCATGCGAGACAAATACCGTTGTTACACCACCATTTATCAGCTTTAACAACGCTTCCTTTGATTTTTTCTGAAACAACTTATCGCCCACTGCCAATATTTCATCGATCAACAGGATTTCAGGATTGAGAGAAGACGCGACAGAAAACCCAAGTCTTGCAAGCATCCCGCTGGAATAAGTTCTTATCGGTTGGTCAATGAATTCATCAAGCTCTGAAAAATCTATTATCTCGTCTATCTTCTTTAAAACATCGCTCCTTGTCAAACCGAGAAGCACGCCATTAAGCATGATATTCTCTCTTCCGGTAAGCTCTGGATGAAACCCGGCCCCAAGCTCAAGAAGGGGAGAAATCCTGCCCTTTACAATAACCTCACCCTTTGATGGTTTTAAAACACCTGCTATAAGCCCCAGCATAGTGCTTTTGCCTGCCCCATTTTCCCCTATTATGCCTAAGGTCTCACCTTGATTTACTTTAAAAGATACATCTTTTAATGCCACGAACCTCGAATTCTTCACGGAGCTTAATGCCTTTGGGAGATGGAACAGGAAATTCTTTATCCCGCCGGTAATGTGATGATAAATAGGATAACTCTTGCTGACGTCGTTAAAGACAATTATACATTCGCTCATATGACCTCGGCAAACTTCCACGAAAGTTTTCTGTATACTGTATAACCCAGAACAAAGGCAAGGACGCTATAAACAAAGCTGACTATTAAAGATGCCGGCTCTAAGGTTCCGTTTAAAAAAAGGTTTCTCCAGCTCACCATTAAGGCGGAAAGCGGGTTGATATCTATTACTAAAAACTTATACCTTTCCGGTACCATTGTCTCGGGATAAATGATGGGAGTAAAATAAAAAAGCAATGTCGTGAGTATAACTGTCAGTCTTTCCAGGTCCCTAAAGAAGAGATTTATTGATGAAACCATCAGAGAAACTCCATAAGTCAGAAGAAATTGTATAGCTAATAAGAGCGGTATCCCGTAAAGCCATGAAAGGCTGATAGGCTTGTTGTAGATAAACATAAAAAAAACTATTACAGGAATCGAGAGGATAAAGTGTATCGTATCCTGCAGCACTGTTGCAACCGGCAATATATGTCTCGAGAAATTTACCTTTTTTATCAGTGATGCGTTGCCCCAGAAAACTGTTGGGGCGGCATTAACTGAATTGGAAAACCACTGCCATGGGAATAGCCCGGCGATAAGAAACAGGGTGTAGTCTTCCATCTGTACCTTCATAACTACTTTAAAGGCTATAAAAAAGACAAAGGCAAAGGCCAGGGGATGGCCTATGGACCAGAGATAGCCAAAGACACTGTTTTTATACCTTACCTTTATCTCCTTCTGCGTCAACACTACTATCAGGTCAAGGTAATGTTGAACCCTCTTATTCATTTTCTTTGCCCCTCGCTTTATTAAGTTCTTTCAACATCTAAAAAGCACCTTCTCTTTTTAAGACTATCCTTACGGTCTTAAATAGGATAACAATATCAAGCCATAAATTCCAGTTCCTTACATACCACGAATCAAGGGCAATTCTATAATCATAACTCGCGTTACTCCTTCCGGAGACCTGCCAGAGGCCGGTGATGCCAGGTGTAACATTCAAACAAACATCCATCTTTTCACCAACCTTTTTAACTTCATCCGGGAGATAAGGCCTCGGGCCAACAATGCTCATCTCGCCTTTTAAGACATTAAACAACTGCGGGAGTTCATCGAGGGATGTCTTCCTTAGAAACTGGCCAATTCTTGTAACGCGTGGATCATCCCTGAGTTTCCAGAACTTATCCCACTCTTTCTTTGATTCTTCATTGTTGGCAAGAAGCTCTTCGAGCCTTTTTCCGGCATCCTTATACATTGTTCTGAACTTGTAGCATCTGAAGCCCTTCCCCTTTTTTCCAACTCTGTCCTGTAAGAATATGACAGAACCTTCTGAATCAAGCTTTATAAGGGCAGCTATAATCACCATAGGGATGGCTAAAAAAAGTATCAATAGACTACCGATAAGGAAATCAAAACATTTTTTTATGAAGATGTTTAATGGTCTTTCGAGATTATTCTTCACCTCAAGCGCAAATGCCTGCTCATGGAAAAAATGCTGCAGGCTTGTCCCTAAAACTGCCATGCCGAACATATCAGGCACAAAGAGAATCCTTTCAACCTTATGCTGTAGCTCATTTATAAGTCCCTGAAGCCTTTCCTTGCCAGCGCCTGGCATTGCAATTACAATATCCCTGATATTACACCTTGTTATATAGTTAAATGCCTTATCCACACCCTTGTGGATCTTCACACCATCTACATCTTTACCAATCTTCTCAGGGTCGTCATCTAAAAAGCCTATTACCTCATATCCATAATTAGGCTCCTTTTTAAGTGCAGTTGCTATAAGTCTGCCAGTTTCTCCTGCGCCGAGGATAAGAACCCTTCTTTTCAAAAATCCAAGTCTTCTAAAAAATTTTTTTGAGGCTATCCTTATCAACGGGAGCATTAAAATAGAGAGCACCCCCATAAGGACAACGACGGTCCTTGATATCTCATCGCTTAACTTTCCTACAGAGGCTATAGCGAATATACCTACAGTTGAAAAAAATGATACATTCCATAAAGCCTTAATCTCGTCCCAGAAAGAATATTTCTTTGTATAAAGCCCTTCATAATAAAAAAAGAAAACCCATATGAAAATTATCAGCCATATATAAATAAAATTACTGAAAGGCAACTCCTCGGGGAAACCCGAATATATTAGAGGCAACAATTCAGTCCTTATGATATACGATAGCTTAAATATGATCAGAACCGAGATGATATCTATCGCAAAGATGCTCAAGCCCTCTGCTATAGTTTTTAATTTATTAAACGCCTTCTCCACAGTCATTTAAATAATGCGGGATATTCCATTGCAAACGTTTTTTAGAAATCTGTTGTATTATATCAGAAAAACCTGAGAAAAAATTTCGGAGGCAGGATGAAAACTATTGTAGTAACAGGCTGCGCAGGATTCATTGGCTGGAAAGTCGCCGAAAAACTCCTCGGGAATGGTCATTCGGTTATTGGCATTGATAATATGAACGATTACTATGACCCGCGGCTAAAAGAATGGCGGCTTGAGCAGTTAAAAGTTCAGAGTGGATTCAATTTTTACAAATGCGATATAAGCGATTTTGACGCAGTCAAAACAGTATTTGTCAATCATGAGATAGATGCGGTTATCAACCTTGCTGCAAGGGCGGGCGTGAGGGCATCTGTAGAAAACCCATGGGTCTATCTCGATACTAATGTTAAAGGGACTCTCAATCTCCTCGAATGCTGCAAGGACTCCGGCATAAAGAAATTTGTTTCTGCCTCAACATCAAGCATATATGGATTTAATGAAATGCCATTCAAAGAGACTGACAACACCGACCATCCTTTGGCTCCGTACTCTGCCACAAAGAAAGGGGCAGAGGCATTATGCTACAGCTATCATTATCTCTATGGCATTGACATAAGCATCCCAAGATATTTCACTGTCTATGGCCCTGCCGGAAGGCCTGATATGAGCATATTCAAATTCATTAAAAACATTGACTCTGGCAAACCGCTTCCCGTCTTCGGAGACGGGAAGCAGAAAAGAGACTTTACGTACATTGACGACATAGCAGACGGGACGATAAAATGTCTTCAGCCTTCTGGATATGAAATCTTCAACCTCGGCAGCGATAACCCTGTTGAATTAATGTACGTCATAAATCTGATCGAGCAGCATCTCGGTAAAAAAACAGCAATAGAATGGCTGCCAAGGCACCCTGCAGATGTTCCTGCAACATGGGCAAACATAGAAAAATCAAAAGAGAAACTCAACTGGAAGCCAACCGTCTCGATTGAAGACGGGGTAAAAAATACAGTTAACTGGTATCTTAAAAATAGAGACTTTTTAATCAGACTGAAGAGTTAAAAGTTCTTGCTCCCGCAGTCTACTGTATAACTACCAACCACTTTTTACATTATCCTGGTTTATCGTGAAATCATCACCTGACACGCTCTTGCCTGATTTACCCTTTGCATGGGCAGTAAAACCAGTTGTGGTAGTGACACCAGCAGTAGTAGCAACTGTATATTCAATCTCATAGTTATAGTTTAAGTCAGCAGTTAATCCGGGTTTGAATCCACTAAGCCATTTATACACATTCCTGTCATTAGTAGGATTGTTGCTCGTATCGTATGTAGTGCCGCTGAAAACGCCATAAAGCAGTGTGGTTGCACTTGTTGAGTTTGCTGTTGCATTATTTGGTGCGTATTCCCCGTTGTCGGCATAATACTGCCCCTGCAATAACCTTAGATTTTCGAGATTTGAGTATGCCTCTGTCCTCGCAGCCCTCTTCTGCTGGCCTATATAAGCAGGTATTGCGATTACCGCAAGAATACCGATTATACCAATAACTATTAGAAGCTCAACTAAGGTAATGCCTTTCTTGTCCATTTTTACCTCCAGATAATTTTTAATTATATTATAGAATAATCTTGTCATTTTTTTGTTTTTCCAGCATTTTTATTCCTCTCCATCTTCTTTGCATAGGCAAAAGAGAGATTAGAACGAAGATGCGGCTCTTCCCTGATCTTAAGACCTTTTTCGAGGATATCTATAGCTGAATCAAAATCACCCATTTTTATATATTGGCGTCCAAGATTATTATAAGGGATAACAGATGAGGGGAACAGCCGTACAGCTTCTTTAAAGGTGCTGACAGCATTATCATTATCACCCATTTCGCTATAAGTTATAGCAAGAGAAGTGAGTATGTCCAGATGTAAATGATAGCCTGATTTTAGCTCCAGCGCTTTTTTAAAGTATGCGATGGCATTTTCATATTTCCCAAGTCTATACTGGATGTCGCCAAGATTGTAGTAGATAGGGGCATAATTACGGTTTATTTTTAATGCCTTTTTAAATTGTTCAACTGCTTTATCATATTCACCCTCATTTTTAAAAATAACACCAAGACCATTATGTGCCTTTATATTGTTTGGGAATTTTGCGAGAACATCTTCCCACAGTGTTTGTGGGTCTTTCCATGTAATATTTCTGATGTAAGTCCCAGCAGACAGCAATGCAACAATGACAACCATTAAGACAATCCTTGCCCTTGTACGAGGCAAAAGGTAACCTATAAATGATATAGAGGCAATAAAAAAACCTATAGATGGAAGATATAAACGATGTTCAACTATAATGTCTTTTATAGGAATAATGCTTGACTCAACTGAGAGGGTTATGAAAAACCAGAAGGCGCCGAATGCTGTGATGCGTAAGGCTATAGGTGAGAGACGAGAGTTAAAAAACTGTAAACCGTGAGCCGTGAAGCGTGAACGGTAAAGAAGATAACCTGCAACACCAAATATTGATAAAAGAAAAAGAAGTGATAACAATACCTGAGGAGTCAAAAGAGAACGATAAACAGGATAGGAGTAATCAAGACTTTGATTTACAGGAAAGATTAGCAACCTCAGATATGTCACAATAACCCTGAACTGAGTTATCAGATAATCTGCTCTGTTAATATTTACTGACTCTCTTGACCTGATATCTATATCCTGTACAATATTTTTTGCCGGTCCTTCTATACTCAACAAACTTAGGGGTATTATCAGCATCGTCAACAGTATCGGGAATAGATAGAAAAATCTTTTTAGATTCGAAGTCTTGCTGAAAAAACAAAATTCGTAAAGAACAGCAATAAAAGGGAGGGTAAAGGCTATTTCTTTAGTCTTCATAGCAAGAACAGCAGAAGTTACAGAACCCACATACCAGAACACAGATTTCAGATGGAAGATTTTATTTGCTTTCTTTTCTGTGTTCTGTGCTCTGTGTTCTGTGTTCTGATTTATGAGTCTCCATTTGATATACATAATCAAAGATAACAGATAAAACATCGTTGCCATTGATGTAGCCCTCTGCGCTATGTATGTTACTGCCTGTGTCTGGATCGGATGGCATACAAAAATAAAGGCTGATGAAAAAGCTATGAAATGTGGTGAATGGGTAAATGGGTGAACGGGTAAATTGAGCGAACTGAAATACGGTGTCCGAAATGTTAAAACGACAAGGCAATACACAAAAATGGCATTGATGACATGGATGAGAATATTTACAAGGTGATAACCAAAAGGTTTTAAGTCCCCAATAGCATAATTCATAGCAAAGGTAAGATAGGCTATATATCTGTTATTTGAAATGTCCCTCGAAGATGTCTTAAGGTTTTTTATTACATCATTGTCTACTACTGAACTATAATCGTCAAAGACAAAAGGGGCATGGAGAATGTTCGAATAAAGGAGCACACCCATAAAGGCTAAAGATAGTACACCTAATAATATCAGATGCGATTTACGCTTTTCAGTTAAGTTGTTCAAGGTAGAATTTTTTATACCAATCAATCGTTATTTCAAGCCCTTCGTCCAAACTAATCTTTGGAGACCATCCGAGAAGTTTCTTTGCTTTTTCATTGTTACAGAAAAAGTGTCTTGCCTCCCCGGGTCTCTTGGGCAAAGCGCCAACAAGCAACCGTATAGGATTCCCCATCATTTGCACAACTCTTTCCGCTACATCTCTTATCCTGTATTCAACACCATTGCCAATATTTATGACCTCTCCCGCTGCCTGTGGACTCTGCGCAGCAAGGAGGTAAGCATCAACAATATCATCTATATAGTTGAATTCCCTTGTCTGATCCCCTTCCGTCATAGGAAAGTCCTTACCCTCAACGCAATGGGAAATAAGAGAGGGGATAAACATGTCTGAATCCTGATGGGGGCCGTATGTAAGAAACGGTCTGAGTGTGACAATAGGCAGTCCCATGGTCTTAGAAAGCATCTGACAAAAATAGGTTGCTGCTACCTTACTGGCCGAATACGGTGACACGGGGCACTCCCTCTGTCCTTCATTAAAAGGGGTATCCCCATTTCCATATTCCTCTGAACTTCCGGTATTGACAAAACATTCTATGGATATTTTTTCTTCTGCAATCGCCCTTAACAGATTCAACGTGCCTTTAAGATTAATATCAAGAACTGGCTCAATTAATTCAAAATCCCTCTTAACATCACGGAGGGCAGCAAGGTGAAAGATGATTTGCGGCCTTGAATTTTTGATACATAAACGTATTGAGGGGTAATCTCTTATATCCCCCTGCCATACTATAAGGTTTCCGATAATATCCTGAATTCTGGATTTATCACTACCTCCCTTCATTAAGACATGG
>JAKALU010000166.1 GCA_021824065.1 Nitrospirota bacterium
TTTGTTGATACGACATGTGGAAGGGTGCTCTTCAGTGAGATATTACCAGATGCGATACCATTTTCAGCTATAAACAAAGAACTTACCAAGAAAGAGCTCACTAAGATAATAGAGTTTTCTTATATAAAAGCAGGCAAGAGGGCTACTGTGGTATTTCTTGATAATCTTGAGAAAATCGGGTTCGAGTATGCTACGAAGTCAGGGATATCCATTTGCATGGCTGATATGCACATACCTTCAAAAAAAGCGGAACTTCTACGAGAGGCAGAACAGGAAGTTATTGATGTGCAGAAACAGTATGCGGATGGCTTTATCACTCAAGGTGAACGGTACAACAAGGTGATAGACATCTGGGCTAATGTTACAGAGAAGATTGCTGATGAGATGATGAGTGAACTGGGCGCAGAGGACGGGAAGAAATTTTCTGAAGAAGAGCTAAAGGAAAGAAGATCGTTTAACAGTATCTTTATGATGGCTGATTCAGGTGCAAGGGGAAGCGCTGCGCAGATAAGGCAGCTTGCGGGCATGAGAGGTCTCATGGCAAAACCCTCAGGTGAAATTATTGAGACCCCGATTACTGCAAACTTCAGGGAAGGACTGACACCATTGCAGTACTTCATTTCTACTCATGGCGCAAGAAAAGGACTTGCTGATACTGCACTGAAAACAGCTAACTCGGGATATCTCACGAGAAGGCTTGTGGATGTTGCACAGGATGTGATCATAATGGAAGAGGATTGCGGGACAACTGATGGCATAACAGTCACATCGCTTGTAGAGGGCGGCGAAATAATTCAGCCTCTGGATGAGAGGATCCTGGGCAGGACAGTTGCTGAGGACATAAAAGATCCTATATCAAAAGAGATGGTAGCTAAGAGGAATAGCGATATAGATGAAGACCTGATGCATAAGATAGTAGATGCCGGTATAGATAGAGTGAAGATAAGGTCTGTTCTTACTTGTCAGTCGAAGTTTGGAGTGTGTGCAAAGTGTTATGGGAGAGGACTGGCAAGGGGTGAGCCTGTGGAAATAGGAGAAGCCGTAGGGGTAATAGCAGCTCAGTCCATAGGTGAGCCAGGCACACAGCTTACAATGAGAACATTCCATATAGGTGGTGCTGCGTCAAAGGTTGTTGAGCAGACAGTGCTTGAGGCCAAAAACTCAGGGACAATAAAATTTATAAATATTAGCACCGTCAAAAACAGGGAAGGATTACTGGTTGTGATGAACAGAAACGGCAGCATTGCTGTTGTGGACTCGAGGGGCAGGGAAAAGGAAAAATACCCTATTGTCTATGGCGCAAAACTGCTGGTCAGGGATGAACAAAAGGTAGAGATAGGGCAGAGACTGGTTGAGTGGGATCCTTATTCAACTCCGATACTGACAGAGGTAGGAGGAAAGGTAGCACTCGGGGATATTGTTGAAGCTGTAACTGTGAAGGAAGAAGTGGACGAGGTTACAGGACTGTCGCACAAGGTTATTATAGATTACCCTACTAACATGAGGCCCAGAGTTTCAATAAAAGATGAGTACGGCAAGACAACACTCAAAATTCCTGGCACGAATAAGTTAGCACGTTATCTACTGCCATCTGGTGCCCATATCCTTGTTGACAAGAATGATATTATTGCTCCAGGTGATATACTTGCTAAGATTCCAAGGGAGACTACAAAGACAAAGGATATAACAGGCGGTCTTCCGAGAGTTGCAGAACTGTTTGAGGCAAGACGTCCGAAGGAGCAGGCAATCGTCACAGAGATTGACGGGATAGTTGAATTCAGAGGAGCTCATAAAGGCATGAGGGTTGTTATGGTAAAAGGCAGTGGTGGTGAGTCAAGAGAATACCTGATACCAAAGGGCAAACATGTCAGCGTTCATGAGGGAGACTGGGTTAAGGCAGGTGAGCCATTGATGGATGGCGCTGTGAATCCACACAGTATACTGGATATCTTGGGGCCGAAAGAACTCCAGAGATATCTGGTTGATGAAGTTCAAAAGGTCTATCGCCTGCAGGGCGTATCAATAAATGATAAACACATCGAGGTAATTGTCAGACAGATGATGAAAAAGGTCAGGATAGAAGACCCGGGAGACACAGATCTGCTGATAGGCGAGCAGGTAGACAGGATATTGTTCCAGGAAGAGAATGCAAGGATTAAGGCAAAAGGGAAGAAACCTGCTCAGGGCAAGCCACTGCTTTTAGGCATAACCAAGGCATCTCTTACAACAGAGAGCTTTGTGTCAGCAGCATCTTTCCAGGAGACAACAAGGGTTCTTACAGAGGCTGCGATCAACGGGCTTATTGATGAACTGAGGGGATTGAAAGAGAATGTAATAATGGGGAGGATTATCCCTGCAGGCACCGGCATAGCAAAGTATCGTAATACATTTGTAAAGACGGAACTGCAGCCATTACTCACTTCTGAACCTGTGGCTGAAGAACAAAGTTAAAACAATACAGTAGGTAGTTAGTAGCATGTAGTTAAGAAAGAGATTACTTTTGATTCCTTTCCCTTAACTACTGACTACTAACTGCTGGCTTCTATTTTATATGCCCCGGGAATATCGCTTTATTGCTGATGCAATGCTCGGCCGTCTTGCAAAGTGGCTCAGGCTCCTTGGCTTTGATACCCTTTACTATCCGGATATAAGCGATGTCAGCCTTCTGAAAATTGCAAGGCAAGAGGACAGGATTATTCTTACCAGAGATACACATTTCCTGCGCATTAAAAACCTTAAAGATTATCTTTTCATTAACTCAAACAATACATTTGAACAGCTTGTCGAGGTAATAAAGGCTTTAGATATAAATGGCGCCGTATTATACAGCGCCGTAAAGGAATTTAACCTGAGCAGATGTATAAAGTGCAATGGTATCCTCATTGATGTTAAAGAAAAGAAAGATGTGGGAGGCTTGGTGCCTGAACATATCTATATACAATTTAACAAGTTCCTGAGATGCCAGGATTGCGGCAATGTCTATTGGGAAGGGACTCATATGAAGAGATTCCGGGAGAGAATTTTAGAAATATTGAAAAGAGAGACTCCTTAAAAAGTTAAGATATTTCCAGCCCTCGTAAACAGCCTGCGGCAATGCCATAGTGCACTATTAGAATTCTTGATATGCTTAGGGTATGGATTGCTCCGAGCAATACAATGAGGGAAGAAATGCTTAGATTCCGTTCCCTTACGGCAAAATTTATCTTCATAAGCCTTATATTCATCGCATTCATAAGTTTGCTCGTCACATCAGGTTTCCTTTTCACACACCATATCGCAGGCGAGGCTGAAAGGATAAACCTTGCAGGACAACTGAGATACTCCTCCTTTGAGATGGCATGGTGGCTTCACAGAGTTCTCGAGGCAGAAAATTCTGAACTTAGAGAATCTTTTATTAGAGAGCTAAAAAATGCAATGGATAGATTTGACAGCATATTAATTGTCTTAAAGAGTGGTGATAGGGAACGCAATATCAATCCCGCTGGACAGCACAAAGAGGCTGCAATAATGTGTGATGGCATTAATAATGAATGGAACAACAGCCTGAAGCCTATGATTCTTAAAATAGTAGAACTCCCTGAAAAAGGTGTAAGGAAACTGATTGATAAATATGAGGCAAGGATACCCAGCTATGTGGATGAAATAGATAAACTTGTTGGATTCCTTTCTGCCGAACATGAAAATGAGATAAAGGAATTTGACCGCTTCAGGCTTTATGCCCTCGGTGTTTTTATAGTGATGACTGTTTTTATAGTCATTTTTGCGAAGAAGACCATTATTGCGCCAGTAAGAAAACTTACAGATGCCTCGTTGGAAATGAAGAAGGGTAATTTTGATGTCAGAGTTGATGTTAGAGGCAGGGACGAGATTGGAGAACTCGGCAGCACTTTTAACAGCATGGCACAAACCATTGATTCCCTTATTGATGAACAGGCAAAACATCTGCTGGAGCTTGATGTATTGAACAAGATTGCAGAGGCATCAAGGCAATCCCTGACAGTTGAAGTCATGCTTGATAAGGTCTTGGATGCGATACTTAATCTTGAACCTCTGACATTAGAAAAAAAGGGGGCAATATTTCTGCATGATGAAAAAGAAAAGGTTTTGAAACTCGCTGTATCACGCCATTTCAGTGACGAGCAGGCAGTTGGGTGTAGTTCTGTCCCATATGGTGAATGTCTTTGCGGAATAGTTGCTGAAAAAGTAGAACTCCTGACCTCTAAAAGTAATATTGAAGACAAAAGACACACAAAAGTATACCCTGATGCAAAAGAGCACGGGCATATAATCCTTCCACTGATATCGAGAGGCAAGACGCTTGGAGTACTTTGTCTTTATCTTTCAAAGAGTGCTGAACTAACCGATAGAGAGGTCGAGCTTTATAAATCCATTGCTGACATTATTTCTGTCTCCCTGCAGAATGCCCTTAACCACAGACATGTTGCAATGCTTGCGCAGTCGCTTGAAAGCAGTGGAGATGTAATTGTTATCACTGATACTGAAGGCTTAATAACCTATGTAAATTCAGAAGCTATAAGAGAGCTCGGTTATTTAAAGGATGAGCTGGTCGGTCAGCCTGTCTCTATCATGCAATCCCCAAATAATCCTTCCGGGCTTGGAGAAGAAATTCTTAAAATGACTATTGAAGGCGGGTGGTTTGGAGAGGTCATTAATATAAGAAAAGATG
>JAKALU010000031.1 GCA_021824065.1 Nitrospirota bacterium
GACAGGCTCATCAAATACAAAAAGACGGCAGGCAAGGTTTTCAAATACGATGATCTGACAGAGTCAGCCATACATGAGATAGAGGAAGTTCTGAAGGGAGAATTTAACATCTCAAAGAGGGCGGTCGCCCTTTTACTGTTACAGGATGACCCTATTATCAAGGCACTGGTTAAAGAAAAGATGAAAGACGATTATACACCAATTGACAAGATAATAGAGGAAACAAGGAAAAGATATAATCATCCCCTGCACTATGTCATAACCCTTGCAAGACAAAAGGAAGTAAACAATATAGTTGAAAAGGCAACCACCACTGCTGTTTCAAAAGGCATGAATTTCAGGGAAAGGCTGAGCCGTCTCATGATGCACCCTGTAGCAGGGATTCCAATACTTCTTCTTGCAATCTATGGTTTGTATGAGTTTGTCGGAGTATTCGGAGCACAGATCTCTGTGGACTTCCTTGAAGATAAGGTCTTCGGGGAATATATTAATCCCTTTGCCACAAAATTGGTCTCTTCCATCATCCCATGGGGGGTAATACAGGAACTCTTTGTTCACCAGTATGGGATCATTACCCTCGGCATAAGATATGCAATAGCCATCATCCTTCCAATCGTAACCACCTTCTTTATAGCTTTTTCGATAATAGAGGACACGGGTTACCTCCCGAGATTGGCGATGCTTATTGACAGGCTTTTTAAGAAGATAGGACTCAATGGCAGGGCAGTTATCCCCCTATCGTGTTAGGATTCGGATGCGATACAATGGCAACGATGGTGACAAGGACACTGGAAACAAGAAGGGAACGGATCATAGCCACTTTGCTTTTATCCCTTGCAATCCCCTGCTCTGCCCAGATGGGCGTGATCCTTGCCCTTCTTGCAGGCAATGTCAAAGGATTGTGGATATTTGTAAGTATTATGACAATAATCTTCCTCTTTGTAGGTTATTTAGCGGCAAAGCTCATGCCCGGAGAAAAACCTCTATTCTACATGGAGATACCGCCTCTCAGATGGCCAAAAGTCTCAAATGTCTTCACAAAGACATATACAAGGGTTGAGTGGTATTTCAAGGAGATATTGCCTCTCTTTATCCTGGCGAGCATTTTGATATGGGTTGGAAGGATTACAGGTCTCTTTGACCTTGTAGTCAATCTTCTTTCATATCCTGTAAGCTGGATTGGACTTCCAAAAGAGGCAGCAACTGCCTTTCTCTACGGATTTTTCAGGAGAGACTTTGGCGCAGCAGGACTGTATGACTTAAAAGATGCCGGCATCCTGACAGGCATCCCTCTGATTGTTTCCATTGTTACCCTTGCCCTGTTCATGCCGTGCATTGCCCAGTTCTCCATGACTATAAAAGAAAGGGGACTGAAGATGGCATTGGGCATGGCTGCCTTTATATTCCCCTTTGCCTTTTTTGCTGGTTTTATAGTCAACAAATTACTTAATGCCCTTGGAGTAACCATATGAAATGCCAGTTGTGCGGACTTGAATTTAATGAAAATTACGGACAGGCTGCCTGCAAGGGCTGTCCCATATCAAGATCATGCAGCCTGATCAAATGCCCAAATTGCGGCTATGAGATCCCAAAGGAACCCGCTTTTATAAAGGCATTGAAAAAATGGAAGGAGAGACGGAATGAAACTCAGCGATAAAGCAGAGGAGATACTTGAACATCTCTGGATAATGGCCCAGGAGATGGGTCAGGATATGCGCGGTTTTAAAGAACTGAAGACAGAAAGAGATGCCCCGGAGGTTAAAGAGCTTCTGTCATTAAACTATATTGATGTTTCTAAGGATGGGATAAGGTTGAGGAAAGAGGGGATGAAGGAGGCTGAGAACGCCATCAGACGCCACAGATTGGCAGAGCGTCTGATGGTGGATGTCCTTGACCTAAAGAAAAGCCTTATGGAAGAGAATGCATGCCGCTTTGAACATCTGCTTCACAAGGATGTGGAAGAAAGTATTTGCACTCTCCTGGGGCATCCAGCATTCTGCCCTCATGGTAAGCCAATTCCTCAGGGCAGGTGCTGCAAAAAATCTGAAAGAGTGGCAAAGGCCATTGTCTCAAGTTTAGCTTATGTTAATAAAGACACAAGGGGAAAGATCGCATATCTCCATACAAGGGATAATAAAAAACTCCAGAAATTGATGGCTATGGGATTATTGCCTGGAGTATCTGTTGAGGTGATACAGAGGTTTCCATCATATGTCCTTAAGATAGGCAATTCACAGATAGCGATGGATGAAAAAATGGCAAGGGATGTATTTATAAGGCTGAGAAAGTAGCAATGGACAAAAGGACATCAGGTTATTACAGGGAAGAATTCAATAAAATGGCATGGATATACGACCCTGCAGTCAGCCTTATAGGCGCCATCGTTGGTGGAGAAAAAAGGCTGAGGGAAAGAATACTAAAACTTGCTGACATAAAAAATGGGGATAGGGTTATAGATATAGGCTGTGGAACTGGGACTTCAGCACTGATTGCTGCAAAATATGTTGGAGATAAAGGAGAGGTAGTTGGCATAGATTTTTCAGATAAAATGCTTGATATTGCAAGGATGAAGTTAGAGGAACACGGGCTTCGTAATGTGACCTTCCTCAAGGCAAATGCAGAAGAGATTTCTTATCCTGATTCATATTTTGATAAGGTTACAGTCTTTGCAGCCCTCCATGAGATGAATCATGAAGGACGGATTAATACATTAAAGGAGATTTACAGGCTGCTCAAGATAGGGGGTAATGCCCTTATCGCTGATTATGATCTGCCAGAGAAGATTGGTGGGATGCTCTTAATAAGATTCCTATTAGCAATGTTTGAAGGCGATACAGCAATGGATATGATCCAGCGGGGGATAGATTCAGAGATTAAAGAGGTAGGTGTCAATTTAAGGATTGTCAAAAAGGAGATCATACTCTGCGGTGCAGGGCAGGTTTTATTAATGAAAAAGGAGGAATAGAGATGGAAAGGTTTGATTACACAGTAAAGACGAGTAAGAGCTTTGATGAGGCTGTTGCATCTGTTGAGGCAAAGAGCAAAGAAAAAGGCTTTGGAGTGCTGCATATCCATGATGTAAAGGCAACACTTGCGAGTAAAGGATTTGATAGAGAGCAGCTAAAGATCATAGAGATATGTAATGCTAAATATGCAAGTGCGGTATTAAGTAAAGACATAAAAATATCGTTAATGCTCCCCTGCCCTATAAGTGTCTATGTAGAAGGCGGTAAGACTTACATAAGCACCTTAAGACCAAAGGTGATATCTGATTTCTATCCTCAAGCTGACATTAAGGAAATAGCAGAAGAGGTGGACAGAATAGTCCTGAGTATTGTTGATGAGTCTAAGTGAGAGGAGAATATGAGAGACAAAAAAGAGGAAAGAGAAGAAAAAAAGTCTTGAAGGCAATTGGGATTATAAGTGTTGCCCTTGCGGTTTTCTTCCATGAAACCTCAGAGCTTCTTGCTGTAGCAAATGCCTTCCTACAGGAAGGGGTTGATTTAGGCATAAAATCAGATGTCCAAAAATAATAATCACAACTATTATGACCCGGTCAGATACGGTGTCATGGCTGCACTTCTCTCCGCTGCTCTTTTTGGCATGGGCACTCCCCTTGCAAAGCTTTTGCTCGGAGAGATACCACCGCTATTATTAGCCGGTCTTTTGTATCTGGGAAGCGGGGTTGGACTTTCCCTTTTATCTGTAATGCGCCGTCTTACACCAGGAGAGCATACATCATTTAATGAGCCGGATCTGAAAGGGTCCGATTATCTCTATCTTTCTTCAACTATCTTTTGCGGTGGAATTGCCGCCCCGGTTCTTCTTATTTATGGTCTCTCTAAAACACCAGCCTCTACAGCCTCTCTGTTACTTAATATGGAAGGCCTGCTCACCACATTGATAGCGTCGTTAATCTTCAATGAATCGGTTGGGAGGCGTATATGGCTAGCAGCATTCATTATGTTCGCTGCAAGTTTGGCCCTCACTTATATGCCCGATTCCGGGGGATGGTCGCTGCAGTCAGGCTCAATCCTCATTATGCTGGCATGTCTTATGTGGGCCTTTGACAACAATATTACACGGCATCTTTCACACAGAGACCCATTTGTTATAGCAAGATATAAAGGGCTTGTAGCAGGCTTTACAACCCTGCTTGCAGCCTTTGCAATGGGGAATCGGATGCCATCCATTTTCCCATTCACCGGCGCGTTTATCCTTGGGGCATTAAGTTATGGCGCAAGCCTTGTCCTTTTTGTCTATGCCCTGAGAAATCTTGGCACATCACGCACCAGCATCTACTTCGGGGCAGCCCCTTTTATAGGTGCGATTGTCTCTGTGATTCTACTTAATGAACAAATTACCATTCAATTATTTGCGGCTATGTTCTTAATGCTATCAGGCATTGCAATAATCTTAAAAGAATACCATGAACACGAACACTTACATGAGGAGTCATGTCACGAGCACAGACATATCCACGATGAGCATCATAATCATGAACATGAAGATGTTTGTTCTGAGCCGCACTGCCATGAACATGAGCATGGCCTTTTAACGCATTCCCATGCACATGTCCCTGACATTCATCACTATCATGGACATTGACATATTGACATATAGGAGGGTAGGACAATATGGAAGCCGCAAAATCACTCTTTTACTTTTTTCTTGCCGGACTTTGCGAAATAGGCGGGGGATATCTCGTATGGCTATGGCTGCGAGAAGGAAGAAGTTTAAGGTATGCCTTATTTGGAGCAATCGTGTTGGTTCTTTACGGAATTATACCCACCTTACAGCCAGCGAATTTTGGGCGGGTATATGCAGCTTATGGTGGTATCTTTGTAGTTCTTTCCATTCTCTGGGGATGGCAGATTGACAGGATTGCTCCAGACAGGTTTGATTTGACTGGCGGCGCTATCTGTTTAATAGGTGTCTTTGTAATAATGTACTGGCCCAGTGGTTGATTTAGGCATGAAAATTCGTGTAATATGGAGCATGAAAAGTTTTAGTAACCTTTCAAAAGGATTGCTTGTTTTATTCGTTCTGGCCGCCTTTTTAGTTATCCCCTTTGCCGACAGTATTGCCTGCGATGACTGCAATTCTCCTTCCGTTGGGAAAGGTAGTGATGTTAAGCGTCTCTGTCAATTATGCCTTAATGGTATCGAAGGTGTTAATTCTCACGACTATAGCCCTATTTTCGAAACGGTATCATCAGTCCATGAGGCAAAATCTATAGCCTTTTTAGAACCTATTTTTCTTATCAATAAGCCGCCTCAAAAATAATCTATCCATTCGGATTTGAGATTGCTTCGCTTCGTTCGCAATGACAAAAACTTTTCGCAGTCATTGCGAAGGGCATTAGCCCTGAAGCAATCTCAAAGATTTTCACCGAGAATTATTGTAAGGAATTACCAAAACTTTATTAGAATGAGGTGCATCTTATGCAACGAGTTTTGACTTTTTTATCGGTAGTTATGGTTTTTGCTTCAAATGTCTTTTCAATGACAATAAATGAGGCTGTTAGCCATGCCCTGAAGAATAATCCAGAGCTTCAGTCGTTGAGGCTTGAGAAAGAGGTATTCTTGAATGGAAAGCCTGTAGGAATTCCTGCTGAGCGATAGAGTCATGGGAGAAATGAAAGAAAAAGAAGAAACCTTTGAAGGAAAATGGTACACCCATCCTCCGATGCGAAATGCCTTAATTGCTGGTCTGCTTACAGGCACCGCATTTCTCTTGGCTCATCTTGGTGTCATCCCTTCGCCTGTAGAAATCTCAATCTATGTTATAGCAATCCTGTTGGGCGGCTATCACTGGAGCAGAGAGGGGATTGAGGAATTAATTGAAGAAAAAGAGATCGGCATAGAGATACTCATGATGGCTGCCACGATTGGTTCTGCAATACTCGGCATGTGGGATGAGGCAGCATTTTTAGTATTCCTTTATGGCACCGCAGAGGGGTTGGAGGAATACACATATGCAAAGACAAGGCATTCCATAAGAAAACTCCTTGACCTCGCACCAAAGGAGGCACGGGTTATAAGAGATGGGAAAGAGGTAACCATACCTGCAGAAGAATTAAAAGTGGGAGATATATTTATTGTGAGACCTGGTGAGTCTATCCCAACAGATGGAGTTATTATAAAAGGAAGTTCCAGTGTCAATGAGGCTCCGGTGACAGGCGAGTCCATCCCCGTTGAAAAGAAAGAAGGGATGAAGATATTTTCAGCCACAGTGAATCAGGAAGGTGCATTGGAGATAAAAGCAACTGCTACCTTTGAGGATAATACCCTCTCTAAAATTATCCATCTCGTTGAGGAGGCACAGGAACAGAAGGGCAGAGCCCAGGTCTTTATAGAAAGGTTCGGAAGAAAATACTCTCCTATGGTTCTCTTGAGCGCCATTCTTTTAATCGTAATTCCACCACTTTTCGGCTTATCCATCTCCCATTGGGCAACGAGGGCTGTTGTCCTTTTAGTGGCAGCAGCGCCATGTGCCCTTGTCATGTCAACACCTGTGGCAATTGCAGCAGGCATTGGAAAAGCAGGAATGACAGGTGTGCTTATTAAAGGAGGCATCCATCTGGAGAATCTTGGCAGGATAAGGACTGTTGCCTTTGATAAGACAGGAACCCTTACCAGAGGTATACCTGTTGTGACAGATGTTATTCCATTAATTGGGAACGAGTCTGAGGTGCTGACCTTGGCATGCAGTGTAGAAAGGTTTTCTGAGCATCCCTTGGCCCAGGCAATCGTTCAGAGGGCTGAAGATGATGGCCTGAAACCTGTGGATGCCGCTGACTTCAGTGCCCTCATCGGTGCAGGGGCAAAGGCAAGGATTGGAGATAGAATAATCTATGTGGGCAAACCAGAGCTATTTGAGGGATTTGGTCATATTAATAAACATACTTCCACAATCCAGAGATTGATGGATGATGGTAAAACAGTGGTTCTTGCGGGGACAGAGAAGGATATCTATGGGGTTATAGCCATGAGGGATGAGATAAGACCACAGGCAAGGGATGTGATTAGTGAGCTTCACAGGATGGGTATTAAGGTTCTTATGCTCTCAGGAGACAACACCATTACTGCTAAGGCTATAGCGAGGGAGCTGAACATAGATGATGTAAGGGCAGAGCTTGAACCAGAAGATAAGGTCGATGCTGTAGTAAAGCTTGAGAAAGAATACGGTGCCATCGCCATGATTGGGGATGGAATAAACGACGCCCCTGCCCTTGCCAGGGCTACTATTGGTATAGCAATGGGGACTGCAGGGACAGATGCGGCGATAGAGGCGGCGAATATTGCACTTATGGCAGATGACCTAACAAAGGTGCCTTACGCAATAAAACTTGGAAAGAGGACAAGAGGGATAAGCGGACAGAATATCGTCTTTTCGCTTACACTATTGGCAATACTTATCCCGAGTGCCCTCATAGGGATTATGAGTGTCGCTGTTGCTGTTTTTGTTCATGAATCATCAGAACTTCTTGCTGTAGCAAACGGCCTTCGAGTTGCAAGGAGTTAATTATAAGGATTTTTTTTTGGAAAAGTATTAGAATAGAAAACTAAAATTAAGGAGATTGTAGTGGAAGAAAGCAAAAAACAGACGCCTGTAGATAAAATCTGGAGTTTCTTTTCATCAATAAAACTTGCTGTAGTGCTTTTTGCGCTCATTGCCCTCACCTCAATAGTCGGGACAGTCATAGAGCAGAATGTAGCACCTGAAAAAAACCTTAAGCTTCTGGGCAAACTCTTCGGTGATTCCGCTGCCCCGGCCCTCTATAACATTTTTGAGCGTTTGGGCTTTATGGATATGTATCATTCGTGGTGGTTTATCGCACTTCTATTATTATTTTCAGCAAATCTAATAATATGCTCTATTGACAGGCTTCCGAGAATATGGAAACTTGTAAAAGAACCAATCAAGCCCCTTTCTGAAGAACAGTTCAAAAGCATCGGGAAAAAAGAGCTTGTCCTGAAAGGGAAACCAGAAAAGGTAAAGGAAGCGGTTGACACTGCTATAAAAAATGCAGGGGTTAAATTCCTTGAGGCAAAAGAAGCAAATGGCTATCAATTATATTCAGAAAAAGGCAATTATACCAGGCTTGGTGTGTATATAACTCACTTCAGTCTTCTCCTTATACTGCTTGGTGCACTCATAGGCATCTTCTTTGGATTTAAGGGATTTCTGAATCTGCCCGAGGGCAAAACCTATTCTGTAGCCTTTGCTCCGGGCAGGTTTTTGTCCAGTACAGAAGAATCTGAGATGGAAACAATTTTAGAAAGATTGCAGGCAACAGAGGGTAATGCTCTGGAAACAGCCAGGCAATTAGGAATAGATGAGAAGATATTAGAAAAGAAGGTAAAACGCTACGGGATTTTGCCTCTTGGTTTCAGTTTAAGGTGTGACAATTTTTTTGTGGATTTCTATGGCCGGTCCAATATGCCAAAAGAATATAGAAGCTGGCTTACAGTAATAAAGGACGGCAAAGAGGTGCTCAAGAAAACTATAGAAGTTAATGACCCTCTAACATATAATGGGGTTACTTTTTATCAATCGAGTTATGGCATGGTGCCGGGAGCACATGGCATATTCGTCATAAAGTTAACATCAAAGACCGGGCTTTCTGAAACCAAGCAGATGCGTCTTAATGATAAATTCATTATCCCGGGGACGGGTATAGAAGGGACATTGAGGGATTTCAGCCCTGCCCTTTCTTTCGATGAGGGTGGAAAACCATTTACCTTTGCAGAACAGATGAACAACCCCTCTGTATTTATAGAGTTCTCAGAAAAGGGACAGGCAAAATATTCAGGCTGGCTCATGAAAAGATATCCTGAAACATGGGCTCTCCCTGACGGGCATACAGTAGAATTTGTAGACTACTGGGGTGTTGAGTATACAGGCCTGCAGGTAAGAAAAGACCCAGGGGTGTGGGTCGTATACCTTGGATGCATAACAATGAGCATAGGTCTCTTCATTGCCTTTTTTATGAGTCATAAAAAGTTATGGGTCAGGCTCGTTGAAGAAAAAAATAACACACGGATTGTTGTTGCCCTGACCGCAAACAAAAACAGACAGGCATTCGAAAGAAAGATTGATAAAATGATTTCCGTTTTGAGCAAATCAGGAGGAGGAAAATAATGAACAGTTCTACATTATTCGGCATATCCACAATAGCTTATATCCTGGCAATGATAATTTATATAACATACCTTGCCTTCAGAGCCTCACAGATAGGTATAGCAGCAACTACAATCACAGTGGCAGGATTTGTTTCTCAAACAATAGCAATCATAACAAGGTGGACAGAGTCTTATGCGCAGTGGACAGCGCTAACACCTGAAAGCACAGTCATAGTATCTGTTTTGAGAAGCGCTCCGTTGAGAAATCTTTTCGAGTCATTGATATTCTTTGTCTGGTGTCTTATATTGGGGTATCTGATAATAGAGTTTAAATATAAAAATCGCTCCTTCGGTGCCTTTGTGACCCCTATAGCCGGCCTTGCACTGGCATTTATAGACCTTTCAGGCATGTCAAAAGAGATAGAGCCCCTCGTCCCTGCTCTCCAGAGCAACTGGTTATTGGCCCATGTTCTGATGAGCTTTATATCTTATGCAACATTTGCACTCTCATTCAGCACAGGTCTGATGTATCTGATACTGAAAACAGACAAGCGCACCGAACCTTCGTATATCTTCTGGACAGTCACGTCCGGTATTTTCATTGTGGTTCTTCTTGCAATGGGACTTGATTATCTCAGCTTCAAGGTTGCTATTAAGACTCCTGAGGTATTGATAAAAAGTTACCTCTTCAAGGCATCATTTCTAAACAAGTCGCTGGTTGTCTCAATTTTTAGCTGGCTCTCAGCCTTAGCTTTCACATTCTTAGTCTGGAGGTACGGCTACGTCCTCAAGAAAATTATAAGCTCTTTTTCAATATCTCCAGAGGCACTCGACGAAATCACTTACAAAAGTATTGCCATCGGATTTCCTATCTTCACCCTCGGCGGGCTTATCTTTGGAGCAATATGGGCTGACCAGGCATGGGGAACTTACTGGGGGTGGGATCCGAAAGAGACATGGTCGCTCATAACATGGTTTGTATATGCCTTCTTCCTGCATAGCCGTCTGCTGAGGGGTTGGAGAGGCAAAAAGGTTGCAGTCGTTGCAGTGTTAGGCTTTATAGCCGTAATATTTACATATCTCGGTGTTAATTTGCTTCTCTCAGGACTTCATGCTTACGGGAGCCTTGAATAAAAGAAAAAGGTCAAGGTTAAGGTTAAGAATTTTCTCAACCTTAACCCCGGCCTCAACCTATTTTTTGGAATGAACCTTAAAAGCAAATATATTCTCTTCACAACGTGTATTTTATTCGTGATTATAGGGGCGTTCTCCTATAAGAATTTAAACCTTCAGGAAAAAGAGATTCAAGAAGATGAGAAGGAAAGAGTCACATTAATAACAGAAATAATAAGAAACGGCCTCGTAACAGTAATGCTCGAAGGCAGGGGAAGAGAATTCCAGAAATTTCTTGAAACGGTCATTACCGAGGATATAGAAAGAGCGATAATATTCAAACCTGACGGGACTATAATAAGTTCTTCTCTGCCATCCCAGATAGGCGCCTCTGTTCCGGCCGAACACGTCACAAGATTTAATACCCAGAAGACACCAAAGGTTTTTTCGCATAAAGAAAATGGAAAAACAATTTATTCGCTAATAGTTCCCATTTATAACGAACATGCTTGTCAGAAGTGTCACAATACAAAGGATGAAGTAATAGGTGCCCTTGATGTCGAGGTATCAACCGGGAAAACCATTCAGAGGATTAACGATTCCAGAAAAAGGATGATACTGTTTTCTATAATAACCCTCATTGTTATCTCGATTTCTCTCAGCATACTTACCACCTATCTCGTTAGTAAACCAATCACCTCAATTATAGATACAATGAAAAAGGCAGAAGGAGACCTGACAGTAAAATTCTATACGCAAAGGCGAGACGAGATAGGGAAACTTGCATCATCCCTGAACTCCATGCTTTTTGAACTTGATAAGGCGAGACGAGAAATAGAAAAATGCCATTTTGAAGAAATACAGAATATCGAGAAAATGGCAACAATCGGGGAACTTGCATCAGCCATAGCACATGAGATCAAAAATCCTTTAGCCGGGATTAGCGGGGCGATACAGGTCCTCGCAGAGGATTTCGCTGAAAGCGACCCCCGGAAAGAGGTTATAACAGAGGTCCTCAACGAGATAGAACGGCTTGACAGGTCAGTAAAAGACCTCCTCCTCTTTGCCCGACCTCCTGAGCTTCATCCAATACTAACATCCCTTCAACCAATTATTGAACGGGCAAAGAGATTAATAGACTTCCAGGCAGAAAAACAAGGAGTTATTATTAGATTAATTCCAGGAGATAATATCGGGGAAATAAATGTTGACCCGGAACAGATGCAGCAGGTATTTTTAAATATCATGCTGAATAGCCTTCAATCGATGCCAGCCGGAGGAACGCTTACAATAGCTACATACTTTGGACCCGGGGAAAATGAGGTTGAGGTAGCCTTTTCTGATACAGGACATGGGATGGATGAGGATGCCCTTAAAAATATATTCAAGCCATTCTTTACCACAAAGCATACAGGCACAGGGCTTGGCCTTGCAATAAGCAGAAATATAATCGAAAAACATAATGGCAGAATAGTCGTTGATAGCCAGATTGGTATTGGCAGCACATTTCATGTTATCCTTAAAAAAGAATAAAGGGTAATAGTTTCAATAGGTCAAAAAGTTTAAAAAGAGGAAAAAAGACATACTTCTGAAACTATTTGAACTCTTTACCCTTTTGAAACTTTTAGTATATTTTTGAAACTGGTTTTTAGGGGGTTTAATTTGGCAGAGGCAAAGATACTTGTCATTGACGATGAAAAGCTACTCAGGTGGTCCCTGCAGCAGAACCTTTCAAAAGAAGGCTATACAGTTATCACTGCTGAAAAGGGGCTGGAAGGTCTCAACCTCTTTAAGGATGAGGCCCCGGATATAACCCTCTTAGACATCCATCTTCCGGACGTCTCAGGTATAACAGTTCTTCAAAGTATTAAAGAGATGAATAAGGATGCCCTCGTTATAATGATTACTGCCTTTGGCGATATACAGACAGCAGTAAAGACTATAAAACTCGGAGCCTATGATTTTGTTGAAAAGCCCTTTAATATAGATAAGCTCAAGATATTGGTTGCAAAGGCACTCGAGACAGTCTCACTCAGAAAAGAGGTATCACAGTTCAGATCGCAGCTTTCCCTGAAATATGGTTTTGACAGCATAATCGGCCAATCAGAAGAGATGCAAAAAATCTTTGACATAATAAAGAAAATTGCGAAGAGTGATGCTACAACCATTCTCCTTCAGGGTGAAAGCGGCACAGGAAAAGACCTCGTGGCAAAGGTAATACATTACCAGAGCAGGAGAGCTGACAGGCCATTCATGGAGATAAACTGTACAGCGCTGCCAGAGACTCTGATAGAAAGTGAATTATTCGGCCATGAAAAGGGAGCATTTACAGATGCAAAGGTAATGAAAAAAGGGCTATTCGAGCTTGCTGATGGAGGCACAATATATCTTGATGAGATAGGAGATATGAAAGCCAGTACGCAGGCAAAACTCCTGAAGGTTATAGAGAGCAAGATGTTCAAGCGGATCGGAGGCGTAAAGGATATAACAGTTGATGTGCGGATAATCGCTGCAACAAATAAAAACCTTGCGGAAGAAGTAAAGAATGGCAACTTCAGAGAAGACCTGTATTACAGACTTAAAGTAATCCCTGTTTTTTTATCACCTCTCAGAGAGAGAAAAAGCGATATCTCTGTCCTCGCAAAATATTTTATAAATGAATTCAACAGGGAATTCAAAAAAAACCTCAAGGGCATTTCACCAGAAACAGAAAAATATTTCAAAGAATACCTATGGCCAGGAAATGTGAGAGAGCTCAAAAATATAATAGAAAGGGCGATGATACTCGAGAGTGAAGAAGACTATATACTGCCCGAACACCTTCCAATAGAATTTACCTCGGGGGAAGTTGCATCTGCAAATGTTAAAAACATTGAGATAAAGATTCCCCCCGGAGGTATTGACATAGAAGAGGTTGAAAAGGAACTAATCAGGCAGGCACTGGACATTACAAAAGGCAATCAGACACGGGCTGCGAGATTGTTAAAAATCACCCGCGATGCTTTGAGGTACAGGATGCAGAAATTCGGATTTCTGCCAGAAAAGCTTAATTAGCATACTTTTTGCTTGAATTTTAAATGTATGAAGGTTCTTGTTGTAGACGATGAACAACTTGTAAGGTGGTTTCTTGAGAGGGCACTCCGAAGGTGGGGCTACGATGTTATTACAGCTTCTAATGTAAAAGAAGCAATTAAAAAACTATCAGACCACAGCAGTGATATAGATATACTCTTTACAGACCTGAAAATGCCTGAGGAAAATGGCACAGTACTCCTGCAAAAGGTGAGTGATTTGACGAAGCCTCTGAAGATTGTTGTTTGTTCAGCCTTTATTACGCCTGAGATGGATAAAGACTTTAGACAGAAAGGCATATACAGCCTGAAGAAGCCCTTCAAGCTCGAAGAACTTGAGAATACTTTAAAAGATATGATATAAGCCGGTAAGAGTAAGTCTCCCAATCCATAATTAAAAATACAGCCCCTCTTGAGAAGCAGACAGAAACCATAGACAAAGACTATTAATAGTATTAGTATTAATAGATTAACAGCGTTAACTGCAAGTAATGCAGACATTGCTTTCGCCTCTGCGAATCTGCTGAGGCGGACAAAAATTTATTTAACTCGATAATTTTATTGAGATTATCCTGAATATGAATTTAAAAATTAAGACTATACCCGTAAGTTTAATACTTTCGCTCTCAATGATTTTCTCTGTTATGGACGCTCTGGCGGGTGGCGTAGCTGCAGTACCGAATAAGGCGGGTTTAAGAGGGACTGTACTGGGATACTGTGTTATTTCGTCCAGTCTCGAGGGTATCAGGCCAGAGCAAGCGCTCTACAAACTTACAATCTCTATAGAAGAAACAGAGGATATAAAAAACTATCCCAACTTTCTCAGGGATAAAGAAGGGCAATCTATAACATTCTACTCAAAAGAGAAACAGCCCTTAGAATTATACGGAAGAAAAATTAAGGCGATCATCGAATATAAGGGTGATGAAAAAGGTGGTCGTTTCTGGATAAAACAGATCAAAATTGCAGATTGAACAAATAGGAGGTATATATGTACGGGAGAGAAACATACGCATTTATAATCTCTATTTTTGCAATAGCTATCATAGGGCTTATATTTCCCTGTAATAGCAATGCCGTGCCTTCTGCGCCGGTGCTGCATACGGTGAGCCAGTCTGATGGCTCGACCTTTAAGGCAAGGCTGTGGGGTGATGAGTTTTCTCATGGCTGGGAAACCGAAGATGGCTACTCCATGGTATTCGATGAGAACATAAGGAACTGGACATATGCAATAACAGGGTTGGACGGGGGGATCATAAGCTCTTCCAAGATCATTGGAAAGGATTTTCCTCCTTCTGGTATCGCAAAACACCTTAGACCAACCGGAAAGGTTCGTGAAACTATTCGTTTGGTAAGGGCTTCAGCAATGTCTGCACAGAATCGCCAAAAAGTCGTTCCATCAACTGGAACCGGTACCATTCCAGTCATTCTCATCAACTTTAATAACACATCTACAACGTATACTGCCTCGGATTTCAACACACTCCTTTTCGGCAGGGATAACAGCAGCATGAAGGATTACTATGGAGAGGTTTCTTATGGTGTGTTTAGTGTTTCAGCAGGGCCGGGTGGAGTTGTTGGATGGTATACTGCATCAAACACCCATGATTATTACGGCACTAATGACCCATGGGGATATGACAGTAAGCCCGGGACCCTCGTTAGAGAAGCTGTGGCTGCAGCAGATGCTGCTGGATTCAATTTTGCCCCTTATGATCAGGACGGAGATTGTTACGTGGATGTAGTAACCATAGTCCATCAGGGCACAGGCGAGGAGGCAGGTGGCCCATCAACTGATATCTGGTCCCATCGCTGGGATCTTAACAGTGCGTATTCATATGGATACAGCAACAGTGGTGAGTACACCACAAATGATACATGCCCCAGCGGGGGTTATATAAAAGTTAACGATTATGTTATACAGCCCGAGACATTAACATCGTATTTAGGAGGGGGGCAGCAGACTATGGGTGTCTTCGCCCACGAATACGGACACGCCCTCGGCCTTCCAGACCTTTATGATACAGATGGCAGCTCAGAAGGTATCGGCGACTGGAGCATCATGGCGGGTGGATCATGGAACTATGTTTCAAGACCAGGTGACCGGCCAGCACACATGGATGCGTGGTCAAAATACTATCTCGGGTGGGTTACACCAACAGAGGTCTCGGGAACCCTGACCAACGAGTCAATAACTCAGGCCGCTACTACTGCTGTTGCATATAAATTGCTTAGTGGGACATCTACTTCAGGAGAATATTTTCTGGTAGAAAACAGACAGTTAGCGGGATTTGACGAAGGACTACCCGGAGCAGGCCTCCTCATCTGGCATATTGACGGCAACACTATTTCAAGTAAAATGAGCAGCAATACAGTAAATGATAGTGAATGCTACCTCCCTTCTAACTGCTCCTCGAGCCACTATGGCGTTGCCCTTGTGCAAGCTGATAATCTCTGGGAACTTGAAAAAGGGACTGACAGGGGTGATTCTGGTGATCCCTATTCCACTTCATCAGGCAACATATCATTCACCAGCAGTTCATCACCCAACAGCAACCTCTATAGCGGGACTACCAGCGGTGTCAGCGTTACAGACATAAGCGCATCAGGCTCTACAATGACTGCCACATTAACAGTATCATCTCTCCCAACCATTGCAGTCACAAATCCTAATGGTTGGAATGTATGGTATGTAGGCACTGCACGGACCATTCGCTGGACATATACAGGTGATACAGGGGCATATGTGAAGATAGAGCTTTATAAAGGCGGGGTATTCAATCGAACAATCACTTCCTTTACTTCAATAGGCAGCAGCGGTAATGGTTATTACAACTGGTGGGTCCCTATGACACAAACCCCCGGCTCAGACTATAAGATTAAAGTTACAAGCATTTCCAACAGCTCTTATACTGATGCGAGCGATTATAACTTTACCATTCGCAGGGTTCCGAGATAATCGCGTCACTTCCTTGAAACAAAAGGGCTTGTCCCGAAAATCGGGACAAGCCCTTGATTTTCTTGGTGAGCCGTGCAGGATTCGAACCTGCGACCCGCTGATTAAGAGTCAGCTGCTCTACCAACTGAGCTAACGGCCCAATAACGACTGTTATTAGTGAATAGTTATCAGTTGTCAGCAAAAAACTAAATACTAACGACTAATAACTAACAACTGATAGTTTTGCTTCTGCAAAATTATTACGCGCCTGAGAGGATTCGAACCTCCGACCCTCGGCTCCGGAGGCCGATGCTCTAATCCACTGAGCTACAGGCGCATGGGGTGAGTGAGGGGACTCGAACCCCCAACACCTGGAGCCACAGTCCAGTGCTCTAACCATTGAGCTACACTCACCAATTTACTCAAAAAGTCTTTGATATATTGCAGACATTTTGAGTGATTCTGCAACACTATTTTATCCAATATGGAAGCTATTCTACAATACTTTAATTTTTTAGCTGGCTTTTTATTTAATTAATTGTTGTCTTGCTATCTATTTACCCTTTGCGCTTTTCACTTTCAACTTTCCACTTTTCACTGTTAACTTTTTTTTAGCCGTCCATCCTTCTACATTTCTCTGTTCTGCCCTGCTTACCGCCAGTGACATCGGGGGAACAGGTTTTGTGATAGTAGAGCCTGCACCAACGTATGCTCCTTTGCCAACCCTCACAGGGGCAACAAGTTGTGTGTCACTGCCTATAAACACGTTGTCCTCTATTGTTGTTCTATGTTTCTCTTTTCCGTCATAATTGCAGGTTATTGTGCCTGCCCCGATGTTAACATTCTTCCCTACAGAGGCATCACCGAGATAACTGAGATGCGATGCCTTTGTCATGTCGCCTATTATAGATTTTTTCACCTCGACAAAATTACCTATCTTTGCCCCGGAACCGATGTCACTTCCCGGCCTGATATGTGCAAAAGGTCCAACCACTGCTTTTGCCCTGATGATTGAGCCTTCGATGACTGTAGAATCTTTAATCACAACACCATCACTAATCACGCTGTCAATGATATGCACATTCGGATATATAGTGCATCCCCTGCCGAGCCTTGTTTTGCCTTCGAGATAGACATCAGGATAGATGGTGGTCCCTTTTCTTATTATAACTCCCGGCGAGATAAAAATTGAATCGGGGTCAAGAAATATAATACCTTCATTTATCAAATTGTTGATCAGCCCCTTTCTATACGCTTGCTGTGCCTTTAAAAGCTCTGGCATTGTATTGACCCCCATCATCTCATCCTCGGAACCTATACAGTATGCCTTCACGTTATAGCCTTTATTTTTAGCGGTCCTGACAATATCAGTAAGATAATACTCGCCCTTTAACCTGTTTAATTGAATCTCTTTTAGCAGGTTTAATACATCAGATTCGATAGCGTAAACGCCACTGTTGACTTCTTTTATATTCTTCTGGGCATCGGTTGCATCCTTTTCTTCAATAACAGACAGAATACCGCCCGAATTATCCCTGAGAACCCTCCCGTATGCAGCAGGGTTACTCGCCATAAATGATATTAATGAAATCTTGTTTCTTTCTTTCCTGTGCAGTCTAAGGAATCTACTTAAAGTTTCTGCTGTAATGAGCGGTGCATCGCCGTTTAACACAAGCATTGTTCCTTTAAAGTCTTTCAACAGTGCCCTTGCCTTCGAGAGTGCATCACCTGTTCCTTTGGGTTCTTTCTGTACAGCAAACAAAATACCCTTACCTCTTACAGAATTTTTTATCTCCTTAAGATTTCTGCCTGCCACAACAACAATCCTGGACGGTTTAATTTTTAAGGCAGAATCAACAACATGCTGTAACATCGGCTTATCAAATATCTTATGCAGGACTTTAGGCATAGAGGAATTCATCCGCTCCCCACGGCCTGCTGCGAGAATAACAACCGCTAATTTCAGAACGTTGCTGCCAGCTTCGTTCTTCATTCCTTTGACTCCGATATTCTTGACGGCGCTGCTATCCCGCCTGAAAGGATTATCCTGATGCCTTCCTCTATTGAGATGTCGGTATAAAAAACATCCCTCTCGTTAAAGAGCACTATCTCTCCGAGATAGAGGTTATTTGTCGGGATATAGACTGCCCTGAGACATGATTCCTTACCAGTTCTATCTGCCTTCACCGTGCATTCTTTAGTCAAAAAACCGAATGCATAAGAACCCGGTCTTGGATATTCAACTACAACAAACTTTTTAAATGACCCTTTATTCTCTGGTGAGAATGCATCAACGAGTTGTTTTACTGAGGTATAGATGCCTTTAAATACCGGTATCCTGACTATAGCCTTCTCAAAAAATTCTATAGCCTTTTTCCCAAAAACATTTGTTGATATTATGCCAACGAGGAATATCAGGATTATGGCTGAGATAAATCCAAGGCCTGGCGCATGATAGCCAAGGAATTTATCATAAACAGGCCCGAGGATTCCATCCACAAACTCAAAAAACCAGACGAGTACCAGAACAGTAATTACTGCGGGAATTGATACTATCAGTCCGGCAAGGAATTTCCTCTTAAGGATAGCACGAATAGAAGTTTCCATCTCGTTATCTATAATAAATCCACAGGTATTAATATTGCAAGATTAAGAATCAAAAATTCAATTTTTACTATCACCTGCCGACCTTTTCTGCCACCTCATCAGGAATATCAAAATTAGCATACACATTCTGAACATCATCATGGTCCTCAAGCGCATCCATAAGCCTTACCATCTGCTCTGCTGCCTTTTCATCTAAGACCACATAGTTCTTAGGGAGCATTGTTATTTCAGCAGACTCAATAGGTATATTCGCCTTCTCAAGAGTTGCCTTCACACTATTAAAGTCCTCGGGTGCGGTTATTATTTCATAATTGGCTTCCTGTGCTTCATTTTTCATGTCTTCAGCGCCTGCATCCAGAGCAACAGACATAACCGAGTCTTCTGATGCCTTTGATTTACTAACCAGGATATAGCCTTTTTTATCGAACATCCATGAAACACATCCTGTTTCTCCAAGACCGCCGCCACTTTTAGTCATTATGTGTCTTATCTCCGGGACTGTCCTGTTTTTATTGTCAGTCATGACCTCAATCATCATTGCGACTCCCGAAGGTCCGTATCCCTCATACATAAATTCTTCATATGAAACTCCGGGAAGTTCGCCTGTTCCCTTCATAACCGCCCTTTTAATGTTATCATGAGGCATATTTACTTCTTTTGCCTTTTCTATTGCAGTGCGCAGTCTTGGGTTGCCATCGGGATCACCGCCTCCGATTCTTGCTGCGATCGAAATCTCTTTTACTATCTTAGTAAAAATTTTCCCTCTTTTTGCATCTGTATGTGCTTTCTTATGCTTTATCTGCGCCCATTTGGAATGTCCTGCCATCACGCACCCCCGGCCTGTTTTTTCAAGTCCTGTATCTCTTTCAATCTTTTCTTTGCTGTTTCACCTTCTCCTGTTTTAGGGAAGAACTCTATCACTATCTTATATCCTTTTTCTGCCTCTACAAAGTCGCCGAGATTAAACTTAGCCTCAGAATACATGAACAGAGAATATGAACTGTCAAGCTTACCTGTTTTAATAAACTTTTTAACCTGAGGCGTAAATAGCCTCAAAAGCTTATCCCACATTTTATTTGTGTGATAAAACCGTCCAAAGGTATGTTCCATGTAAATCTTTAGAGGTGATTCAGGGTATTTCTTGAGAAAATCCTGATATAGCCTTTCTGCTTTATCAACCCGCGGAGGCTTAAACTCCTCCATATTTATAGAGATAAGCCTCCAGTAACTCTCTTCAACTAATGGAGCATCTGGATAATTATTAATTACCTCTTCATACATAGCCTCCATCTGCGGAAGTATTGCCTGTCTGTCTGTTGCATCTTCTGTAAGGATGAGTATCTTATTAAATGTATCAAGAGCCTTTTTACTCTGTTCTTCCAGAGAAAGTTTCTCAGGGGTTATCTGAATCTCAGGGGCTATCTTTTTCTCCTCCGCTTTTTGAGGCGCTGTTACACATGCATGGATTAAAAATAAAAAGGCCGTCAGACAGAGAAGCGTGCAGCGTGTGGCTTGCAGCGTACAACGTGCAGTAAAGATATCTTGTATTTTCATTCTATATGATACTCCTTTATCTTTGTAAGAAGTGTTTTGTAACTTACCTGAAGAAGTTCTGCTGCCCTGCTTTTGTTCCCTTTTGTCTCCTTTAATGCCTTTATTATCCTCTGTGTTTCAGCAATCCTCAGTGCCTCTCTTGAAGCATCTTCAAGTGTCCCATCCATAGGCAGGCTCTTCATGCTCGCCTCAAGCGGCAGAGGGCTCAGAGATATATGTTCAGGTGTTATCGTTTTCCCATCGCATAATATTATCGCCCGTTCAATCGTGTTCTCAAGCTCTCTAACATTGCCTTTCCATGAATAGTTAACAAGCATCTCAAGGGCGTCATCTGAAATGCCCTTCAATGGAGTCTTTAGCTCTGTGCAATATTTATTGAGAAAAAAATCTACAAGCAACTGGATATCCTCTGTCCTCTCTCTGAGTAAAGGAATCTTTACAGGGAAAACGTTGAGCCTGTAGAAAAGGTCTTCCCTGAATGTCTTTTCCGTGACAGCTTTTTCGATGTCTTTATTGCTTGCAGCAATAATCCTGACGTCTATCTTTATTATCTTTAACCCACCCACACGTTCAATCTCTCCTTCCTGTAAAACCCTGAGCAGTTTGGCCTGCAGAGCGGGGTCCATCTCGCCAATTTCGTCAAGGAATATAGTCCCCTTATCTGCCAGCTCAAACTTCCCGACTTTTTTAAAATCAGCACCGGTGAACGCCCCTTTTTCATGGCCAAAAAGCTCTGATTCCAAAAGCTCCCTCGGTATAGCAGCACAGTTTATCGGGACAAACGGGTATCCCCTTCGAGGGCTAAGATAATGTATTGCCCTCGCAAATAATTCCTTGCCTGTTCCACTTTCACCGAGGATAAGAACAGTTGTCTTGCTCGGGGCAACCTTCTGTATATTCTGTGCAATGCCGACTATCTTGTCGCTCTTTCCTATTATCCTCGGGATTCCGAGCTGCGCTGAAAATTCCTCGCGCAGC
>JAKALU010000167.1 GCA_021824065.1 Nitrospirota bacterium
TTTTCAGAGAGCGCTTTCAGAAGACAATCACTGCCCTTCTCTTCGCTCATCAACAGGATACAGAGACTCTTTACAGTCCCGAACATCTCATAAAATCTATTGTTAGCCTCTATTATATTGCCATCCTTATCAAGTCTGAATATTGCATGTTCAACCCGCTCAAAAAGGGACTTTATCCTTTTCTCCGAGTCAACCAGCCTGTCTGTTTTCTCTTTAATTGCATTGCTCATATTGTTAAACTCTGTAGAAAGCTCTCCTATCTCATCATCAGAATACACAGGGACAGTATTGGGCAGTGCGCCACCTTTAAACATAGAAACAGACTTATGGAGGCTCATAACAGGTTTAATCACAAGACGGCTGATTAGCATATTAATAGCGATAATAACTAAGAGCGTAATAGTTGCAGACATGCCGATATTACTGATAATTATTTCTCTAAGCTCTTTCTGCATGGCAGAGGATGATAAAGTCAGTCTTACAAAACCAATAGATATGGTCGGTGAGTTTTCAGAGGGTCTAAAGAGTATGGGTCCGTAAAAGTCATACTTGCTGTCAATCTTCTTATATATAGGGGTATCTGAAATCTTAAAATGGTTGAGTGCATCAGAGTCTGGAGGCTCTTTTAGTCTCTCGAATGGATAGGCATCAATAGCCTCCCAGATAGTTGAATAGACCTGCACAAGCACAACATCTTCTGCCTGAACAATATGCGCCGCCCTTTTAATAAGGTCGAGGTCTTCTGCTGCAAGTCCCTCCTCAGCAGCCTTTGCAAGTGAATAACTTAATGCAGTCCCTCTTGCAATCAACTCCCGCTCGATGCTTCGGCTATGCCCATATATAAAAAAATATGTGCTTATAAAGCTAATAACAATAATTATCAGCGCAACAAAGGTTGATACTTTTGTCTTTAATGACACTTTCATTTCACATCTAAAAGAGATACAACACCATATGAGCTAATAAGCTTCTGCCCTTTTTTACTCAATACAAAATCAACGAATTTTTTCACCTCTGGCTTGGGATTTTGTGGCATCAAAATAAAAAGAGGCCGCCTTAATGGATATCTGCCTTTTGCGATATTTTTCTTTTCCGGGAAAACGCCGCTCACCTTTAAAAGCTTAACATCACGTTTTCGAGCACTCGAAAAACCTGTTGTTGCAAACCCCTCAGGTGTTTTCTCCATCATCTGCTCTACTATACCCGTTGATGCAAGAAATATTGTATGTGGGGTTTTAACAGGGTCTTCCCCCTTTAAAACCAACGCTTTTGTTGAGGCCTCGACACCGCTAAAACCTTTTTGAGGTCTTGAGATAAAAAGCTTTATCGGTGCATCACTGCCTTTCATCTGTTTCCATCTGGTTATCTTGCCCGCATATATTGCCCTGACCTCTTCGAGAGATATACTGTTCAGAGGATTTGACCTGTGGACAATAAATACTAATGCATCCCATGCAACTTGTATAAATTGTATATCTTCAGGGTCGCCTGCTGTCCTTACCCTGCATGAGGCTGCAAAGTCAACCTTACCGCTGCGTAAATCTTCTACGCCCACTACGCTGCCCCCCCGCGGACAAGCACCTTTACGCCTGTCTCCCTTTCATATTCTTTAGCGAGTTCTGTCAGATAGCCTACATTACTTACAGAACAGCCGCTCCCTGTGATATACTCAGAGCATACTGCAGGCACATTTATAAAGAATACTGACAACAATATTAACAAGAATAATTTGCACACCCCTAATCTATTTTGTCGTGTAAACATCTTAACCTCCTCCCAAAAAATAAGGGTTAAGGGTCTTGTTGCAAAAGGTGTGCGGAAGTCATAAACATGTTTTACATTCTCATTAAACAGACCCGTTTAAGAAAATAATTAATCTTGAGAAAGCTTACCAGTGGGATAATGAATATGAAGGTAATAAATGGTAGTATCATCTTCTTTGCTGTCCTTATTGTTTTCATCGTGAATATCCTGCCTCACCTGCACCCTCAGAAGACCGGGTATAAGGCTTGTAACCTCTCCTCATAGTGATACAGAATATCACCAAAATCATTTAAAGACCTTGTCAAACTGTATTGTAGTCTAACACAACTCATAACCAAATTTACACTTATATATCAATATACCCCGGAATTGCTACGGATTCATTCTCATATAAATTTTTGAAAGGTAATTAATACGGGACGTAAAGCTATTAAACTATGCTAAAATAAAAAATAAGTTTATGACCTACATTTTTACAAGAGTTGAGAAATGAGCATTAAACATTTTTCCCAGGAGATAGAGAAAGGATTAACTTCGCCTGCATATCTCCTATATGCCGACAATCAGTATCTACTGGAAGAGGCGGTCATGGCTGTTAAGAGAATAGTGCCTGAGACTGAAATAGACTTTAATTTCAATGTCTTTGACCTTGACTCTGCAGATAGAATCCCGATGCCTGAAGAGATAACAGGCGCATTGAATACAATCTCTTTTTTTGGTAACCGAAAATACGTGGCCGTTAAAAATTCCCAGAAACTTTCCACAAAAGATTTTAAAAAATTTCAATCTTACATAACAGATCCATCACCTGATGCGGTACTTATAATGCTTTATAGCGGTACTATGAAGAAGGATTTAAAAGGCAATATCAAAGGGATAAAGACTATCTGCCTTGACATAAGAGAACAGGATTTGCCTTTCTGGATAAAAGAAAAGGCAAGGCATAAAGGACTCGCAATTAACGATGAAGCTATAGAATATCTTATAGGGACTGTCGGCACCGATATCGGCCTTTTATCATCCGAGGTGGAAAAACTGGCTCTTCTCGGTAAAGAGATAATCAATATAAATAACATTAGAGAGATTGTTGAAGGCAGCAGGGATTACAGCGTCTTTGATCTAACAGGAGCATTAAGAGAAAAAAATACCGAAAAGGTATTCAGGGTATACAAGGTGCTTGCTGAAAGACTCGAACCATATAATCTCTTGGGCGCTATTAACTGGCAGTATAACAGAATGATGCAGACAGCAATGAATGCCTCACAAAAGGATTATTATAATAAGGTATTTGGACTCCTGAATGATGCTGACATCCAGATAAAAAGCTCAGGAGGCGCCTATCCGATGGAATATCTATTGGTCAGGCTGCTACAGCTTTAAGAACAGTATTTGCCAATCTTGAAAGTCTTGATATCTTTCTCGATGCTGTATTTTTATGTAACACTCCCTTTGAGACAGATGCGCTTATTGCCTTTACTGCGGCTTTTAAGAATTGCTCCAGTTGTTCTTTGTTTTTTTCGGCTACCGCCTCCTCGACCTTTTTTGAAAGGGTCTTTATCTTTGAGCGGACTGCGCTGTTGCGAAGATTTCTTTTCTCTGCCTGTCTTACCCTCTTAAGGGCTGAAAGATTTTTCTTTGGTGCTGCTTTAGCTGGCAATTCCTTCCTCCTTAGTGGCCTATGTCGTTAGGACTAGACCCAAAAAATTAGTCTTATTTTTTAACATATTTTTAGTTATAAAATCAATATGTTTATTAGGTTTAATTATCTATGCGGCAGCGACTTAAAAGGTTTTTGCCTTGCTCCGGCAGACTTATTGGTCCTGTCTTGACTAAACTCATTTTTTATTGTACAGTACATTGTACAAGTCAGAAAGGAGATAACAATGGCCACTATCACATATTCAGCAGCACGCACGCGGCTTGCAGCGACAATGAAAAAAGTGTGCGACAACCACGAGCCTGTCATCATCACCCGGCAAAAGAAAGAATCAGTGGTGATGCTCTCCCTCGAAGATTTCAGAGCGCTTGAGGAAACAGCGTACCTCCTGCGCGTACCAAAAAATGCAAGGCGTCTTCTGGAATCTATCGCAGAACTCGAACGCGGCGGCGGCAAGGCCCGCAAACTCGCCGAGTGAAGCTGGTCTTTTCCGAGAATGCATGGGAGGATTACCTCTACTGGCAAAAGACCGACAGGCAGATGCTCAAACGCATCAACCGGCTTATACATGAAATTATGCACGATCCCTTCACAGGCGCCGGCAAGCCTGAACCTCTTAAACACGGACTTTCCGGTTACTGGTCGCGGCGAATCAATGATGAGCACAGAATAGTCTACCGTCCTGCCGAAGATGCCATCCTTATAGCCCAACTGCGGTATCACTATTAATGCCTATTGCTAATCTCAAGATGTGTCCAGATTTTCTTTTCTGAGGAGAGGGATTCAACGACGTAGAGTGCTGAAAGATAATGAGCAATTATAAAAAAACCTGCACCTCCGAGGTGCATGGAACAACCTCCCTGTCGAATTAATCGGCGTTGCTGGTGTTTCAATCCTTGTTTTATTGGAAGTATCTCTGAGACTATTGCATGGACAAAGTATGGAAGTAATCCTGTATGTTTCAATCCTTGTTTTATTGGAAGTATCTCTGAGACTGGAAAAAGGAGATTTATATCTTTACGTCCAATTTTTGTTTCAATCCTTGTTTTATTGGAAGTATCTCTGAGACCTGATATATTTCTTGGAGTAGTTTCTGGTGGAACGCTGTTTCAATCCTTGTTTTATTGGAAGTATCTCTGAGACTTTCGAGTATAAGGGCATCAGCAATGACATAAGGAGGGTTTCAATCCTTGTTTTATTGGAAGTATCTCTGAGACTTCCGACGCCTTTCGGATGGAC
>JAKALU010000032.1 GCA_021824065.1 Nitrospirota bacterium
ATGACCCCTGAAGAAATTTACGAAGAATTAGGTAGGGGCGTATTGCAATACGCCCCTACCTCGGTTTCGAGCCGCAGCGGCTGTCCTTGAAGGTTAATGCCTTGCGACTGCCAGGTTCTTATAATGTTATATTCTCATCCTGCTGCGAAAACTGTAGAATTAACCCAAGAGATATCTTTTTTATATGGTTTTGTATGGAGCGACACCATTTGACAAAAATTAGGGGTAAGAAATATAATTATTTTATTAATATTTAAAACTTCGTAAGGAGGTTCATAATGGCAGAGGGAATACTTGAGGTCACGACTTCTACTTGGGACAAAGAGGTCATCCAGAGTCAGGGATTAGTGATGGTTGATTTTTGGGCTGTGTGGTGCGGACCATGCAGGATGATTGCACCTACAATCGAAGAGCTTGCAAAGGAATACGCAGGGAAGGTGAAGGTTGCAAAGTTAAACACCGATGAAAACCCTGATGTTGCAAGCAGATATAAAATAATGGGAATCCCGACTGTTATGTTCTTCAAAAATGGAGAAAGAGTAGATCAGGTTGTCGGGGCAGTCCCAAAGAACCAACTTAAATCCAAGATAGATTCTTTGCTCAGCACCTAAATCCATCAATAAGGGAACTAATCCACAACCGTTAAGGAGAAAAATTAGTGAAAAAGATTTTTGTAATTATCGCTATTGCATTTTTTATAATTTCTGCTGTCTCATGCAAAAAAAAGGAAGTTGAGGTAAGTCCTCCCTCCGGAGGGGATATAGCGCCTGATTTTACATTGAAAGACATAAATGGCAATACCATAAGTCTTGCGGACTACAAAGGAAAGGTGATAATTGTCGAATTCTGGGCCACATGGTGTCCGCCGTGCAAGGAATTAACGCCAGTGCTTGCAGAACTTTATGAAAGGTACAAGAATAGAGGGTTCATAATTCTTTCGCTTGCCTCAGACGATGAAGATGCAGTAAAGTCCTTTGCAAAGAAATATGAGATACCATACCCGGTGCTGCTTGCTGACAACGAGACAGTAAGACAGTATGGGGTAAGCAGTATTCCTATTGGTTTTACCATAAACAAAGAGGGCAGGGTCGTAAACAGACATATAGGCAACACGCCAGGCATTATGCAGGAACTCGCATCCGAGATAGAGAGATTACTTTAGTCTAATGTTCGAATCGCTTACTGAAAAACTTGAATCAATATTTAAAAAACTTCGCGGCAGGGGTCTCCTCAAAGAAGAAGATGTAGATGCAGCTTTAAAAGAGGTCCGTCTTGCTTTGCTCGAGGCTGACGTAAACTTCAGGGTTGTTAAGGATTTCATCCAGAAGGTTAAAGAAAAAGCTGTTGGCAAAGAAGTTCTTGAAAGTCTTACCCCTGGACAACAGGTTATAAAGATAGTCAATGACGAACTCTGCGACCTTCTTGGAGGCAAAAACAGCAGGATACAGCTTTCTCCAAACCCGCCTACTGTGATTATGATGGTAGGTCTTCACGGCTCTGGAAAGACCACAACCTCGGCAAAGCTTGCTAAGTTTTTCAAAAAAGAAGGACGCAGGCCTATGCTCGTTGCTGCTGATCTTCAGCGCCCTGCTGCAATAGAGCAGCTTATAACACTTGGCTCTCAGATAGATACCCCCGTTTTCTATTCAAAAGATGCAAAAGACCCTGTAGCACTCTGCAGAGAATCTATAAAGAAGTCAAAGCTTGATGCCAGAGATGTATTAATACTCGATACCGCAGGCAGGCTCCATATCGACGAAAGCCTTATGGCAGAGCTTAAGCATGTAAGAGACGCTGTTTCACCGAAAGAAGTTATATTTGTTGCAGATGCAATGACAGGGCAGGATGCTGTAAATATAGCGAAGAATTTCAATGAACAGATAGGAATCGATGGAATAATCCTTACAAAGATGGATGGCGATGCAAGAGGCGGTGCTGCAATATCCATAAGGGCAATTACAGGTAAGCCTATTAAGTTTATTGGTGTGGGTGAAAAGATTGATATGCTCGAGCCGTTTTATCCTGAGAGGATTGCATCGAGGATTCTTGGCATGGGCGATGTGCTCAGCCTGATAGAGCAGGCCCAGAAAACATTCGAACAAAAAGAGGCAGAGAAACTTCAGGAAAAGATACTGGGGGAAACTTTTACTTTTGATGATTTAAAAGAGCAGTTGAAAAAGATACGCAGTATGGGGCCTCTCGAAAATATTTTAAATATGATACCCGGCATGAACAAGATGAGAGGGCTGACAGTAGATGAAAAAGAATTTGTAAAGATTGAGGCTGTAATAAATTCCATGACATTTGCTGAAAGGAGAAATCATAATCTCCTGAATGGAAGCAGGAGAAAAAGGATCGCCATGGGAAGCGGCACAACAGTGGCAGATGTCAATAGAGTAGTTAAACAATATGTTGAGTTAAAGAAGATGTTGAAAATGTTTAAGGGCAAGAAGGGAATAAAGCTTCCCAAAATTATGCCTTTCTGATTCTTATTATTGACAGTTTATGCTCTTTCTGATAAGCTTAAAATTCAGAAAAGATTTAGATTACTCATACGACAGCGAGGAGGTGAAGTCTTGGTTAAAATCAGGTTAGCAAGATTAGGCGCCCATAAGAGGCCTTTTTACAGATTTGTAGTGGCTGATTCGAGGGCTAAAAGAAATGGGCCGTTTATAGAAATTCTCGGAACATATGATCCCCTGAAGGAACCTTCTGAGATAAAAGTTGATTTAGAGAAAGCCAAACTTTGGTTGCAGCGAGGAGCACAACCTACTGATATCACTAAAAAGCTTTTGCAAAAGGCTGGACTGTAAGCAGTCCAAAATTCCTATGGAGGTGGAGAAGATGAAACAATTGGTTGAGACAATGGCGAAGGCTCTGGTTGACAGGCCTGAGGAAGTAACAGTTTCAGAAGTTGATGGTGAAAAAACTACTGTTTTTGAACTGAGGGTCGCTCAGAGTGACCTTGGAAAGGTTATAGGTAAACAGGGTAAAACTGCACGCGCAATGAGGACAATTCTCAGTGCCTCCGGCACTAAGGTAGGCAAACGCTGCGTCCTTGAAATACTCGAATAAGATACAAATCTATAAAACCGCAAAATTTGTCCGGGGACAGGAATAAATTTTTTGTCCCCTCTCACTTCTAATAATCTGCCTTCCAATCAGCTATAATTAAATTGTGAATAGACAAAACATACTTTCTTTTTTCAGGGAAAAGGTAAAAAGGCCATTAAGCTTCAAAGAGATAGTGCGCCTTTTAGGGCTGAGCCATTCTGAGGCGCGTTCATTAAAGAGGCTTCTGAGAGAAATGACCAAATCCGGCGATATTGTGCTAACAAGAAAGGGCCTTTATGTCCCGGCAGAGGATACAAATCTTGTAACAGGTTATTTTGAAGCACACAGGGATGGTTATGGTTTTGTGATAACAGAGAAGCCCGGCGAGAGAGACATATTTATCCCTGGCCGCGCAACATCAGGTGCAATGAATAATGACAGGGTTGTGGTTAGAGTAGAAAACTGGCAAAAACGTGATGGGAGGATAATAAGAATACTTGAGAGGGCGCATACGAGGATTGTTGGCAGACTTGATATAACAAAGACCGCATCCTATGTAAGACCAAAAAATAAATCCATCTCATTTGACCTTTATATCCCTCCTAAGGATAGGGAGAATGCAAAGACCGGCGACACTGTTGTTGCTGAGATTATCAGCTACCCCGAAGATAAAAGACCGCCTGCCGGAAGGATTATAAAGATAATTGAAATGCCTGAAGACCCTTCTTCCGAGGTAGAGGCAATAATAGATGAATTTAATATTCCGAGAAGGTTTCCTAAGGACGTATCTGAGGAAGCAAAGATGATAACCCCTCTGTATCCCCCCTTGCCGGGAGTGGAATTAAAGGGGGGTGATATAAGGCGAAAAGATTTAACTGCGCTTCATACAGTTACGATTGATGGGGAACGCGCAAAGGACTTTGATGATGCAGTTTCAATCAAACTTACAGAACACGGTTACAGATTGTGGGTTCATATAGCTGATGTGGGTTTTTATGTTCCATGGGATTCTGATATCGACCTTGAGGCGAGGAAAAGAGGCACAAGCATTTATTTCCCTGACAGGGTAACGCCCATGCTTCCAAAAGAACTCTCCGAGGATTTATGCAGCCTTAAGCCAAAGGTAGAAAGGTTTGCATTTACAGTCGAGATGGATTTTGACAGAAATGGCGAGAAGCTGAATTCAAAGTTCTATCCAAGCCTTATAAGAAGTGATGAGAGGATGACCTATACATCTGTAAGGAAGATTCTTATTGACAATGACAGACATGAACGTGAGAAGTATGACCACCTTTTATCGGACTTTGAACTCATGGCCGAATTATGCGGCATCATGAGAAAGAAAAGACTTGATAGGGGAAGCCTTGATTTTGACCTTCCAGAGCCAGAGGTCCTGCTTGATATGCAGGGAAGGCCTGAGGCGATAATCAGTGCAGAGAGGAATTTTGCTCATATGGTTATCGAGGAGTTCATGATTGCAGCAAATGAGGCTGTAGCAGAACATTTCACAGGGCTTGGAGTCCCCAGCCTTTACCGGATACACGAAGAGCCCGACCCAATGAAGCTTGAGGATATCATGAGGGTAGTAAAACCACTTATTAAAGTAAAAAACGTTAAACCAAAGGATTTCTCAGGGCTTCTTAAAAACATAAAAGGAAGACCCGAAGAAGAGATAATAAACTACATGGTCTTAAGGAGTCTCAAGCAGGCGAGGTATTCACCGGTGAATGTGGGGCACTTCGGCCTTGCATCAGAGTGTTATACCCATTTCACATCACCGATAAGGCGTTATCCTGACCTTGCTGTGCACAGGATATTAAGAGAGGTTCTGCATAAGAAGCACCTCCCAGATAAAAGGATTCGGGAGTTTGAAAAACTACTTCCTGACATTGCATTCAGCTCATCAAGAATGGAGCGTCTTGCTGACGAGGCTGAGAAAGAGGTTATTGATGCAATGAGGGTATGGTTTATGAGAGATAAGGTTGGCGAGGAATTTGAAGGCAAGGTAGTAAATGTCACTCCTTATGGTTTAAAGATAAGGCTCAAGGATTTTTATGTTGAAGGTTTCCTTCATGTCTCATACATGACAGATGATTTCTATGTATTTAATGAACGCACCATGACCCTTCACGGCAAGAACACAAAACGCTCATTCACTGTAGGAAAGGAATTGAATGTCAGGGTTGATAAGGTTGATATGGAGGAAAGGGCGATAATATTCGGGTTTTAATAAAACCCCTTAAACCCCTCTATTTCCCAAATCCCAATCTCTCCCTGCGAGCCATCTTTTAAATTTTTCCATTTAATTCTGCCAGATTTCAGTTCATCGTCTCCGATGATGACAACATAGTCTGCCTTTAGTCTGTCTGCCCTTCTCATCTGGCTTTTAAGGGAAGAATTTCCATAGCCGAGTTCTACGCTGATTCCTTTTGCCCTTAGTTTCTCTGCAATTGATAAACCTTCTTTGTCTGCTTCTTTCCCGATTGTAGCAAGGACTACCTTTGGAGACGTCTCCAAGGTTTCGCTCTTATTTTTTAATATTTCCACAAGCCGTTCCATTCCAATCGCAAAACCTATTGCAGGCGTTGGAGGGCCGCCGAATTCCTCAACAAGCCTGTCATATCTTCCTCCTGCTGCAACTGCTTTCTGAGCGCCGAGATGCTCGCTTGTCACTTCGAATGTTGTCCTTGTGTAATAATCAAGACCCCTTACCATGTTTGGATTGATAATGTAAGAAATATTAAGGAGTTTTAATGAAGATTGAAATTCTTCAAAGTGCTCTTTGCACTCATTGCATAAGTAATTTGTTACCTGAGGCGCTCCTGCTCTTAATTCTATGCATGAATCAACCTTGCAGTCAAGTATCCGCAACGGATTCTGGGTGTATCTCCTTTTGCAGTCAGGGCAGAGGTTAACAGTTTTGCTGGCAAAAAAATCAATTAATGCTTTTTTATAATCAGGCCGGCATTTTTCACAACCGATAGAATTAACCTCGAAACTGAGTTCTTTAAGGCCAAGTCTTTCAAGAAAAAGTTTGAGCATCGAGAGGATTTCTGCATCAAGTTTTGGTTCTGGTACTCCAAATGCCTCAACCCCTATCTGATAGAACTGCCTGAACCTGCCTTTCTGCGGCCTCTCGTATCTGAACATGGGGCCCGAATAAAAAAATTTCTGAGGAGAGGGCTGATTATAGAGATGATTTTCAATATAGCATCTTACAACAGGCGCTGTACCTTCAGGTCTTAAGGTGATGCTCCTGTTTGCCTTGTCAGGAAATGTATACATCTCCTTTTCAACAATATCTGTTGTCTCTCCAATGCTTCTTACAAATATATCCGTTGATTCTATTATCGGGACTCTGAGTTCATGAAATCCATACGCAGAAAATACTTCATCTGCAATTGATTCCACTTTTTGCCAGATATAAATGTCAGGAGGGAATAAGTCATGGACGCCCTTGAGGGCACTATATTTCACCTCTTACGCTCCTTAACCCTGTAATAATGCAGATGTTGGGATCCGCCTCGGCGGACGATACCTTTGCTACCTTTATCTGGTGGTACTTACGTATATTTCTATTCATATTCGCTTCAAGATAATTTTAATAAAATTATCGAGTTAAATAAATTTTTGAGCAATGTCTGCATTATAGGTTGGTTAATTATAAAGCAGACTTGCCTTCTTCCTCTTCTCCTTCTCTCTCCTTATCAAACTCAAGCATCTTGAAATGGCTCTCTATCATCCTCTTTAGTTCTTCCTTGAAATGACGTCTTATTCCTTTCAGGTCAACAATATCCTCGTGTATCTTGATAACCTTTTCCTGGGCTTCTTTTAACATCGAGTCTGCTTTTAATTCAGCTTCTCTTACCAATAGTTCTGCTTCTTTCCTTGCATTTGTCTTGTAATCCTCGACCATCTGCTGGGCTGTCATGAGTGTTTCCCTTAATGTGGATTCCATGTCCCTGTATTCCTTAATCTGGTTTTCAGCCCTCTGAGCAGCCTCTTTCAATGATGCATTTTCCCTGAGCAGTTCCTCCATCTCCTCGCGTACTACCTCAAGGAATGCATAGACCTCTTCAACATCAAACCCTCTGAATTTCATCGGGAACTGCTTTTGCTGAATATCGAGCGGTGTGATTCTCATTTAACCACCTCCTAATTTATAACCAAGTTTTATTAAAGACCTTATTAAAAATGACTGCGCAAATATAATAACAAGAATCACTATCAAAGGTGAAATATCAATTGGACCAAGTCTGAAGCCTATGATTCTTCTTATAGGTCTGAAGACAGGTTCTGTGATTGAATAAAGGAATCTTACTATTGGATTATAAGGATCAGGATTAACCCAGCTTATCAATGCTGCGATTATCACGACCCATTTATAGATCTCAAGAAGCGTATCGAGAATCTTTGCAATTGCCAGAATCAAGTCGCCAACTACAAACATTATTCCCTCCTTCCTAATTCTTCTGCCCGTTTCCGGGCTGCCTGCATTGCACCTTCTACAATATTGATTAATCCTTTGTCTTTAAACACATTAAGCCCTGCTGCCGTAGTCCCTCCCGGAGATGTTACCATCTCTCTAAGGCTCTCTGGAGACATGCCTGTACCGAGAAGTCTTGCTGTACCGAGCAATGTCTGAACCGCAAGTTCATATGCATTATCTCTGCTCAGCCCTAATTTTATACCGCCTTCAATCATGGCTTCTACAAACAATGCTATAAAGGCAGGTCCGCTTCCTGACAGCGCAGTAACTGCATTTATATATTTCTCAGGTAATGTAAGCACTTTCCCGATTGACATGAATATATCTCTCACAGTATTAATATCCCTGTCAGAAAAGCATTCGCATAAAGACATAACAGACATACCTTCCTGAACAAGGGCAGGGGTGTTGGGCATAACACGTATGAGTTTTTTTGTCTTCAGTTTCGATTGGAGATATGAAAGCGTGATTCCTGCAGCGATAGAAACCACCATTTTTTCATCTGTTATCATATCTTTTATCTCATCAAGAATCTGTGCCATGTTTTGGGGTTTTATAGCGAGTATTATTATACTGGAAGCTGAAACCACTTCTTTGTTTTTCTCCGTGGTCTTTACACCATAAGTTAGTTCAAGATACCTTCTTCTTTCCTCTCTCGGCTCAGAAACAAATATTTCACTTTGACGCTTTGACACTTTGACACTTTGAGTTATTCCCTTTATAAGCGCTTCAGCCATATTCCCGCCGCCAATGAAACCAATCATTCTTGCCTCCTTTTCAATTCCTTCTCTCCCCAAATATTGCTGTTCCTATCCTTACCATTGTTGCGCCTTCCTCTATTGCTATCTCAAAATCATTTGTCATCCCCATGGACAGCTCAGGAAGCTTGAATCCTTTTGCGCTTGTCTCATCCCTGAGTGTTCTCAATTCCCTGAAATATGGTCTTGCCATCTCAGGGTCATCAAAAAAGGGAGGGATTGTCATGAGCCCTTTGACACTCAGGTTTTTCATGCTGCTAACATGCAAAAGTAAGCTTATTAAATTATCCTTTAATATCCCATACTTAGTAGTCTCAAACGAAAGTTTTACTTGAATAATTATTTTCTGGATTTTGTTCATTTTTTCAGCATGTTTGTTTATTGCCTCTGCAAGCTCTATTGAATCAACAGAGTGAATTAAATCGAACAGTTCAACAGCCATCTTTGCCTTATTCTTCTGCAGATGTCCAATCAGGTGCCATTCTATATTTGAGTCTGTAATCTGTGATCTGAGTTCTGTGATCTTATCCTTTGCCTCCTGCACTCGACTTTCGCCGAACACTCTCAATCCAGCGTCTATTGCTTCACGTATAAGCTCAATACTCACGGTCTTTGTTACAGTAATAAGCTTTATGTCTTCAGGATTCCTTCCCGCTCTCATTGCAGCATGTGAGATTCTTTTATATACACTGCTTATGTTCTCAAGAAGCTGTTTATTAGCCATATTGACATCGCTGTTCACAAGTGTATTATATTTTATAATGCCAAAGCAAGATATTACGGGATTAGAAAACAGCCTCGGCTATTATTTCAGGGATAAGGAACTTCTTTTAAAATCCCTTACGCATAAGTCATTCCATCATGAAAATCCTGAGAAGGCCCCCTCATATAATGAGAGACTTGAATTTCTCGGAGACTCTGTTCTCGGGCTTGTAGTTGTAGAGTATCTGTTTAAATCCGATAAAAATTATTCTGAATCAACGATGTCAAAGATAAAATCTTACCTCGTAAAAGAATCTATCCTGTCCGATATCGCGGCAGACATATCACTGGGAACATACCTGCGACTGGGGAAGGGCGAGGAAGAAACAGGCGGCAGGGGGAAAAAGTCTATTCTTGCAGACGCGATGGAGGCTGTGTTTGGTGCAATATATATCGATGGGGGTTATAAATGTGTCAGGGGAATTATACTCAAACTTTTAATGGACAAGATTGATACAGCGATATCATCAGAGCAGTTCTTTGATTTTAAAACAGACCTTCAGGAGGAAAGCCAGCTTAAATTTGGTGTTCTGCCTCAATATAAAATCATAAAACAGGAAGGCGAAGAACATAAAAAAATTTTTACAGTTGATGTTTTTATTAAAGGCAATAAATTAGGCAGTGGCAAGGGTAAAAGTAAAAAAGAGGCTGAAACTATTGCAGCAAAAGAAGCATTATCAAAAATAAAAAACATCTGATAACATTAATATAGAAACAGGGAGGTAAACATGACAGCAATGCTTATAGTTCTGGGAATTTTTATTATTGTTATATTTGCTGGAATAGCAATATACAACAAACTCATCAGGCTCAGGAATACTGTAAGGTCCTCATGGTCTGATATTGATGTCCAGCTTAAGAAGAGATATGACCTTGTGCCAAATCTCGTCGAGAGTGTGAAGGGCTATGCAGCACACGAAAAGTCAGTATTCGAAAAAGTGACAGAGGCGAGGTCTGCTGCAATGCAGGCTGTAACTCCTGCTGAGAAGGCAAAGGCTGAGAATATGCTGAGGGATACGTTGAAGAGTCTGTTTGCTGTTGCAGAGGCATATCCCGAGCTTAAAGCAAATGCCAATTTCATGCAGCTTCAATCTCAGTTAAAGGAGCTCGAAGATAACATAGAATACGCGAGAAGGTATTACAATGCTGTTGTACGAGATTTCAATATCCTTATCGAGTCTTTTCCGTCGAACCTGGTTGCATCTTCTTTCAATTTCAAGCAGGAAGAGTTCTTTGAACTGGAGGCGCCTGAGGTTGAGAGAAAACCTGTGAAGGTTAGTTTTTAACCAAACCTTATGTGTTTTCGGATCACAAAGAGAAATGAAGATGTCATTCCCGCAGTCAGTAAGCGGGAATCCAGACATCAAGAATAGAATGGATGCCGGATTAAGCCTGTCCCCGCAGGTCGTAAGCGGGGAAACCTCTGGTATGACAGACATTGCGTCTTGTCCGGAAGTACCTCTGGCCTGAGGGATTCGATAGATAGCAATAAAGCAACAAAATGTCATGCTGAACTCTGAAAGTGTCATGCCGAACTTGGTTCAGAATCTTCGGGGCAGGCTTGTTTCAGCATCCTGATTTTCATCAGGACAGGTTCTAATAAAATCAATCCTGAATCAAGTTCAGGATCTGAGACCCTGAAATAAATTCAGGGTGACAAAAAGGCTATTTCTCGAATGTCTTCCGGCTTGGATACTATTGACATTATTTAAATTTATAATTATTATATCCTGCTATATTTATAAATTTAAGGAGATTTTGATGAAAAAGAATTGCTGGGAATTCAAAAACTGTGGAAGGCAGACAGGCGGTGAGCATGTTCATGACCTCGGGATATGTCCTGCCACTGCAGAGAAAAGGCTCGACGGCACCCATGAAGGGAAGAACGCGGGAAGGGCATGCTGGGTTGTTGCAGGGACTCTATGTAAAGGAGAGGTTCAGGGAAGTTTTGCGCAGAAATATAAAAATTGTGAGAAATGTGATTTTTATCAGGCGGTCAGGAAAGAAGAAGGCGCGAAATTTATGCTGTCAGCCATCCTTTTAAACAAACTCAGGGATTAGAAAGTTAATCTGTAACTATTACACTCTTAGAAGATTCTTTTATAAGACATAGCACTTAAGACCCGTTTTTTTGAAATTGCTTCTGCGGCTGGTCTTGGAAGAATATTTTCTTTGAAGGATTTTTCTAAGATTAATTTTGTGTTTTTCTTTATGCGTTCTGATATGGCATTAAATGCCTCCTTCTCTGCTTTCTTTGCATATTCCATTGCAGCCATTATTACTCCGCCTGCATTGGCAATAAAATCAGGGATTGACAGGATCCCTTTTTTGTGGAGTATTTCTTCAGCCTCTCTTGTTGCAGGGATATTTGCGCCTTGAAGTATCAGCTTTGCCTTGATACCGTTAACATTACCTTTGTTTATAACATCAGGTGTTGCAGCCGGGATAAGAATATCGCAGGGGGTTAAAAACAACTCTTCACACTTTTTAGCTGCCCCTTTTTTGTAATTTATAACACTTCCGGTATCTTCCTTTACATCTATCAGTTCTTTTACCTCTATCCCGTCAGGATTACAGATACTTCCTTTTGTATCGCTTGCCGCTATGATTATTGCCCCTTTTTCTGAAAGAAACTTCGCTGCTGCCTTACCAACGCTTCCAAAACCCTGGATAGCCACCTTCGTCCCCTTGATTTCTACATTGGCATATTGACACGCAACTTCTGCGCATTCTGATAATCCAAAACCTGTTGCACCAAGCTTATCAAGGGGAAGACCTCCAATCTCTTCGGGAAGCCCGACAGCCCTTCCTATTTCATCATGCATCCATGCCATACATTTTTCATTGCTTCCCATATCAGGGCCCGGGATGTATTCATATAGTTCTTTTATAGCCTGGGCAAACAATCTGAAATAGTGTTCCTTTTCAGGATCTTTCGGGTCAGCGATTATACCTGCCTTCCCCCCGCCGTGGGGAAGTCCTGCAATGGAATTCTTCATGGTCATAGTACGGGCAAGCCTTTTTACCTCCTCAACTGTAACGTCATGGGAAACCCTGACCCCGCCAATAGACGGACCGAGCGCAACATTATCCACAACGACAACCGCTTTAAAATTAGACACGGGAAAGAATAACTGGATTACTTTTAAAGGCCCTATTTCCTGAATTTCATTTATTATTACTTTGCCCATTGCTTATTTCCTCTCTGTTTTATAATCAATTATAAATACTTTAGCATATCTCCTGTAAATTACAAATAAAGTCATCGAGGGAACATGACCCTATTGACATTATATACATTCAATGTTTATAAAAGACTATCCCGGCAGCGAGGCCTGAAGGTATGAATGGGGCAGAAGAAAAAGACTTAACCATCATAAGTGATATCTTTAGGGCAATGACAAAAACCCTGAAGACATTTAAGGCTTACCCGCCAAATAATCCAATATACCAAAAGTTCGCAGCTGAACTCCACGAAAAGTTTATTTCTTTTTTTGAGGTATATGATACCCTTCCTCTTACAGTGGAGCAGTTTTCGCTATTGTTCAATGGAAAAGATATCTTCCACAATGAAGAGAGGACTGATAATATCCCACTCATGCTGTTTGTAGACGGCATAAGAGAGATATGTTTTTACAAAGGCATAACCATGGATGAACTGATAAGTTTTGTTGATGTTTTCAAGGTGGTATCAGAGGGTAATGACCTTGAAGATGACGTTGTGACACTCCTGTGGGAAAAGAACATTGAACATATCAGCTATTCTGTTTCAGAAGGTTTTATAGAAGAGGAATTACCGTTTGATAATGATCTTCTTCGGGAAGAGGGCGGTGATGAGAGAACCCCGTTAGGGGCTACATATATAAATGTTGTTCTGGCTCCTTCAGCGCTTGACTTTAAAGTGGACCCTGTAAGTGACAACGAATTGGATGCTCTAAAGAGTGAAATACAAAGGCTCGACGGAGATAACCTGCTTTTTGAGGCAACCGACTTGTTCTTAGATCTCATGACGACTGAAAAAGACATAGAAGGATTCAAAGAGCTTGCAAGGAATGTTGCAAAGATAATAGATATTATGGCTGATAAAAATCATATAGAGAAAATCACAGACATCATCAGCAGGTTGAGGGCTATGCTTGAATCTGAAACCACGCCTGAGCATGAAAGAATAATTGATGACGTTATTGATAGTGCAGGCAGTGACGATAAGATCAGAAAACTCTTTGCCGGGGATATAAATCCTGAAAGTGTTCAGACATATTTACTTCTTCTTAATAAAAATGCAATCCCACCTCTTTTGAATATCCTCGGGGAGCTTGAGGATAGAAAGATGAGAAGGTATCTCTGTAATATCCTGTCAGCTATAGGGAAACAGGCTATCGAGGCGTTTGCCAGCGGCATTTACGACGACAGGTGGTACCTTGTCAGGAACACCTTAATGATTCTGGGCATTATAAGAGAACCCGCAGCAATAAAATACATAGAGGGCTCACTGAACCACCCTGAACTCAGGGTAAGAAAAGAGGCTGTAAGGGCACTGGAATCCATCGGCTCCGAAGAGGTAAGGGGGCCACTTATGACTGCCTTAAAGGATAATGACCCGGGAGTAAGAACCAGCGCCTTAAAGGCATTAAGGAAGTTTGCTGATAATGATCTGTTTGAGGTCGTAAAGGGGATGGTAATGGCGAGTGACTTGAAAGAAAGGCCGTTCACTGAAAAGAGGGAGATATTCGAAACATTAGCAGAAGCAGGCAGGGAGACGGCATTCCCGATGCTCGCTGAGTTTTTCAAGAAAAAAGGATTATTCAGAAGAACAGAAACCGAAGAACTGAGGGCATGCGCTGCTTATGGACTCGGGGTTTTAGGCACTAAAGAGTCTATCGCTCTCTTAGAAAAAGGAGTGTATGCAAAAGAAGGACTTGTGAGCGATGTCTGCAAAAAGGCGCTTATGAAAGCTGGGACCAAATGAATAATAGAAAAATTGACGATGTGTTCAGGGAGAATGTCGCCAGATACGGGAGGTTAATAGTAAACCATCTCTCTATACTTGTTAAGCTGACAGGTATTCACGGCTCAATAAATGAGGCTATGGTTAATGCCGCATCGAGGCTCCTTTCAGACCTTGAACCATTTCTGGGTGAACAGGGAGAGCTTAACCTTAAGATGGTTGAAGGCTCGTTTTTTGTTGAAGATGTAAGGGTAAAGTCATCCTTATCTGATGTTGACAACTTCGAATTTCTTGCAGGGGAATTTAAAAAAAGAAAAATAGGCGTTCTGACATTCAGGGCGCCGCTTCAGAGCGATGATCTGATATATCTTGCATATTCTGTTAAAGGAGGGGTGGAGGCATCAGAGATACAGTCGTTGCTCGAAAGCAAACTTACAAAGGGTATTTCTATCGGAGGGCCCCTCTTTTTTGAGAAAAAGGATTCCCTGGACATGAGCGATACGAGGGCAGTTGCAACGAGATTATACACTATAGGGCTTTCTGCTGTTAAAGAGATTGACAGTTCTGCAAGGACAGGAAAGCCGATAAACGTAAGAAAGGTCAAAAGAGTTGTCCATGCCATAGTTGATAATATACTGAAGGACGAGACTTATCTCCTTGGATTCACAACACTCAAAAATTTTGAAAATTACTTATATAATCACCTGATAAATACTACTATCCTTTCAATAGCGATTGCCAAGAGAATCAACCTCCCCAGGAATCAGTTAAGCAAGCTTGGAATAGCCGCAATCTTTCACGATATAGGAAAGGCTGAAATTCCCCTCTCAATTTTAAATAAACCTTCGGAGTTCAGTGTCAGGGAATTGGAACTTATAACGAGACACCCGGTAGAGGGCGTAAAAGCACTGATAAGGACAAAAGATCTCAGCGACTTGTCAATAATCTCTATGCTTGTTTCTTTTGAACATCACCTGAACTATGACAATACTGGCTATCCAGAACTCCCGAAGAAAAGGACACCGAATATTTTTAGCAGGATTATAGGCATAGCCGATTATTATGATGCCCTTACCTCAGGAAAGATATATGGGCGGATTGCCTATAGCCCTGAAAATGCCTTAAAGTTTATGCATGAAAAAAGTGGTAGCTTTTTTGATCCGGCCTTAATGAAAATATTTGTAAGCATGCTTTCAGATAGTCATAGGGTTTAAAAATACGTCATTGGTCTCCAAGCAAACTCTTTGCTTTATATGCTGTATCCAGCGCCTGCTGCACATGAATGTTTTTGATGCCTGAGTTCAACAGGCGTGTAGCCTGCATAATAACCTGGTTATATGCCTCTGTCTTCGGTATGGAAAATGTTCTGATAATGGCAGCATTTTCACTGCCCCTTATAAATATTAGCGAGGTTTCATCAATATAGACCAGATGCCACTGGCTGTCCCGAACAAGATAATTCACGATAGTATAAAGCTCGCCGGTAAATGGAGAAATAGCCTGGATAATAACCGTGTTAATCCCGTATCTGTCAAATAATTGCCGGGCTTCTGGAATATCCCAGAGCATATATGTATAGTCTCTGAAGGCTATAAGGTTTAGTGCCCTGCCATCAATGAAAACCTTATATTCAGGGGAAAGCTCCCATATTAAATAGCCGCCCCAGTTAAAATGATTGAAAAGGTTCCCTCTGGGTGAATAATGTTTTATAAAGGATGCTGCCTTTTCAGGGAATCTATATTCTTTTATTGGATGTTTTATGGACTTGCCAAGAGAATCATTATACCCGGACACAGAGATATAAGCCATTATTACTATTAAAATGGGTAATCCTGCACTGTTTACAACACCGTGCAACCTGGGTCTGTCTTTGATTAAGAGTGTTACATACATGGCAGTATAAGGGATAGTTATATAAACAAAAAACGGAATATATCTGAAGGCTGATAGGCTGATCATAGCTAAGAATAAAGTAATTACTGTATGGGTTGCTTCAATCTTTTTGCGGGACAGTATAAAGGTCGCTATAGTTATTGATAGATATGCCCAGTATGGCCAGACTGCTGCTCCGTACACAGGGAAAGCCAATGGTGATAAGTACTCGGATGTCCTCTGCTGAAGGACACTGCCTTGAAGTTTTAACGTAAAGAAATAGATCTTGTATGTGGCTGGATTTATAAATGATACTGTCGCTGCAATAATGATTAATAAAGCCAATTGCCTGAAATACCTTTTATCTGATTGGTTTTTTCTGAGTAAAATTTTTACAAATTCAGTGCACCAATATAAGGTCATGATTGCAGTTCCAAGCACAAAACCACCATGACAATTAGCCCATGCAAGCATAACTACAGGCAGAAGAAAAAAAATCCAAAGATTATTTTTCTTCTTTATATTTCTTTCTCTAAAGCTCTCTAACAAAAAAACAGTGAATGTGACAAAAAAGAAGGAAAAAAGCTGAGGCCTTTCCCCTGTAAAGTAGGTTAAAAACCATCCTGTCAGAACTATGAAGAATAAAATAACCGGGGCATCAGCCTTGTTTTTCTTAGCCCATACATATATTAGAAGGAATGTGACGATGAGAATGGATGCCCTGAGCGTAATAATCCCGTAAAGACCTGCAAGCTTAAAGGCAAGAAAAAAAATAACCTGGGCAAGCCAGTATCCTTCTAATATAATTTCTCTTCCGGCAGAGATATGCTGGCCGGAAGTGTATGAGAAAGGGTCTGTTTCAGGCAGTGTTTTATGTTCTACTATATATTTACCCGTTGCAAGATGCCACCAGAAATCTATGTCCCAGACAGGCACGGAAAAAATAATGAAAAGGAAAACAACAAGGCAGAGGACAATAAGAATACTTTTAGGCATGGAACTCACGATTCCCCTGCCTCTACTTCAGAGATTTTTCGATTTTGGCCCATGTATCTTTTAATGTTACTGTCCGGTTGAATACAGGTTTTTTATCTATTGAATCAGGGTCAACGCAGAAATAGCCCTGTCTCTCGAACTGGTATCTGTCTCCGGGTTTTGCATCAGCAAGGCATGGCTCAACACAACATGATTTCAGTATTTCGAGCGATTTTGGATTCAGGTCTGTTTTAAAATCACCGCTTTCTTCACCCGGGATTGGTTTTGTAAAAAGATGGGCATAAAGGCGCACCTCTGCCTCGATTGAATGCGGTGCAGAGACCCAATGTAGCGTTGCCTTAACCTTGCGTCTGTCCGGCGAGTCGCCTCCCCGCGTCTTCGGGTCATAAGTACAGTGAAGCTCAACAACTTCGCCTGTCTTTTCATCCTTAACTATCCCAACACAGGTAATATAATATGCATACCGCAGTCGTACCTCGCGCCCTGGCGCCAGACGGAAAAACTGTTTAGGCGGGTCTTCACGGAAATCATCGTGTTCAATATATATCACCCGTGAAAAGGGCACTTTCCGTGTTCCCATGCCGGGATCCTCAGGATTATTTATTGCCTCAAGTTCCTCGACCTGATTTTCTGGATAATTGATTATGACTACCTTTAAAGGACGCAGCACAGCCATGACACGTGGAGCGCGCTTATTTAAATCTTCACGGATATAATATTCAAGCAGTTCTATATCCACCAGGCTGTCTCTCTTGGCCACCCCAATGCGCTCACAGAAATTTCTAATCGCCCCAGGCGCATATCCGCGCCTTCTCAAACCTGATATTGTAGGCATCCTTGGATCGTCCCATCCTCTGACATGTCCTTCCTGAACAAGCTGGATGAGCCTTCTCTTGCTTAAAACAGTGTAACTCAGGTTAAGTCTTGCAAACTCTATCTGCTGTGGATGAAAAACATTCAACTGGTCAAGAAACCAGTCATATAATGGCCTGTGGTCTTCAAATTCAAGGGTGCAGATTGAATGAGTAATTCCTTCAATAGAATCAGAAATACAATGCGCATAGTCATACATTGGATAAATGCACCACTTATTGCCTGTCCTGTGATGCTCTGAATGGAGTATGCGATACATCACAGGGTCGCGCATGTTGATGTTTCCTGATGACATATCGATTTTTGCCCTGAGAGTGCGCGAACCATCAGGGAATTCGCCTTTCCTCAAGCGCTCAAACAGATCCAGATTTTCTTCGACTGAACGGTTTCGATATGGACTATCTTTTCCAGGCTTATACAGCGTGCCGCGATACTCTCTGATTTCATCTGCACTCAGATCACAGACATAAGCCTTTCCCATTTTGATTAATTGCGCAGCATACCGGTACATCTGCTCAAAGTAGTCTGATGCATAGAACAGCCGGTCTTCCCAGTCAAACCCAAGCCACCTAACGTCCTCTTTTATGGATTCCACATATTCTATTTCTTCTTTAATCGGATTGGTATCATCGAAACGCAGATTGCAGAGTCCTTTGAACTCATTGGCAATGCCGAAATTAAGGCAGATGGACTTTGCATGCCCGATATGGAGGTATCCGTTAGGCTCAGGAGGAAAACGGGTATGAACACGGCTTTCGTATTTATTATTTTTAATATCTTCAGTGATTATTTCTCTGATAAAGTCAACCGGCTTAGAAGGTTCGACCATTTTCAATCTCCAGTTTTTTAACCAAAAAAATTCCTCGCAGCTCTGCTGCGGGGCAGTTCATCGAAAAATAGTTTAACACATCTTGCCTGAATTGTAGGATGCAGTAATATTTAAATATTTATCAATTGGCTGAATGGAAAATCCTATCGGAATTTATCGGCAATAATATGCAGAATTACTCCGGACAGAGCTAAAACTATAAAACACAATAACCCAATCAATAAGCCATATTCAGCCCAGGCAAGAAACCCAAATCCAAAGGCCCACATGAATAACAAACCCGCTAAAAATCTAATGCTGTAATATTTCTTCAAGATTGCATATTACATAGAAAAATTATCTATTGTCTTAATCGCCTTTTCTAATCTTTTCAAAGTCTTTTCTTTTCCCAGAACCTCAAGCACCTCAAATATCCCAGGGCTTTCTGTTCCGCCTGTTATTGCAACTCGGACAGGCTGGGCAAGGGCGCCGAGCTTGACATTGTGTTTTTCGATTATTAATTTGAAGGCTTTTTCAAGTTCAGGTGCTGAAAAATCCGAGATGGATGCAAGGTTATCTTTTAGCTCTATGAGAAGTGCTTTTGATTTTTCATTCAGGAACTTTGTCTTTGCCTTTTCATCGTATTCAATATCCTCTGCTATGTAATATCTCAGGGAATTCGCAAGTTCAATGAGTGTCTTTGCACGCTCCTGAAGTGTCTTTATTGCCTTTGAAAGCCATTTCCTGTCTATATCCTGTCCCTTTTGGATAATGCCTGCATTTTCGAGGAAAGGCATTACAAGCTCTCCAATCTCTTCAGGGTTTGACTTGATGATATACTGGCTGTTAAGCCAGAGGAGTTTTTCAGGATTAAAAACTGCAGAGGATTTTCCTACATTTTCGAGCGAAAAATATTTTATGAGTTCCTCTCTTGAAAAAACCTCCTGGTCACCGTAAGCCCATCCGAGCCTTACAAGGTAATTTACCAATGCATCGTAAAGATAACCCATCTCTTTATACGCCATAACAGATGTTGCGCCATGCCTTTTAGAAAGCCTTGTCTTGTCCGAGCCGAGTATCATTGGAAGATGTGCAAACATCGGAATTTCGTATCCGAGGGCTTTGTAGATATGGATTTGCTTAGGTGTGTTGTTTAGATGGTCGTCTCCTCGAATTACATGCGTAATTTTCATGTCAACGTCATCAACAACAACTGTGAAGTTGTATGTTGGTGTTCCATCAGAGCGCAAGATGATGAGATCATCGAGCTGGTCATTCTCAAACGAGACTGTTCCTTTTATAAGGTCATCAACAACAGTCTGCCCTTCCTGCGGCATCTTGAATCTTACTGCTGCCTGAACCCTTGAACCCTCGACCCCTTGAACCCTTTCTTTATTCCTGCACCTGCCATCATATTTCGGAGACTTTCCCTGAGCCAATGCCTCTTTTCTTCTCTGTTCAAGCTCATCAGGAGAGCAATAGCAGTAATAGGCCTTGCCTTCATTGACGAGTTTATTTGCGTAATCTCTGTAAATATCGAACCTGTCTGTTTGCCTGAAAGGCCCCTCATCCCATTCGAGTTTGAGCCATCTCATCCCCTCTATAATCGCATCTATGTATTCCTCTGTTGAACGGCTTCTGTCAGTATCCTCAATCCTGAGAATAAATTTGCCATTGTTATGGCGAGCATATAAATAATTAAAGAGCGCAGTCCTCGCCCCGCCTATGTGCAGGTGTCCTGTAGGGCTTGGTGCAAAACGAACACAAACCATTTAATTAAAATAACCTCCGAGATTTCTTTCTGAGATATAAAATATAACAGATTTTAAGGATTCATGCACAGAAGGTGCTATTTGAATTTGTATTCAGATTTTTCGCTTTGCTCCAACTCTTCAATTCCGATCAAGATTTCCTTGATAAGATTATAGGGCAGGTCAGGATTTTCTTCTGTGCATTTTCCTATGCGGGCACAGTGCTCTATCTGACCTGTTAAAGACCTGTGGTCTATGCGGCTGAATTTTTTTGCAACGCTTACCAGTTCTTCCGAAATTCTAATAGTTTTTGTCATAGTTGTTCGCCCACTTATCGGGCTACAGCTATTTTAATCAAAATGCAGCAAAATGCAATGGGTTGCAGGTGATATAACACGCGGTTGAAGAGTGGCGTTTTGGTAATGCCCTTTTGAGCCGCTGGTTAGAATCATTTATTGCGGTTCATGATAATTATTTTCTACAGACGTTTTCTACCATTTACTTTAGGGGTATCTGCCTAGGAATAATATCCGCGGCAAAGCCCCAGACACGCCAAGAACAGCAATAAGGAGGAGTGCTGTTAGAATTGTCGCCGTGCCACCTGAGACCGCTGACCAATCGTTAATTATATTGATTTTTTCCGCGATCTTAAGAGCAAGGCACCATGCAATAAACCCCGAGATCGAACACAAAAAATAAAAAGCACCATGGTGGAAACCATATGCAAACGGCTTCACATATTTGGGGCGCACAAAC
>JAKALU010000168.1 GCA_021824065.1 Nitrospirota bacterium
ACGAGCTTCTAGAATCTTAGCCAAGTCTTCCTTAACAGCTTGAACAAGGCGGCGATTTTCTCCTTCTCCGACTAATTGCCAAATCTTATCTTCAACGTCCATGAATACGTTAGCAGATACGAGACGATAGTCAGACTTAAGCTTGTCAGATGTTACTGCTTCAGAAATAGTATTTGCTTCAAGCAAGCATGATACGATCTCTTTGTTCTGAACAGGGTTTATGAGTCCTCTAACATTACTGAGTTAATTAAGCTCAGCCGGAATAACAAAAAAATAGTTGTTTATTCGACAGATGATCTGGTCACGGACCATAGTGTCGAGACATATCTGAGATTGGATAAATGTGCGTCTATTTCGGAATTGGCGCTGTTCCATAGAGGGGTCGACTGGGCGACTGAACTCATTAAGTTGAGCGATGCTGTCATAGTGTCCACAGAATATCTCAAGTCACAAATAACAGGGCTTAATAAAAGAGTTTATGTGTTGGAAAATGCCCTGAATGAAAAGCAACTTAAAAAATCAGAAAGGATACTACCTGAATTTTCAAAAAAGAAAAGCGAGAGAAAAGAAATTGTGCTGGGGTATTTCAGCGGTTGGCCTAATGACCATGATTATGATTTTGCGACGGTAAGCGATTCCCTGAGAGGGATTCTTAGTAAATATGATAATGTCAAACTTCGAATAGTAGGCTACCTTGAAATAGGTGACAGATTTAGGGCTTTCGGAAATAAGGTTGAGCAGATAGACTTTGTACCATTTGATGTCCTGCCAAAATTTATTGCAGATGTTGATATAAATTTAGCGCCTCTTGAAGACAATCCTCATAAGCGGTCTAAGAGCGCAATTAAGTTTCTGGAGGCAGGAATACTCGGAGTTCCGACCGTTGCTGGAAATCTGGAACCTTACAGCAGCGTTATAAGACATTTTGAAGATGGAGTATTATGCTCTAATAGTAAAGAATGGTTTGAAAATTTGAAGGTGCTGATAGAGAATCCGTCCCTCAGAGCTAAGATAGGCACGAATGCCCTGCTTAAAGCTGGGGCTGAGCATACAACTGTTGTCCGGAGCAATAAACTGAGAGATATAATAAACGATCTTACAAGTGGAAGGATAATAGATATTTGTGAGCCGGTAAAAATAGAAACTTCTGTAAAAGAAGAACAGGAAGAGGCCGGGCAGCTTTCTCCAAGACAGTACCTTGCGAACAAATATATTAAGGGCAGCGGCGTAGAAATCGGCGCACTTCATAGCCCTCTTCCTGTAGACAATAAGCAGGTAAATATAAAATATGTTGACCGTAAGCCAGTAGATGTATTAAGAGAGCATTATCCCGAACTTAAAGACGAGCTACTGGTTCAACCTGATATTATCGGGGAGGCCGAGGATCTGTCCGTCCTTCCAGATTCAAGCCAGGATTTTATAATTGCAAATCACCTTCTTGAGCACTCACCAAACCCTATTAAGGTTCTTCAGGAATTTCACAGAGTTGTTAGAAAGTATAGCGGGATCATATACCTTGCGTTACCCAATACCCGGGCCGATGCCTCGTATGATAAGGACAGGGATATTACAACCCTTGAGCATCTAACCAAGGATTATTACATGGGAGATTCGGCAAGAAAGCTGGTTGATTTCAAGCATTTTCTGGAATGGGCCATTCACGCAGGCAAGATAGATAACATTGAAAAGGCTCTTGAAAAAGCAAAGGAACGTTATGCCGAGGAATATTCAATACACTATCATGTCTTTTCACCGGGCACATTTGTTTCGTTGCTGGATTTTACCAGGGAAAATCTAAACATAAAATTTGATATACTGGAAAAACATATCGACGGCTACGAATTTATATTTATACTGAAACCGGTTTATTGATATCTGCAAATACGCTCTCTGGAGGCTAAAGAGTCTTATGAACAAGCAATTTAAAGAAGAAAGAATTCCTGAAAGGTTTTCAGCGGGTTTAAGATCATGAATATCAAAATCTCAGTTGTCATCCCATGTTATAACCACGGAGAGTTTCTGAAGGAGGCGATTCAGAGTGTCATCGAATCTATTTATGAGGATTATGAGGTTATAGTAGTCAATGATGGTTCAACCGATACACGTACCCTTGACATTTTTAAAGAACAGGAAAAGAGATTCCGGGATAATGATAAGATAAAGTTTATTCATCAGGAAAATTTAGGATTGGCAAATGCCAGAAACAATGCAATAAGGTTGTCAAGAGGTGAGTATATATTACCCCTTGACGCAGACAATAAGATCAGGCCGCACTATCTGCTGAAAGCAACAGAAGTTCTGGATAATCGTCCCGAGACCGGAATTGTTTATGGTTATGCAAAATTTTTCGGGGACAGGGAAGGGATATGGGAAATGCCTGTATTTAATGCACGGAAGCTCCTAACAGGTAATTTTATCGATGCATGTGCGGTTTTCCGAAAGGTGGTGTGGGAACAATGCGGGGGATTTGATCCTGACATGGGTATAATGGGATACGAGGATTGGGATCTATGGATCGGAGCTATGGAACGTGGCTGGAAATTCCATCTGATTAAAGAAGTATTGTTTGATTATAGGGTGCTGAAAAACTCCATGATCTCGGCCTGCAACATTCCGGAAAATAGGAGGTACCTGATTAGATACATTTGCAATAAACACAAGAATACTTATATCGAGAATATGGGTTATGTCATTGCAGAAAAAGATGTGTCATACTTAATCCTTGAAAACCATGCAAAAAACCTCATGACCTACGCAAAAAACCTCGAAGGTGCTTTAAAAGACAGAGATGCCGTGATAAGTGCTATGAAGGCGACAAAGGGATGGAGAATCCTGGAAAAAATAAGGCGTATTAAGAGGGAGTTATTAGGAAAGTGATATTTCTTGCAGGCGGTGCCGGATATATAGGCTCTCATACAAACAAGCTCCTGAATAAGCTGGGGTATCAGACTGTTGTCTTTGATAGTCTTGTATATGGCCACAGAGAATTCGTCAAATGGGGAGAATTTATTCTGGGGGATTTAGCCAACAGAGAGCAACTTAGAGCCTGTTTCATGAAATATCCGATAGAGGCAGTAATGCATTTTAGTGCATTTGCCTACGTGGGTGAATCTGTTATTGATCCTGCTAAATATTATAAGAACAATGTTTCAAACACGCTAAATCTGCTCGACGTAATGAGAGAGTTTGATGTCAGATACTTCATTTTCTCATCCACATGTGCAACATACGGTGAACCTGTAGAAATACCTATCAGCGAGACACATCCCCGAAGGCCAGTAAATCCCTATGGTAAAAGCAAACTTATGGTGGAAGAGGTATTGAAAGACTACGACAGGGCTTATGGGATAAAGCATATCAATCTAAGGTACTTTAACGCTGCTGGAGCAGACCCTGACAGAGAGATTGGTGAAAGACACAATCCTGAGACCCATCTTATTCCACTGACAATATACGCTGCCTTAGGAATAGAGGATCATGTTAAAATATTTGGCACTGATTATCCCACAAGAGACGGCACATGCATAAGGGACTATATCCATGTTCAGGACCTGGCAGACGTCCATATTAGAGCATTGGAATACTTAAAAGCCTCTCATACAAGCGAATCCTTTAATCTTGGAAATGGTAATGGGTTTTCCGTAAGAGAAGTAATAAAAACAGCAGAGGAGATAATGAGAAAAAAGATTAAAGTAGTAGAATGGAACAGGAGGGAAGGGGATCCTCCTGTCCTTATAGGCAGTTCAGAGAAAGCGAGGACTGTCTTGAAATGGGAGCCTAAATATGCCAATCTGGCTACAATAATAGAGACAGCATGGAAGTGGCACAAGAAAGGCCTGTTTTGAGTATATTCTTGCGATCAAAGAAGGGACTGCATCTCCCGAGAATTTAAGTTATGTCATTTACGAAATAGATGCCCCGTTGTACATGTAAGTATCCATAAAGCAAATCTTAAGGTCGTCAAAAAAAGTAAAGATCTTATCCGCTATAAGAAATATATTTGAATAGAGGACTGTAGAAAAACCCGGCTGTATAAGAAACTGATTTGTAAGTTTGTATTGATGGGCTGGATAGAAGATGGCTTGTATTCAAAGGGGGCAAGTTTTTACCACCAGGACAGAGAGGAAGCAGGACGTGGATTATTGTGCAGAGGCATATTCTTGTATGGCAAAAAAGAGGTGTATAGTATAAAATATATACTCAAAGTATAAGGACGAGATTGAGAACACTGAAAAGTTTTTAATAGCAAGCATTTCTTTTATGCCTCGTGTATGCAGTACAAGATATGCAGAAGGAAAATTATCATAGGCAGGAGAACCCATGAGGTTATTCAATTCAGAAATTAACCAACTTTTTTTGCCTGCCATCAGTAAAAAATATTTTTATAAAGCTGAAGATATAAACGTGAATGATGAGAGCAGCCAATTTTCGGTTATATTCAACAGAATAAAGAGGAATTCAACAGTGCTTGACGTGGGATGTTCGTATGGCTATTTTGGAGAGATTCTT
>JAKALU010000169.1 GCA_021824065.1 Nitrospirota bacterium
CAACAAGAGCGGCTCCCATTTCTGTTCCGCACATAGTCCCCCATCCGACCACTCCACCGTGCATCCATACAAATGAATCAACAGGGAAAGAGGCATATGGCTCTCCAATCTTTTTCTTAAGAGGAGTGACTATTGAAGAGATAACAGCGGCCCCGCAGAACACCCTGTACCACTCATTATAAGCTAACTCTGCGACTTCATTGGGGTCTAACTTTTCATACGGCCACGGCAGAGACGCTTCTTTTGCTTCTGCCTTCGATAACAACTTTGACCCAACACCTGATACAAGAGCTATCCCTGCTGCCCCGACTGCCAATTTGCCTGCACCTACGAGAAGACTTCTTCTTGATAAATCCTTTTCATCAAACATAGTAAATTCTACCTCCCGTTTTTTGGTTTTGTGTTACTGGACCAACAATCCTTCTGAAACCTGATATCGGTTATTCGAATTTTTTCACCTCCTTTCCTTATCTAAGACAGTTGAATAATCTCTATTTAAAAAAATTTTAAAAAAGTGACTCTACCTCAGAAAAATCTGAATGAAATTCCCGAAGTAGAGTCAAGTTGAACGGGGAGGAAAGTCCTTTGAGGACTGTCCTCAATGCGGGCAAATGCCCGCATTCATAAAAATAACAAAAGACTCACTACTTCGGAACTACTGATTAGACTCTTGGAGGGTGTTCTTCTTGAAAGGCGACTAAGAATGAATTAAATGAGGGATTTAAAACTTCATGAAAACCAACAAATTCTAATATAATATGCCGGCATGGACACTCATAAATATAAGGCATATTAACATTTACAGAGGCAGCAGGGCTTGATGCCTGACAAACATCGAGGCTGAATAGATAAGTACCATTAATGGAAGGAGCAATATTGATAGATAACGGTGATGCTATTGAGACGGTCAGAGCAATTAGAATCAATACAATTTTTATTTTCATTTTGGCAATATTCTTTATCATATTTTGTTCAAATGTCAACTTCAAGTTATAATTATCAGGTTATTGGAGAGGGGTAGTGGGAATCGAACCCACCACGATGGCTTCCATCAAGCCTTTGACGTAACACTGGTTTTGCAGACCAGGCGGGGCGCCAGCCCCTTACCCCCCGTCTCTGTGACTTTCGCCTCTGTCAAAAGCGTTAAAGACAAAAAATTGTAGATAATAATCTGGGCCTAAGTCCAATAGTTAATATTGATAGATTAAATGGAGTATATAGAAAAAATTTTAGAGTGGAATTATAATTTTGCTTTTAGGTAATCGAGGAAAATGCGGTAATTTTTTGGAAGTGTGCGTCTTTTATTTGTAATGATATAAAAGTTTCTTTTCATATTTAGTCCTTTTATTCTTATTTCTTTAAGTGTGCCTGCCTTGAGTTCGTTTGTAACAGCTACCCTCGAAAGGATAGACACTCCAAGCCCTGATTTAACAGCCTCTTTTACAGAATCTGTCGAGCCCAATATAGCAACAATATTCATATCCGAAAGACTGATGCCTTTTTCTGATAGATGTTTCTCCATCATTTTTCTCGTGCCCGAACCGTCTTCCCTGAGCAAAAACGGGATATCGGTAATGTCCTTAGTGGAGATTATTTTTTTACCCAAAAGTCCATGGGTTGAAATGAGGATAAGCTCATCTTCAATAAATGGCAGATATTCTATCCTTCTGTGTTCCATCTTTGCTCCCACAATTCCTATAAGCAGTTCATTCCCGGTTACCATATCTGTTATCTTTTTCGAGTCTTCTATTATCACCTGAAAAGATATATCCGGGTACTTCTTCTTGAATTCTGAGGCTATAGATGGGATTATATATGTCCCTGGGATAGTGCTTGCGCCGATAATCAATTCTCCCTTTATCTCCTCTTTTAGTAATCCAATGGTGATTTTAATATCTTCCAAACGCTCGACTATGTCTGAGGCACAAGAATAAAGGAGTTCCGCTTCTTTTGTGGGGATTATTGTCCTGCCTACCCTGTCAAAAAGGCTACAGTCCAACTCGTCTTCAATGGCCCTAATATGGCTGCTTATTGTAGGCTGTGTCAGACTGAGTTGTTCCGAAGCCCTCGAGAAACTTCTATTTTTAAATACAGACAAAAAGACTTTTAGATGATGTATATCCATAATGGTTCAACGGGTTAACTATTTTTCCAGAACTACACAGGCAACACCGTAATCTTTCTCGTGGCTTAAACTGAGAGCAATCTGTTTTATTTTTTTCCTTTTGAAAAATCTTTCCAGTTTGCCGTTCACTTTTATTATGGGCTTGCCATCCGGAGAATTTATGACCTCAATATCAGTCAGGGATACGGGAATCTCAGATCCCATTGCCTTAATGAGCGCTTCCTTCGCAGCAAAACGAACTGCAAGAGAAAGACAGGGGTTCTTTTTCTCATAACAGTATGCAATCTCATTCTCTGTAAAGACCCTTTCAAGAAATTTCTTGCCCCATTTATCAACAACATCTTTCATCCGTTCGATCTTAACAAGGTCTATACCTATTCCGTAAATCATAATCAGTGTCAGTGGTCAGTGTCTGTGCCAGTTTTCAAAGTCTGTGTCATTTTCTTAAACTGACACTGTTCACTGACACTGAACACTTTTTATCAACTCCTTCATCCCCCTCACTGCCCTCTCTATTCCAACAAGCACTGCTCTCGATATGATGCTGTGCCCTATATATAAGCCTCTCAGTCCTTCTATTGCTGCTATTTTTCTGACATTAAAATAATTAAGGCCGTGACCTGCATTAGCCTTAAGTTCAAGACTTAGCGCTTTTTTTATTGCTGTTATAACTTTCAGGAGTTCCTTTTCCTGTCTCTTGCCTTTTGCATTGGCATAAAGACCTGTGTGTATCTCTACCATCTCTACACCTATCTCTTTAGCTATAAAGATATCGTCAACAGATGGGTTTATGAAAAGGCTTACAGGTATGCCCGCACCCTGTATTGTCTTAACAGCCCTTTTAAGATTCAATTTATGTCTCTTAACATCAAGTCCGCCTTCTGTTGTAAGTTCCTCGCGTTTCTCAGGCACCAGGGTCACCATATCAGGTTTCATCTTTAAGGCAATGCCTATCATTTCTTTTGTAGCTGCCATCTCTAAATTTAATTCTACAGGAACAACCTCTTTTAATACCTTTAAATCTCTGTCCTGTATATGCCTTCTATCTTCTCTGAGATGCACTGTGATCCCATCAGCGCCTCCGAGGATTGCAAGCGTTGCAGCCATCACAGGATCAGGATCGACACCCTTTCTTGCCTGCCTTATGGTTGCAACGTGATCAACATTAACACCAAGAATCATCTGTATCCTCCCAATAGTTTAGTAGTATAGCCTGTTTATCATCTCAAATTTTAATCTGTATCTGTGATCCTGACAAGCGTGCCCACTTTTTTAGTGCCATACCTGAAGATGGTTATCCCTTTACATCCCTTCTCGTATGCAAGCAGAAACACTCTTGATACATTCTCTTTCTTTGCCCTGTGAGGCATGTTTATAGTCTTTGATACAGCATTATCTGTAAACTCCTGAAAGCAAGCCTGCATCTCTATGTGATCTTCAGGAGGAATCTCATGCGCTGTTTTAAATAACCTCCTGATATCGGCGGGAACCTCTTTAATGCCGCGAAGATGACCTTTGCTTATGACATCTTCTTTTAAAGTCTCTGAGTAAAAGCCTTGTTTCTTTGCAACATCAAAAAAATACCTGTTAACCTCAAAAAGTTCTGTATCCAGTATAAGTCTTTTATAAGCAATTGCAAATAGAGGCTCTATGCCGCTTGAGCAATCTGCAATAATAGATAAGGTTCCTGTAGGGGCTATCGTCGTTGTAGTTGCATTTCTTACACGCGGCATATCAGGCGCATCATAGATAGAGCCTTTGAAATTCGGGAATACACCCCTTTTTTCTGCAAGTTCAACAGACGCCTTTCTTGATGTCTCCCTTATAAACTTCATTAAATCCCTTGCAAGTCTGAATGCTTTTTTCTGGTTGTAGGGGATGCCAAGGAGTATCAACATATCGGCCCATCCCATAACACCAAGTCCTATCTTTCTATTCCCTTTATGCATCGCTTCTATAGCGGGTAATGGGTATCTATTTACATCGATGGAATCATCGAGAAATCTCACGCAGGTTCTGACAGCATCTTCAAGATCATTATAGTCTATAACAGAGTCTTTCACATATTTTGAGAGGTTTATCGAACCCAGGACGCATGCCTCGTACGGGAGCAATGGTTGTTCGCCGCATGGATTTGTAGACTCTATGTTCCCAATGTGTGGGGTTGGATTATACCTGTTAATCCTGTCGATGAAGACAAGTCCTGGATCCCCGGTCTCCCATGCACTCTTGACAAGTTCCTCAAAGACATCCTGTGCCTTTATTTTCCTGATAACTGCTTTACTTCTCGGATTAATAAGTTCGTACTCGCCATTATTTTTAAGGGCGTCCATAAACGCATCTGTCACTGCCACCGAGATATT
>JAKALU010000033.1:0-3215 GCA_021824065.1 Nitrospirota bacterium
ATGAAGGCAATAAAAACTGCTGATCTTGATTGTATTCCTTAAATAACATGTGCTGCCTCCTTTAAACGGTTATAAAATACTAAGCAGATTTTATGCCATCATTTTGGGACAGCCTCATAGTCCCTGTATTTGTAAGGGTAGTGCTTAACAACGAGACGGATCTTGCCTTTATATATATTCATTAGTTTCTCGATGACCGGACCGGCCGCAGCACAATGGGGTCATTGATAATCAAGGAACTCGATTATAGTGACCGGGGCATTTACCGGGCCATAAAAAGGCGAATCCTCTAAAGGCACAATATATCTTTTTTCATCTGCGTAGAGGTCAGAGACTATAAAAAGCAGGGATGCCAGTATAATTATAGATAATTTTTTCATATATTCGAATATGAGAAGTTTGAATCAGGAGGCAGGAGTCAGAATACAATTGTATTCTGACTCCTGTATTCTCTAAACCACTAAAAGCCCATCTTTTGAACCCACTTTGCATGCCTCTTTTTAGCCCATTCCACTGGAACTGTGCCGTATACCATTATCCTGAAGGTACCCGGATTAGCAAGCGTTCCCAGATAGATATGAAGAGGAATAGCGATAACAAGAAGGTCAAAAGCTATGTTGTGGACAAGATGGGAAAGGAGTACCCATTTCCTTATATCCGGGACATCCGGCCTAAGCCATATAACAAGACCTGAAGCTGCAATGCCATACCCTGCAATCAGGAGCATAAGGTAATAGAGCTTCTGTCCTGCATTGATTATGTCCTGAGGTGGTACCTTAGCTCTTTTAGAAAAATATCCACCAGCTTTCGTTATCCAACCGATGTCATCAGAGCTGAAGCTTACAGATACAGGAAGATAATTGAACATGGTTAGGAACAGGGAAACGACAAATACAACACCTGCCCAGTTGTGCCATACCTTCATATTATTGAAACTGCCGAAAATGGCATTCAATTGTTCGAGATGGAAGAGGAAGGCAAATCCGGTAATTGTTAGTATGAAGAAGCTTACAGCCAGAGCCCAGTGATTCAATATCTCAAAGGCATTTGCCTTTTTAACCATATTATTCATCTTTTTTTACCTCCTCATCCCTTTTTGGACCAATAGCAATATAATGAAGCAGAGATACTGCTACCGCACCTCCAAGCCCCCAATAGGCAAGGGGCTTCAAAACTTTATGCCAAAAGACTACAGTTTCTGGTATAGCAGGTTTTTCGTCCATTCCATAAACCTTTGGAGTGTCTTTAAATGCATAGAGTACCCCGAGCCCTCCAAGGTCTGCCTCGCCGTAGAGCTTTTGATAACCGGCATTTTTTGCCTTGCCCATTACAGAGTCACGGTCGCCATATGATATGGCACCAGTGGGACAGGTCTTTGCACATGCAGGTGTAAGTCCCTCTGCTATCCTGTCAGAGCATAAGTGACATTTTGAAATCTTGTCTTTTTCGTCATACCTCGGTACATTGAAGGGGCATCCCGCAACACATAGTTTGCAGCCAATGCACTTATCTTTATTAAATGCTACTGCACCTTCCTTTGTTTTAAATAAGGCTCCTGGTGCGGGACAGATTTTTATGCAACCAGCGTCATCACAATGCATACACCTCTGGCTGACGAATAACCATCGCAAAATATTAGTCTCTGAAGGCATCTCAACATATCTTATTTTATTGTATAAACTCGGTGTAAGATCTGGAGGGTTTTCGACGCTCCCTTTATTTACAGTTTTTGTTCCGGGAAGCTGGTTCCATGACTTGCAGGCTGTCTGGCAGCCCCTGCACCCTATACATAACTCAGGCGAAATAAGCAATGCTTTTCTTTGTGTGTTTGCCATAATTTACCCCCTATGCCTTCTCGATATTGACCATGAAGGCCTTCGATTCCGGTATCAGTGTGTTTGCATCGCCAATGGTGGGCGTGAGGAGATTAGAGCTGTCCCCGCCACTTCCATCCTCAGGATACTGCCAGCCAAAATGCCATGGTATGCCAACTTGATGAACTGTTGTGCCTGCAATCTTAAAAGGCTTAAATCTTTCTGTAACCATGGCGATTGCCCACACCTTTCCTCTTCCTGAGGAGACGATGACTTTATCACCGCTTTTTATCCCTTTTTCTTGGGCAAGCTCTTTGCTCAGTTCTACAAACTGCTGTGGTTGCATCTCAAGCTGCCAGGGTTCGTGTCTTGTCAAAACACCTGTCTGCCAGTGTTCAGAGACTCTGTATGTCGAAGCAACAAAAGGATAGCGGATATCACAACTGTAGAATATATCCTCTGGAAGTCCGCCTTTTTCTTTAGGCATATCATGGGGACCTGAAACAGCGTAGAATAATTTTACAGTAGGATTGATTCTGTGTTTTTTAGACAAAGGATTTTCCTGAACAGGACATTCCAGTGGTTCATAGTGTTCCGGGAATGGGCCATCTGCAAGCCCAGGCCCGAATATAGCACCCATACCATCAGGCCGCATAATGAATGGATATTTACCTGCTTTTTCGTCTGCCATTGGAGGTGCAGGACCATCTGGGACATCGCCCTCCCAGACCCCGGGCTTTTTGGTATTTGGATCTTCTTTTGTTGGATTCCATTTAACGACTGCACGTTTTGGATCCCATGGTTTCCCTTGAGGATTAACAGATGCACGGTTATAGATAATTCTTCTGTTAACAGGCCATGCCCATGCCCACTCAGGATACAGACCAAGTCCTGTTTTATCAACCTTTTTCCTTCGTGCCATCATGTTAATGACCTTGCCTTCTTTCTGTGTGTAACTTCCGCTATATATCCAGTTCCCACATGAAGTTGTCCCGTCTGCCTGCAAGGTTACAAAGTTTGTGCAAAGCTCTCCTTTTTTCCCGAGTTGTTTTGGAGGAGTAACTTTTTTATCAAAAAGGTCTTCAAGATAATACCCGTTAATCTCTTTTGCCACACGATGAACATCAACCCTTTTAATTTTTCCATCAGGTCCTTTCTCGCCATAATTCCATGTCAGGTTCAGTATAGGTGCCGGGAATTTACCGCCCTGTTTCTGGTAAAGCCTCTTCACCCTGAAGTAGAGTTCATTTATTATCTCAGCATCAGATTTTGACTCCCCAACTGGTTCAATAGCCTTATATTTCCATTGGGCAAGACGGCCTGAATTTGTAATACTTCCTTCTTTCTCCACACAAGTACTTGCAGGAAGCTGGAAGACCTCTGTCTGTATCTCCTTTGGGT
>JAKALU010000033.1:3225-20500 GCA_021824065.1 Nitrospirota bacterium
AGGACCTCTCCAGAAAGAGGCAGTTTCATCGTCAAATAAGGTTACATCAACCATCCATTTTAGTTTTGAGAATGCTTTTCTCACCTTTCCAGCATTACCGCTGGAACAGGCAGGATTCTGCCCCCAAACGAATAATCCTTCAAATTTTCCTTTGAACATCTGGTCAAAAAGGACGAGCCATGAGCCGTTCATCCCTTCGTCGAGCTTTGGAAGCCAGGTATAGCCAAAGTCATTGTCCTTTTTAGCATTGCCACCGTAAATTGCCTTGAGATAGCTCGTAATATATTTGGGCCTGTTTCCCCACCAGTTAACACTCTTTGGGTCTTTTGTTTTGGGAGTAAGTTTCTCGATATACGTTTTAAGGTCAGTAACTGTAGCACTTGGCACAGGAAGATAACCGGGCAAGATATGGAAAAGAAGTCCCTGGTCTGTAGAGCCCTGGACATTGGATGCACCTCGCAGGGCATTTATACCACCCCCAGCCATTCCCATATTGCCGAGGAGGAGCTGGATTATGGACATCGCTCTGATGTTCTGAGTGCCAACAGTATGCTGAGTCCAGCCCATTGCATAAAGTTCAGTTCCGACCCTGTTTGGTTTTCCTGTGGATGCATAAGTCTTATAGACCTCGATGAGTTTTTCTTTAGGGGTCCCTGTAATGCTTGAAACCTTATCAAGTGTGTACCGCGAGTAATGTTTCTTGAGGAGCTGAAATACACATTTCGGGTCTTTCAGGGTCGGGTCTTTCTTAGGCAGTCCTTTTTCATCTAACTGATATGCCCAAGTTTTCTTGTCATATTTCCTTGTCTTCTCATCATATCCTGAGAAAACACCATCGAGCTGACCCGGTCCCTTGAAGTCCGGGTTTACAAGAAATGCAGCGTTTGTGTAATTGACGACATAATCCTTGAAGTAAAAGTGATTGTCGAGGATATACTTGATCATTCCACCAAGAAATGCTATGTCAGTGCCAGAGCGCATTGGAGCGTATATATCTGCCTTTGCTGCTGTCCTTGTGAAACGAGGATCAACGACAATTAGCTTTGCGCCTTTTTCTTTTGCCCTCATAACCCATTTCATTGAGATTGGGTGATTCTCTGCGGGATTTGCCCCCATTACGAGTATGACATCAGCATTTTTAACATCGATCCAGTGGTTTGTCATTGCACCGCGACCAAACGACTCTGCCAGAGCCGCTACAGTTGGGGAGTGTCATATTCGGGCCTGATGTTCTATATAGACAAGCCCCCATGAGCGGAGGAGTTTCTGGAGCATGTAACATTCTTCATTATCGATGTTTGCGCTCCCAACATGGGCAATACCGTCTGTCCTGTTGACAACAAATCCCTTTTCAACCTCTTTCTCTGTTCCGTCAGGAGCTTTCTCTTTTATCTTAGATTTTGATGTGAGTTTAAAGGTTTTGTCTCGAGTCTGTTTTATCCTTTTTCCAATCTCATCCAAAGCCCAATCCCATTCCACTTCCTTCCATTCCGTTGCACCAGGGGCACGATACCTCGGTTTAATCAATCGCAACGGATTATTAACAATCTGATATAAAGACGCTCCCTTAGAACAAAGTGTGCCCTCGTTAATTGGATGCTCAGGGTCACCCTCTGTATTTACTACTTTGCCGTTAACTGTGTGAACTATGATCCCGCAGCCAACAGAACAGTAGGGACAGACTGTTAATGTCTCTTTTGCATTTTTGATCCTGAGCCCCTGCGCATATGCCTTTACAGGATCGAGATTTATACTGAGAGAACTGATTAGAAGAGTGCTACCAGAAATCTTGAGAAAGTCCCGTCTTGATACCCCCATGACTTACCTCCTCATTTTATTTTTTTATGGAACAATTTAAATCGTATATAAAATAGAAAAAGTTGTCAAGCATTTTCTGTGCAGGAAAAATGAGTTGAAACCGTCTTAAATATAGTTGAAACCGTCTTAAATATAATTGTTGGTGTATGATTATTAGAATATCTTTTTTGAAAGAAACGATGATAGCGATTTATATCTTTTTTTGTGGTAGAATAACCCATAAAATTCAACATCAGGAGGGAATATGCGCGAAACAAAGATAGTCCTTTCCGAAAAGGAATTGCCACGACAATGGTATAACATAATGGCTGATATGCCAAATCTCCCAAAGCCACCTTTGCATCCGGCAACACTTAAGCAAGTCGGTCCTGATGATCTCTCTGCAATATTCCCCATGGCGCTTATCGAGCAGGAGGTTTCAACTCAGAGGTGGATAGATATACCTGAAGAGGTTTTGGATATTTACACCCTCTGGAGACCATCGCCTTTATATAGGGCACATAGGTTAGAGAAGGCACTTGGTACCCCTGCAAAAATATATTATAAATATGAAGGCGTAAGTCCGGCTGGCAGCCATAAACCCAATACATCCATACCTCAGGCATATTACAACAAAAAAGCAGGCGTCAGAAGGATAGCAACAGAGACAGGTGCGGGTCAGTGGGGTTCTGCCCTTGCCCTTGCAGGGAGTCTGTTTGGCCTTGAAATCACTGTTTATATGGTTAAGGTGAGCTACAACCAAAAGCCCTACAGGAGAATTGCAATGGAAACATGGGGAGCAACTGTACATCCAAGCCCATCAAATATCACAAACTCAGGCAGGAAAATTATTGAAGCAGACCCCGAAAGTCCTGGCAGTCTTGGCATCGCCATATCAGAGGCTGTAGAAGATGCTGCAACCCACAACGATACAAACTATGCTCTCGGCTCAGTACTAAATCATGTTTTGCTCCACCAGACTGTTATTGGACTCGAGGCAAAAAAACAGTTTGCGATTATCGGTGATTACCCCGACATTATTATTGGTTGCTGTGGAGGGGGGAGTAATCTGGCAGGGGTCAGCTTTCCATTTCTTCAGGATAAGATAAACGGAAAAGAGTTACGGGTTATTGCTGTGGAGCCCACATCATGCCCGACGCTTACAAAGGGTGAATTCAGGTATGATTTTGGTGATACAGCAGGCCTTACGCCATTGCTTATGATGTACACACTCGGTCATGATTTTGTGCCGCCCGGCATACATGCCGGCGGATTGAGATACCATGCTGACGCACCATTGATATGCCAGCTTTATCACGATGGTTTGATAGAAGCAACGGCATACGGCCAGACCTCTGTTTTTGATGCTGCAGTCAAATTTTCAAAGGCAGAAGGCATAATACCTGCTCCTGAAACTGCCCATGCCATAAGGGCAACCATAGATGAAGCCATAAAATGTAAAGAGGAAGGGAAGCAGAAAACAATATTTTTCAATCTCAGCGGCCATGGTTACCTTGACCTTGCAGCCTATGCAGATTATCTTTCCGGAAAACTTGAGGATTACGAATACCCGGGTGAAAAGATCAAAGAATCTCTGGCTAAATTACCAAAGGTTTAATCTCGGCAAAGAGACTAAGAAGGTAACGAAATATACTCTCTCTTCCATGCCGTATGCGATAGCAGCAAGACCGCCGCATAGAATAATACGCAGACTTTTAACACCGGCCTTCAGCGCAGCTTTGTCAATTGCCTGGATAATTTTTTTTAGCTCAAAAGTTCCAAAGCTTCTTTCCATCTTAAATCATCCGAAAAAGGCTGAAGAAAAAGGAAGGGGGAGTAAGCCGGTAGGATAATAACGCTTGACATTAATAATGCACTGCGTTATTATCCTATCAATGATTAAATCATTCAGCTGTGAAGAAACAGAAAAAATATTTAATCGTACTTTTTCACGTAAACTGCCTCAAGGCATACAGAGAGTTGCGATGCGGAAATTATTAGTGCTGGATGCAGCAGAAAGTTTGAACGATCTTCGGATTCCTCCTTCAAATTATCTTGAGGCATTAAAAGGCAAGCGTGAGGGGCAATACAGCATCCGCATTAACGATCAATGGCGTATATGTTTCAAGTGGCGCGAAGGCAATGCATATGATGTAGAAATTGTTGATTATTATTAGGAGGTGTTCGATATGAGAAAAGAAAAAATGGAACCGATACATCCTGGCGAAATTCTTGCAGAAGAATTTCTTAACCCTATGGGTATTAGCCAGTATCGTTTGGCTCATGACATCAATGTGCCGGCACGGCGCATTAACGAGATAGTGCATGGTACGCGCCGCATTACTGCTGACACTGCTTTGCGTCTCGGCAGGTATTTTGGCATGTCCCCGCAGTTCTGGATTAACCTCCAGAGTCACTATGACCTTGAGGTTGAGGCAGACAGGCTGGCGGGCAAACTTGAGCGCGAGGTGCAGGTTTATAAGATTGCAAGCTGAAGAGTGTTAAGCCGTCATTCCCGTGCAAACGGGAATCCAGTAGTTTCAAGAAGTTCTGGATTGAAGACCGACGCGGCAAGAGTTGAGTTGAGAAAAATGGGAAATGTCCCTTACTATTTCCTTAAGGTTTAATCATTATCAGAATGTAATATAGCACTAATCTTTTTAAATTGCCTCAATTTCAGGTATTCGACAATAGCCCCTATAGAAAGCGTACAAAGTACAAAAAGGATGGAAAGTATGAAATATTCGTTATAAATGTCAAAAGGTTTGTTTGCAATTTTAGGCTTATATAGTTGTATATTTTCTAAATCGGAAACTTTGATTGTTTTCTTAAAATTCCCATTATGTTGTTTTAATTCGATAACAGCGTTTTCTTTGGCAATAGCTTTGACCATTATGCTTTGACCTATATCATTTTGGGTTTCATAAAATAATTCTGGATTTTTTGAAAAATATTGCGTGCCTGATAAAAAAAGAAAAATTAAGATAAATCCTATAAGTTGAAAGAGACTAATTTTAAAGTCAGATTTGATTTGTTTAAGCTGGTTTTTTGATAACAATTCTTTTTTATTTACTTGTTGCGTGTTTGCAATTCTATGTTGAAATAATAGTGATTTTTTAAGTAATGAAGATTGATTTGCGGAAAGTTTTTAATAATTGTATCGACAAGCCCTAATGCTTCTTGTTGCACAAAAGTAATCCTTCCTGGATACCTCCGACGTAATACAATATAGACGCTTAGAAACCCAAAAATGACCGTTGCGACTAGGCCTAACGCCCCTAAAACATTTGAAATATCCATATGTCCCTCTAACTTACGTTATTAACAAGAAAATTATTATTGTTCTGACAATAATAAGCTATCCCAGCAGAATATATCACAAATCCATTGTTTTTTTAAAGCAGCGGTCAGCTGTCGGTTATAAGCGATAAGCAGTCAGCTTTCAGCTCTCAGCTTCTGAGAGAGATTGCTATCTCCATAAACCCTTATGCTATAATGTAATCAATATTTAACCTGTAAGGAGAAAAAGTATATGTCTGTTGCTCAAAAAGTAAAACATCCGTATATAGTTTCTCTGAAAACACATTGCGGTGGCAGCCCTGTGATTGCCGGCACAAAATTTCCAGTGAAATCAGTGGTTTTTTATGTCCTTAAGCAGGGAATGACACCAGAAGAACTTGTCAAAGAATTCTCACACCTTACTCTTCCGCAGGTCTATGATGCCCTCTCTTTTTATTACGAAAACAGGGAAGAGATAGACAAAGAACTGTCCATCAGCGAAAGCGATTTAAAAGTTAATTGAAACGCGAGATTTATCTTGATACAACGCCTCTGAATGAGGCGATTGAGAAATGGCTGAAGAGGCTTGAGGCAGAGGGCTTTCTCAAGCCGTTTTCAAGCGAGAAGATTCAGGTCAAGGCCTCACTCGGAAGAATCACGGCAGCCCCTGTTATTGCAAAACTATCATCACCGTTCTATCACTCATCAGCAATGGACGGCTATGCCGTAAGATATGTGGATACATTCGGCGCTTCTGAAACATCTCCCAAGAAATTAAAACTCAAAACTCAGGCTGTTTATGTTGATACCGGTGACCCGATTCCTGACGGATTTAATGCTGTGATAATGATAGAGGATGTGAATGTAGTTGGAGCAGAGAGCAGAGGGCAGAGAGCAGAGACAGAAGAATACATCGAAATCATTGAGCCGGCGACTCCGTGGCAGCATGTGCGAGTGATTGGCGAAGATATCGTTGCAACAGAACTGATACTTCCTGAAAATCACAGGATAAGGCCTGTTGATATAGGTGCAATGCTTGCCAGCGGGCACGTTGAAGTCAAAGTAAGGAGAAAAGCGAAGGTAGTAATAATCCCTACAGGCACGGAGATTGTAGAGCCAGGAACTGTTTTAAAGAAGGGAGATATTATTGAATATAACTCAAGAGTGCTCGGTAGTCTTGTCTCTGAATGGGGTGGGGAGGCTGTAAGATTTAGGGTTATCCCTGACAGGCTTGACGAATTAAAAGATGCGATACTCGAGGCGCATAATATCGGAGATATGGTTGTTGTAAATGCAGGTGCATCTGCTGGCTCCGAGGATTTCACGGCAAATGCAATCAGGGATATCGGTGAGGTGATGCTCCACGGCGTGAATATCAAACCAGGCAAACCAGTAATCCTTGGCCTGGTTAAAAATAAACCTGTGCTCGGAATCCCGGGTTATCCTGTCTCGGCATATATAACATTTAATCTCTTTGCGAAACCTGTTGTGCGAAGATGGCAGGGACTTGAATTAGAAGGGCCAGAAGTTCTTACAGCAAGACTTTCAAGGCAGGTTGCATCTTCATTAGGCCAGGAAGAATTTTTAAGGGTTAAAACAGGGAAGGTTGGCGACAAATTCATAGCAACTCCTGTATCTCGTGGTGCCGGTGTTTTAATGTCATTGGTACGTGCTGATGGTTTTGTGAGAATACCTGCAATGTCTGAAGGCATAGGCGCTGGCGCAGAGGTTAATGTAGAACTCCTGAGAACTAAAGATGAGATTGAGAACACGATAGTCTGCATAGGCAGTCATGACAATGCACTGGACCTTCTTGCCAATTCATTAAAGAAGAAATATCCGAAACTCTCATTGTCATCAGCACATGTTGGTTCGATGGGAGGGTTAATGGCATTAAAAAGGGCTGAGGCGCATATCGCAGGAACCCATCTGCTTGATGAGGAGACAGGGGAGTACAATATATCTTTTATAAAGAACCTTTTCCCCGAGAAAAAGATATTGCTTGTCAATCTCGTTTACAGGGAGCAGGGTCTTCTCGTTCCAAAAGGCAACCCAAAAAATATAAAGGGCTTTAACGATCTTGTACGGGATGATGTTATCTTCGTTAACAGGCAGGCAGGTGCAGGCACAAGGTTATTGACAGACAAACATCTGAAAGAGCTTGGGATAAGTCCGAAAGATGTGAAGGGGTATGAGAGAGAAGAATACACGCACATGGGTGTCGCATCTGCTGTTCTTACAGGCATTGCAGACACGGGTCTTGCCATCCTCGCATCTGCAAGAGCGCTCGAACTCGATTTTATACCTGTTGCAAAAGAGAGATATGACCTTGCAATCCCTTTTGAATTTTATAATGCAGAGATGATTCAATGCCTTCTAAGCATTACCAGAGAAGACAGGGAGTTCAGAGATCTGGTAATAAATCTTGGAGGCTATGATGTAAGTGACATGGGAAAGGTAATGTACGAAGGCTAAAGTTACCCTTCATGTAAGAAGTCTTCTTTTTCTGCGTTGTCGATAATCAGCCTTTTCCCTCCAATAAACCTCCTGAAATAATACGGCGTTTTAAGACTGTCAATGCTGACTTTCTTGTCCGCTGAAGATGCATGTATGAAAAGGTCATTTCCGAGATATATGCCGACATGGGATGGGAATGAAGCATAAGTCCTGAAAAATACAAGGTCACCTATGGATAATGCATCTCTATCAATAGATTCTCCTTCATGAAACTGCAGTCTTGCTGAACGCGGGAGATTTATTCCGATAAGGCTGTAAACCTTCTGAACATATGCCGAGCAGTCAATTCCCATAATAGTGTTCCCGCCAAATTTATATGGAATATTTAAAAACTTTTTTGCAAACAAAATAAGTCTCTCTCTCATGCTGATTTTGGAGAGTTCTTCTGATTCTGATATCTGCTTAATCTCCTCGTCTAAATTTGGTTTTACGATTTCGTTCTCTATCTCCGGTTCGAGCAGAAGTTTCTGTCCAACCTTCAGCGAGTCAGAATCAAGCAAATTAATATCCTTCAGCTCGTCAACATCCATATTAAACTTTTTTGCAATCCTGTAAATATTATCGCCCTTTTTAACAGTATATGTATTTGGGTCTGTTCTCCTGACTATGAGATTCTGTCCAGGCTTAAGTTTTACTGATTTCTTAAGGTTATTCATCTCTCTGATTTCCTGGATGCTTACATGAAATTTCTTTGAAATCTTAGAGAGGGTGTCGCCTTTTTTTATCGTATATGTTTCATCTGCATATGCATGTGCTGCAAAGATTAACAATATTGCGATGGCAAGGTAAAATCTCTTCACATTGCACCTCCCCTGATCATGCTGCCTCTTCTCTTTCAATGTCTTTAAGTGTGGGCAGCTCTGTAAGGTCTTTTAATCCAAAATACTGAAGAAACTCTTTTGTGGTTCCATAAAGAAGCGGTCTGCCGGGCGCTTCTTTTCTCCCCATTATCTTTATCAACCTTCTGTCAAGGAGTGTCTTGATTACCCCGTCTGAATTTACACTCCTGAGCTGTTCTATCTCGGCCTTGATAATCGGTTGCTTGTATGCGATTATAGCAAGGGTTTCAAGAGCTGGTGCAGAAAGCTTGGTCGAAGCGCTTGAAGTTTTAAACTTCTTTAACCAGAGAGCATACGCAGGATTCGTTATCATCTGATAACCATTAGCTATCTCAGCGATTAAAATACCGCCGTTTTTATCCCTGTAGTCTGATATTAGTTCATCCATAAGTTTTTTAAGTTCGATCTCAGGCATCTCGGTTACGTCTTTTAATAAGGAAAAAGTTATAGGTTCTCCAGAGAGAAACAAGATTGCCTCAAGTAAAGATTTTTTTTCTTTATCTTCCATCACAAATGTCAAAATATACCAGAACGCATCAAAAAATTCAATTTGTTTTTGTTACAACAGTACCGAATTTGACTAATAATTGTTTTTTTGATAGCCTTCTACATAGAGAAGGGATTCACGGTCTGAACAACCTGTGCTGGGAGACAATATGAAAAAGACAATGTTAGTTTTAATCCCGATCTATTTTTTTATTTTTCTGTCCCTGGCTTATGGTGCTGCTGGCAGAATTTCAAAGCTCAGCGGTGAGGTGTCTTACCGGACTAAGGCTAATATCCCTTATCAGACGGCTAAAGAGGGTATTGAACTTGAGGTTGGTTATTGGATAAAGACAGGCAAGGATGGTTGGGCCAAACTGTCTCTGACTGATGGCAGTGTTTTTACTCTCGCTAACAATACAGAGTTCGAAATAGACAAGTTTTTAGTTTCAGGCAAGAAAAAACATGGTGTCTTTAATTTAAGTCAGGGCAAACTCAGGGCTACTGTAGTAAAACTCGCCGGTCAACAGGCAAATTATAAGGTGAAGAGCCCTACAGCAGTTGCAGGCATCAAAGGCACGGAATTCATGATGATGACACAGGGCTATGCGAACGTCCTTTTTGGGAATGAAGGGAGTGTTGAGGTTTCTGGTGATGCAGACATTTCCAAGCCTTTGTCTTCAGATACAATGGTTCAGAACACCAGAGGCATAACCCCTACAGACCCTGTTAAGGTTGAACAGAATACACAGTTATATACTGCAAAGAAAAATTTTGAGGAGATTACAGCAGCTAAACCTCCGGAGGATTGGGAACTCTCAGGAAATCTTCCACATATCATAGCAAGATGGAACATAAATTATGGCCATTATCTCGCTGACGCTGGTAGATACGAAGATGCCCTTTACATCTTTCAGATAGCCCTTGATCTCACTGATAAGGCTGATATAAGAGGCGATGCAAGACTTGAGAGGGGTACTGTTTATTCAAGATTCCTGAGAAATCCAGAGGCTGCGCTTGCAGAGTATCTTCTTATATTAGAAGAATATCCTGATAATCCACAGCGTGAGACAGCGCTTTATCTTACAGGGATAATTCTTAATGAGATGGGATTCACAAAAAAGGCAAAGGAGAGGCTGCTTAAATATACAAAGGAATTCCCTTCAGGCAAGCATATCGGCAATGTAGAGACTATTCTGAAGACGATAAAAGATTAAATTAGATTGTAGATGAAACATTCTAAACTCCTAATTTTTGTTGCCATAGGATTCATTGCTTCTGTTATAACCTTTCTCCTTTACAGGCAGAAGATAGAGTTTTTAGATGCAGTTGATCTGAAGCTCAAGGATGCGAGGTTTAAACTCAGGAAAAATGTCCAGCCGGATAACAGGGTTGTTATAGTTGCAATAGATTCAAAGAGCATCAATGAACTTGGCAGATGGCCGTGGAAACGGTCTCTGGTTGCAGAGCTTCTGAATAGTCTAAAAAAGTATGGGGCAAAGGTGGTTGCCCTTGATATTGTTTTTTCTGAGCCATCAAGTGCAAAAGAAGATATAATCCTTGCCCAATCTATCTTACGCAATGGAAATGTTGTCCTCGGTTATTTTTTCAGGGATGAACAGGAGGAAGTGAATCCTGAGGCGATCTCTCAGATAGAATCATCAAAGATAAAACTCCTTAAGATTGCAGACGGAGTGACAACAGTGCCTCTATCCCAGCGCCCCTTTGTCGAGACAGACATCCCTTTGATTGGCCGGGGTGCCCTTGATTTTGGTTTTTTTAATATGGATCCAGACCCTGATGGCCCTGTGAGAAAATCAATCCTTCTTATGCTCTATAATGGTGAAATCTATCCTTCCCTTGCATTAAAGGTGCTCAGACACTATACAGGCAGAGAGATTATGCTTGAAATAGAATCATTCGGATTATCTGCTTTGAGACTTGGACAGATGTCTATCCCCTCGGATGAGAATGGAAAACTTACGGTTAACTATTATGGCAGGAGTGGAACTATAACGACTTTGTCGGCAGTGGATGTAATAAAAAGGAGATTGAAAAAGGAAGAACTTCAAGACAAGATCGTATTTGCAGGTGCAACTGAGGTCGGCATCTATGACATGAGGGCCACCCCTACAGAATCGGCATTCCCTGGTATTGAGATACATGCGACGATTGCGTCAAACGTTCTGCAGAAGAGGTTCATACTAAGGGATGGAAGAGTTATTAGTATTGAGATTTTGAGCATGGTATTGCTCCCGATTATTTTGACGTTACTCCTTGGTCTGGTAAGAAAAAGCTTTTTAGGATTGGTTGTCTTTATCTTAGCAGCGGGCAGTTACGCTGTTTTCAATTATTCGTTGTTTAAAACTTATTCCATAGATATGAGCCTGCTTTATCCTCTATCCTCAACAGCGATAGCCTTTATAGGGTCTGAGGCGTACAGGAATCTTGTAGTAGAAAAGAAGAACCGCTACCTTAAAAAAGCGTTCTCAAGTTATGTATCACCTGAACTTGTTACAGAGATAATAAAAAATCCTGATAGACTTACGCTCGGAGGCGAGAAGAAAGAGATAACCGTGCTCTTTTCAGATATAAGAGGTTTTATGAACATCTCGGAGAAACTTGCGCCTGATATGCTTGTCTCACTTCTCAATGAATATCTGGGACCAATGACAAAGGTCGTCCTGAAAAACAACGGGACGCTCGATAAGTATATTGGAGATGCAATAATGGCAATTTATAACGCCCCCCTCGATATAATAGACCATCCTGTAAAGGCATGCCAGACAGCTATTGAAATGCTAAAGGAATTAAAAGAGGTAAACAGCAGGTTTAAGGAAAAAGGTTTGCCTTTTATAGATATAGGTATAGGTATAAATACAGGTTATGCGGTTGTCGGCAATATGGGAGCTGATATGAGATTTGATTACACTGCAATTGGCGACACAGTGAATCTGGCATCAAGGCTTGAGGGCCAGAACAAATATTACGGCACACATATAATCTTAAGCGAATTTACAGCAGAGAAGGTAAAAGACAAGTTTATGCTCAGAGGATTAGACCTTTTGAGGGTTGTTGGAAAGGAAAAACCCGTTGCTGTCTTTGAGTTGATGACAGAACAGAATGCCAGGCTTACAGAGAGGTTTGCCGAGGCAGTTAAATTATACAGGGCAGGAAGTTTCCAGAATGCGCTTGATATATTTGGCAGCCTGTCATCGGGATATAATGATCCACCATCAAAACTTTATGTTGAACGGTGTACGGAATATCTTAAAACCCCGCCTCCTTCTGAGTGGGACGGTGTATTTGTTTCGAGGAAAAAGTAATCTCCGAAATTTGCCCATAGAAAAGGCAGCAGGGACGGGATTCAAAAATTTTTAGTGATCGTCTTATAATGGTTTTCCAGTTCTATCGACAGATTTGGAAATGCTTGTTTGATTGACAGTTCCAGATTTTTTCTGGTATGTTTTAATGATGAAAAAATTCACTTTCTTTCTGCTCTTTCTTATTAATATCTTTTTCTCTGGTCATGCTTATGGATTTGATTTAGAAGGTCTCCAGCCAGTAGCTCCCTATGGAGTTTTTTCGACATTCAGTGCAGACAGCCTGCCCAAGGGAAAGTTTGCTTTTGGGGTAGGCGCTGAAAAATCGAAAGAGCCGGATTATTACAGATATCTATTACAATGCTCATACGGAATAACGGATAAAACAGAGATTATTGCTACCATCCCTTATGTTGATAAGTGGAGGGATGAAAAATCCGGGGTTGAAGATATTGCCTTAGGGGTGAAACACAGGTTTTTTGACGAGGGTAAATACGGGCCCTCTGTAGCATATATAATTAATGCCTCTGTTTTGTCCGGGAGAGATGAGTTTAGCACAGATGGCAGATTAGGCGCAGGCATTATTGCCAGTAAGAGAATTGGCCCTGTGAGCGGACATGCGAATATATTCTTTGAAAAGGCTGGCTCCGGGAAGCTTAAAGACGAGATAGATATTGCAGCAGGGTTTGATTTTTCTGCTGCGCATAACTTTAAGTTGCTCGGGGAGGTGTATGTGAGGAAATACCCTTATTCAAGCGAGGTTGATCAGCTCGAGGGAAGATTTGGTTACAGGTTCATGACTACAGATTATATCTATACAACTATTGGCGCCGGCTTTGACTTTAAAAACAGAACTCCTGAATACAGGATACTATTTTCGATAACAGCGATTCTGCCGATAGAAAAAAAGACGATAAAAAAGATATATGAGGATGATAAATAATGGTCTGGTTCAAATTTCTTATATTGATAGACGATGGACTTTCAATGCTTTACAAATGCGGCAGTAGCTATCTATACTGCACTTTCAGGTTGAGGGGATAATGCTTGACATCGGGATGCAGGAACTAATAGTTATTTTTATAGTTGCGCTTCTTATCTTTGGCCCCAAACGGCTTCCCGAACTGGGGAAAACCCTTGGAAAGGGGATCGCCGAGCTTAAAAAGGCAATGTATGGTGTCAGGGAACAAATAGACTCCGAGTTTCACGAGATAAAAAATCCACTATCGCAGGAGAACATGACTGATAAGATAGAAAAAGAAACGACCGATGTAACGGATGAACATAAAAATGCAAAGGACAATGAAGAAAAGAAGATCTCCTGAAAAAATATTCAGAAATATATGTTACATGGAAGGGGTGAGGTAAATGGATGAGAAGATGCCCCTTACAGAACATCTCGGTGAACTTAGAAAAAGGATTAGTGCTTCCTTAATCGCATTGCTTATCACTTTTGTAAGTGCATTTAATTATTCTGAAGAGATTTTTAAGTTTATAATGTTCCCGCTTAAATATAGCCTCTCATTCTCTATAAAGAATCCCTTTGTCCGCATTATTCCGCATGAAAAACTTCCTCAAGGTACAAAGCTTGTATTTTTAGCGCCTGCTGAAGCATTCTGGATGAATATCAAAGTCGCATTTGTTGCCGGACTGTTACTGGCCTTGCCCGTGATTTTTTATCAGTTATGGAAGTTTATCTCTCCTGGTCTTCTTACAAAGGAAAAAAGATATGTTCTTCCATTTATTTTTTTAGCGACGGCTCTCTTCCTGGTAGGCGCTGCCTTTTGTTTTTTTATTGTCCTTCCGTTTGCAATGGGGTTTCTCCTCACCTATAAGGTTGGTGATTTTCTGATGCCAATGCTTTCTGTGGGACAGTATATTGATTTCTGTCTGAAGTTCATACTTGCATTCGGGGCCATCTTTGAACTGCCTATCGCTATAATCTTTGCTACGCGCATGGGGATTGTGACAACCAAGACGCTTGCGAAAAACAGAAAATATGCTATTTTAATAGCATTTGTTGTTGCTGCCATCCTTACCCCAACACCCGATGCATTTAATCAGACTCTGATGGCTGTCCCCATTATAATTCTTTATGAAATAGGCATACTCGTATCAAGGATATTTATAAGGAAAAAAGCGAAAGATGCCAACCAGTAGTATAAGGGGAAAGAGTCTCAAGGCCGTTGCATACGACATAGCAGAAGGCTATATAGCGGTTAATCCATTATTTCTCAAGCCGCTTGATACCGATTCCCTTACGGGTCTGTATCATGAGATAATGCAAACACAGATAATGATTCGAGGAGAAAAATTTGTTGTCAGCGATACGCAGGCAATAAGATGGAGAAATGTGAGGCTGCAGAGGTTGCATTCTGCTTTAATGATAATTAAAAATTTTGCGAGAGAGCGGAGGATAATACTTGTTTAAACCCTGTTGTTGCAAAAACTATCGCTGTTTGAGATTATAAAAACCATGAAACCGCAGAGTAAATTGACAGATTTCAGAAATTTTGATAGGTTTTAGTATGGAATTGCTTGAAGACATAAAGGCAGCAAAGGATGTCATCCAGGCCCTCCTCAAGGCTAAGAAAACCTTCAGGATGTATCCTGAGAACAATCCAATGTATACAAAGACAGTAGAGGATGCTTATGTGAAGTTCAGAAATTTCTTTGACTATAGAGATGAACTGACCCTTAAAATAAAGCAGAACGAGATATTCTGTGATTCTGAGCAGATATATCACAATCCCCAGAAAGAAGACAACCTTGCCCTGTTTTTCTTTAAGGACGGACTGAGGGAGATTGCTTTCAAGAAAGGATTTTCTCTCAAAGAATTGGAGGAGTTTCTAAAGATCCTTACAGTTGACTATGACAGAGAGGTTTCTGATGACGATGTTGTTACGCTTTTATGGGAGAGAGATTTCCAGAATATCAGGTATATTGTTGATGAGGCGTTTCTTACAGAAGAGGAAGACTATGAGGATAAGGCAGTAAAGGAGGTAAAAGATAAGGCACCAGAGGCCGATGAACTGATTAAGGCATATACGGATGCCTTTAAAGAGGAAAGCGTTAAGGATATCTCGATAGTCCCTCTGACAGAAAAGGATCTGCATACATTGGTGAAAGAGCTTGAAAAAGATACTTATGATAGTAAGGTACAGAAACTTATTGAAATCCTTTATCGGATGCTCTCTTATGCAGAGAGCCCGGGTGACTATGAAGATGTCGTCCACTTTCTTAACGATGCAATCGAATTTTCGATAAGGCATGGAGACTTAGAGACCGCAATAGGAATAATGAAGAGGACAAAAGATATTCTTGATGTCCCATCGGTTTCAGCCAATGTAAAGAAATATCTAAATTTAGTTTTGTCCTTTCCTGGTTCTGACACAGTGATAAAATTTCTCGGTGAACTCCTTGACAGTGGTACAGGCATCGAAGAGAAGGTCTTTGATGAGTATGTGAAATTTCTCGACAGAAATGCAATTCAACCATTCATAACAATACTCGGTGAACTGAAGACTATTCCTGCAAGGAAGAATGTGATTAATGCATTAATATCTCTCGGCAAAAAGGATGTACAGAGCCTTGCAAAAGGATTATATGACTCAAGGTGGTATGTTGTTAGAAATATAATTTATATTTTAGGGAAAATAGGGGACAAAAAAGCAGTAGATTATCTTCTCAAAACAGTGAACCACAGTGATATTAGGGTCAGAAAGGAAGTAATAAAGGCACTCGGTGAACTCGGCACTTCAGGAGTTTTGCAGACATTAAAAGAATGTCTTGATGACCCCGAAGTACAGATAAGAACTTCTGCTGCGAGGGCACTGGGCAATATTGGTTCAGCGGCTGCCAAGAGTATAATACTCCAGAGGGTATCTGATGCGAGTTTTATGAGGAACGATTTTAGTGAGAAAAAAGAATTTTATGAGGTTCTTTCTCGCTGGAAAGACAGCGATGTAGTTGAATTTCTGATGAAAACTCTGAAAAAAATGTCCTTTTTCAGGAGAGCAATAAATGATGAAAACAGGGCATGCGCAGCATATTGTCTCGGGTTAATGGGCAATAAAGATGCACTGCCAATGTTATATAAGGCAAGAGACTCAAAAAATAAGCTTCTCAGGGAACATGCATATAATGCAATCAAGAGGATAGAGCATGGCCAGTAAAGAAGAAGTCTTTGCAGGTGCGAAGGATATAATAAACCATCTGGCGGTTATTATAAGGACTGCTGCTATCCATGACCCCGGCAATATTGCTGTCATAACTGCTGTGGATAAATTTATTGCACTTATGAATCCTCTCATTAAATCAGAGAAAGAATTAATACTTGAACTCGGTGGAGAATTCTTCTATTTAAACGAAACAAGGATAAGATATTCACTGGAATATCTGCCGAATTTTGATTTTCTCGTCAGGGAGTTCAGAAAAAGAGGATTGGGCAGTATAGTCTTCAGAGATGTTTTAAAGGCTGAAGACATGCAGACCTTTCTCAAGGCATTCATAGTATCGGTTTTCTCACAGAATCCATTTGAAACACTTGCAGAAGGCATGGTTGACGTTGACAGCTTACGTGTCGGGAAGTTGAGGAAGGTAAGGGACGAAAAAGTAGAGGGTGAGTTTGACATCCGCAGGGTGGTCAAGAAATCATATTTTAACGCTGTTTCATACACGAGAGGAGTCATAAATAAAATAAAGTCTGGGGAGAAGGTAAACATAAAAAAGGCCAAGAGGGTAGTAGAGTCAATGGTCGACTTAATACTCGAAGAAGAACAACTCCTTCTCGGTATGACTGCTATTAAAGATTATGATGAATATACCTATCACCATTCAGTTAATGTGAGTATACTATCCGTTGCACTCGGACAGAGAATCGGTTTGAGCAAGAAGGCTCTGACAGAACTCGGTCTGGTTGCTTTATTTCACGATATAGGCAAGATAGAAATCCCCCCCGAAATACTGAATAAGCCCGCCAGCTTTACTGATGATGAATGGAACGTAATGAAGAAGCACCCATTCTGGTGTGTAAGG
>JAKALU010000170.1 GCA_021824065.1 Nitrospirota bacterium
ATTTATAAACGCCTTCTCTTCCTGGGACATTTTTATCCCTTTTGTAGATTCATCAACCATAGGAGCTGAAAAATATGCGCCTCCAACAGATGGCAGAAGTCCTATTAAGAGTGGCATCGAAACTATCACAGCCTTTTTTTTCAGGAGCAGAGTCCTCGATGCATTCATCATCTCCGATAAAACATCCTTTTCTCTAAGTATTAGTTCAAAAACCCTTATAAGGGTTAAGGCGAGCGCAAGCTTGATTGTCACCTTATCTGTAAATGCCGCCTTTATTGTAGAAGATATAGATAGAGGGGACATCAGGTATAAAAGCCCAAGGGCGCCAGAGGCTATAAGCATGACATAACCGATGTTCAATTTTTTCCTCAGGAGGATAAGGATAATGATAAATACAGCAGAAATCTTGAGAATGTCAGACATTTTAAATTATAACATGCACCGTACTTTACAATAACTCGAATAGGTGATTATAATAAAAAAATGACGAAAAAGAAGATATTCATTGGAATAATCATATTATTGTTAGGATTTCTCCTCGGCGGGATCTCTTTTTATATCCTCGGCAGGATTACCAGTACGTCGCATTCACCGCTGATAGTTTCGCCAAGAGTGCCGAGCCAGATAATAGAAACAGCAAAAGCATTTTCAGAGATAGCAAACGCTGTTTCTCCTTCTGTTGTGAACATCTCGACCACAAAGGTTGTAAAGCGAGAAACACCCACGTTTTTTGAAGACCCTTTTTTTAATTTTTTTGAACCGTTCCATGAATTTGGTTTCCCAAAAAAATGGAAAGAGCAAAGTCTCGGTTCAGGAGTCATCGTATCCGGTGACGGCTATATAATTACTAATAATCATGTGGTTGAACAGGCAGAAGAGATAAAGGTCATTCTGTATGACAAAAGAAGTTTCAATGGGAAGGTTGTCGGTTCCGATCCGAAGACAGATGTTGCTGTAGTAAAGATTAATGCGAGAGACCTCCCAACAGCTCCGTGGGGCGATTCAGATAAATTGCAGGTTGGTGAATTTGTCCTCGCTATAGGGAATCCTTTTGGTTTAAGCCATACAGTTACCATGGGGATAATAAGTGCGGTTGGAAGGGTGAGCGTAGGGATTACTGACTATGAAGACTTTATACAGACAGACGCAGCAATAAATCCAGGCAATTCAGGCGGCCCTTTGGTGAACATTAAAGGAGAGGTCATAGGCATAAATACGGCGATATTTTCGAAGACAGGCGGGTATCAGGGTATAGGGTTTGCAGTGCCGAGCAACCTTGTGCGTTCTGTATTGGACCAGCTTGTAAAACATGGCAAAGTAACGAGGGGCTGGCTTGGAGTTTCGATACAAAGACTTACGCCCGAGCTTTCTCAGAAATTTGGGCTTAAGGACTCAAATGGAGCGCTTGTCGGTGATCTTGTAAAGGGAGGGCCTGCTGAAAAGGCAGGGCTGATGAGGGGCGACATAATCCTTGAATATAACGGCAAGAAGGTGAAAGACGCTGATAGCCTCAGAAATATAGTTGCCCAGAGCAAGGCAGGCTCGCAGGTTATGGTTAAGATACTCAGGAGAGGGAAAGAGTATAATTTAAACGTAATAATAGCTGAATATCCGAGAGAAATAGGGGAGGCAACACCAGAACCATCTCCTGAAGATATACAACGACAGGCTCTTGCTGGACTTGAAGTAATAGAACTCACAAAAGAGATTGCACAGCAGTTAGGTCTGAAGAGAGATGAAAAGGGCGTAGTGGTAGTAAGGGTCGGACCAGGAAGTCCGGCGGAAGAGGCTAAACTTAGAAAGGGAGACGTTATTCAGGAGGTGGACAACAAAAAGGTAACCACCCTGAATGATTTTAATAAAATCGCCTCTAATGTGAAGCCAGGGGAAACAGTGCTTCTCTTTATTAACAGGGGCGGACAAAAGTTTTATGCGGTTATTAAGGCTTCTTAGATTTTATAAATTTTTTGGTTCTGTTATTCCCTCAGTTCTCAAGGGGGAATCCAGAAAAAAATGACTCAACCATTGGGATAGAGTCGCTATAGATAAAGGCAAAGATGAAAGGAGGTGAGAAACTTGTTTTTTATTATTTTAAGGATAACTGTATTTGCAATATTTTTATTAGCAGGTTATCTGTTCGGCAGTAAATATGGCTCTCAATTTATAGGCGCTGTATGGGGTGGGATAGTCGGTGCACTTGCCCTTTTTACAGAAGCAATATTCAAAAAGGTCTCTCTCGGCGTGATTATTGGCGGGATATTCGGTCTCTCAGTTGGCCTTTTGTTTGCAAATCTCCTTCTTTTCCCTCTGAAGGCAATTGTTTCTCAGGATTTTGTGACAATAGCATTTGTTTTGAATGCATTATTCGGCTACGCAGGTCTTCTTGTGGGACTTAAGAAAGGCAAAGGGCTTACCATATCAGGCATATTCAGACTGTTCAAAGGGCAGGGATTCGAGGAAAACCTCAAGCTGCTGGACACGAGCGTTATAATAGACGGCCGTATTGCTGACGTGTGTGAAGCAGGCTTCATAGAAGGGACATTTATCCTTCCTCAGTTTATTCTTCAGGAACTGCAATATATAGCGGATTCCCCGGACCCGCTTAAAAGAGCACGCGGCAGGAGAGGGCTCGATATCCTGCACAAGTTGCAGAAGATGTCAAATGTTACTGTAAGGATCGTGGATGAGGATTTCCCTAAGATAAAAGAAGTTGATGCAAAACTGGTTGCCCTTGGCAGGTTGCTTGATGCAAAGGTAATAACAAATGATTTTAACCTTAATAAAATCGCTGAACTTCAGGGCGTATCTGTCTTGAATATCCATGAACTGGCAAATTCACTGAAACCCGTTGTCCTTCCCGGCGAGACCATAAAGGTTTTTGTCATTAAGGAAGGGAAAGAACACAATCAGGGAGTTGCATATCTTGACGATGGCACAATGGTTGTTGTAGAAAACGCGAGAAAACTTATAGGCAAGAATGTTGATGTGACAGTGACAAGTGTTCTTCAGACAACAGCGGGAAGGATGATATTCTCCAAGACAAAGGAGGATTACGAGAGAGAGGAATTGAGGGCGGTAAAATAGATTATGATAGACAGTGAGGGCATAGTATTTTCGCTCATTCTCGGGCTTCGCCCTCCGAGGGCTTTTGCCTCTCGATATTGTAAGATTTACTGTAGGAATATCAGCAAAAGAATCCGCTCGAATACTATGCCCTCACTGTCTTGCCTTATATTAATGGTGCAGTTGAGCAATGAATAAAAAAGTTATAGCTATTGTTCCAGCAGCCGGTATTGGAAAACGGTTCGGGCAAGGGGGCAATAAACCATTTCAAATCCTCAGAGATAAACCGCTTATCGTATGGGTTCTTGAGGTGTTCGAGTCTATTAATGATATTGCAGAAGTGATCCCTGTCTTAAAAGAGGCCGATATGGAACAAGGATGCGATTTGGTCGAGAGATATCATCTCTCAAAAGTCAAGAGGATTGCCCCTGGCGGGAAAGAGCGGCAGGATTCCGTTTATAGTGGACTTAATTTAATAGGGAATAAGGCAAACATAGTTTTAATACATGATGGTGTTCGCCCGCTGGTGGAAAGGGATTTAGTCACGAGGGCGATACAGGAATTAGCAAAGGGGAGCGGGGGGGGATTTGATGGTGTTGTCATCGGAGTCCCTCTAAAAGATACAATAAAAGAAGCAGCAGCCGGTATTGTGAAAAAGACTCTCAAAAGAGATATTCTCTGGGCAATACAGACACCACAGGTTTTCAAGTATGCTGCGCTCATGAAGGCATATAAAAAGGCAGCGGATGAGAAATTCTACTCTACAGATGATTCAGCTATAGTGGAAAGGTATGGTGGAAAAGTAAGGGTAATAATGGGTTCTTATACAAACATAAAAATAACAACGCCTGAAGATATAGATGTGGCAGAGATGCTTCTAAAGAAGAGGTTAACATAGATTTGATTTTATAGACGAGATATAGTGTTTGAGCGGCTTTATCTTGCCGATACTCCTTAATTCAAAAAATTAGATGACAAAGAGGCAAGATACCTCGGAGGGCGAAGCCCGAGAATGAGCGAAAATACTATATTTCGTCTTAAATAGAAAGAAGGGTTTTATGAGAATTGGTTTTGGATATGATTCCCACAGGCTTGTTGGAGGGCGTAAGCTTATTCTTGGCGGAGTAGAGATACCATTCGAGAAAGGGCTGACAGGGCATTCTGATGCAGATGTTCTGTGCCATGCGATAATAGATTCAATCATAGGAGCCCTCGGACTTGGTGACATAGGCAAACACTTTCCTGACACAGAACCTGAATGGAAAGATGCATCGAGCATTGCCCTCCTGAAATATGTTCTTGAGCTTGTCCATACAAATGGTTTTGAGGTTTCATGGGTAGACTCAACAGTCATTGCAGAAAAACCAAAGCTTGCGCCTT
>JAKALU010000171.1 GCA_021824065.1 Nitrospirota bacterium
CTGTTATCGAAAGCGTATCTCTTACATTATGGTCTGTTATAAGGATGCCGAGCCCTTTGTCCTTGAGGTAGTTCAACATCTTTTTAAGCTCTATTATTGCAATAGGATCAATGCCGGTAAAAGGCTCATCAAAAAGTATAAATGTTGGATTCAATGCAAGTGCCCTTGCTATTTCTGCCCTCCTCCGCTCACCGCCTGAGAGCCTGAAGCCGTCTCTGTCTGAAAACCCACGAAGATTAAATTCATCGAGGAGGTGTTCAACCATCTCAGCAATATCTGTGTCAGGATAGCCTTTTACCTCAAGCACAGCCCTTAAATTGTCTTTAACTGTCAGCTTTCTGAATATAGATGGCTCCTGCGGAAGATAACTTATTCCTCTGCGCGCCTTTTGATACATCGGAAGCTGTCCGATATCTTCACTATCAAGGAAAATACCACCATTTTCGGGCTTTATCATTCCAACTATCATATAAAATGTTGTTGTTTTACCGGCTCCGTTAGGGCCGAGCAGGCCAACAATCTCGCCTGTTGTTACATATAAATTGAGATTCTTAACAACACATCTCTTGCCGTAGTTTTTTGTAATGCCTTTAACCTCAAGAGTATGCATCTACTTTCCCTTTTTATTCTCGAGTAATACCCTGCTGTTTTCCACAATGGAGCGATCTTCTTTTAGCAGATATGTCATTTTTGTACCTGTAACAACATTACCCCTTTCCACAGCCCTCGGTTCACCAGTAAAGATTACTTTTTCTCCATCTGCAAAATAGCTCGCTGCCTTCGATGTAACAAGCAGGTCTTTCTTGACGAGCTTCACTCTGCCCTCTGCATCTATTCTTGTTACATTGCCTGTTTGTTCGTTATAATAAACGAGCATCTTATCAGAGTAAAGCGTCATGTCTTCAGATTTTGCAACAACAGAACCCTCAAACAGGGCAGTATGTGCCTTGTTATCTGCTGAGAGCGTCTCCGAAGTTATCACTATCGGCCCCTTTACCTGCCCTGCTTTATCTTCAGCAAATGTACTGCTTATCAGAATAATTAGGACAAAAATGCTAACGGTAGAAAGTTGCCTTAACATTTTTCAATATTCTCACTTTCTGGTCTGTATTTGCCTCCATGCCGGAACCCTCTACATTAAATTTCTTACTCTCAAACCTTACATTTCCTGTTGTCTTGACTTCTCCCGTAGAATTGTTCCATTCCGCAGAGTCACATACAATTGCATAGTCCTTTGCATCTGCTGTTATCTTGCCATCCAGCGTTAAATTTCGGGTTGACATGTCATAAAGCCCGCTCCCTGCGTATATTGTCATCCCTTTATTTTCAATTGTCATCACTATGTCGTTAAGTTTTGCCTTATCTTCGCTTTCTATAATATCTGCCCTCTTGGCATTGAGTATCCAGACGTTGTTGCCGTCTCTTTTATGGACAATTCTTAAGCCTTCTATAAAAGAATTTCCTCTTAGCAGTAAGTTTTTTTCTACTTCCCTGTTATTTCCGAAAAATAGAAGAAGCGCTAAGAGAAAAAGAAGAGGAAAAACAAACGATAATTTCTTTTTCATATTTAAATTCTATCACACGGGTATGAGCATGTAAACCCCGTAGTTGTAATTAACGATGTCTTTTGCAACACCGGGGCAAAGGGAAACAGTATATGGAGCGGGCGACGGGATTCGAACCCGCGACCTTCAGCTTGGGAAGCTGACACTCTACCACTGAGTTACACCCGCAAATCAATAACTTACGTGTTATTTTAGCATATAGCGTCATAAAATCGTAATAGTTTACCTCCCAAAAGCATCATTTTTGAACTCTTTTTGAGATGAAAAATTATCCAGAATTTTTACTGATTGTCTCAAACTTTCAGGGTGATGGTGAGCATATCGTTGAGTAGTTTTAACATCCTTATGTCCTAAAAGTTTTGCAACTGCATACAGGTCAACACCATTTTGAATGAGTCTTGTTGCAAAAGTATGACGAAGGTCATGGAAACGGAAATTAGTTATTTCGGCAGCCTTTAACGCCTTCCAAAACTCTCTTTGAAGATTAGTGTTAAGTATACGTGTCCCTTTTGAGGTGATAAACACATAGCCCGACATATTTATCACCTTACTCTTTCTCATAATCAGGTCAGTAAGTGTGTCGTTCATCGGAATTGTTTTGGGTTCTTTTGTCTTCATCTGCATGATAGTGATTGTTCTTCTGAACATGTCAATGTCTTTCCATTTCAGGTTTAAAATCTCTCCCTGCCGCATACCCGTGTGCAGTGCAACAATAATAATATCGGGTAATTGTCCATTGAGATACCCTTTACTGGCTTGTAACAACTGCTCTTCTTCGTTATTGGTCAGCCACCGCAATATCTGATTATTGACCTTTGGCTTTTCGACATTAAAACAAGGATTGTGGTTTATCCATCTCCATTCTCGCATCGCAAGGTTAAAAGCACGAGTAAGACAATTCATCTCATGCTTTACTGTCTGTGGACTTTTACCTTCTTCGAGTCTCTCAGTCTTATATGCTGATATAAGTTGAGGTGTAATCATGTCCAGGGTTAACCCCGCAAAGACTTTGGAGAGATGTTTGATATAAGTCTTATCGTTTTTGTATGCAGAAAAACTTTTACTGATCTTGCTGTGATTGTTCAGGTAGCGTTCCATCATCTCTTCAAACGTATGCTGCCTTGCCTCATCAAACTCAAACCACTTTCCCTCTACCACTTGTGTCTTAACCTTTGCTAAAATATTCTCAGCTAATCTCTTGTCGGCAGTGCCGGTTGACCGTTGGTACTGCTTTTTATTTACACTGAACGACATCCACCATATTGGTGAATCTTTTCTTCTATAGAGTCCCATTGTTTCTTATTCCTCCTTTCCGGGACCCAACAAGGCTTGCAAATACCTTGTTGGGATTATATCACAAATTAGGAAGAGAGCATCTCTCTCCCCCACTAAGGACATTCTCTCTAATAAACCTTATCTGATCCTCCTTGCCTTTAAACGGTCCTCTGCATCCCTCTCTCATTCTCAAGGTCATCAAGCAAGAATTCATTGCATAGCAACTATGACATTTCTCGATAAGTATCTGTTTTCGTATGACCTCAGTGTGTACTAATATACTTTTTCCCTGTCTTGAGCAACTCATCAGCAAAAAAGTCAGCATCTCTCTCAAAATTCTTAAGTGGTTGTTTTAAGACTTTGTGATCGTCCAGATTTGCAGATGCCTCCAACCCCTTCTCATAGTGACCCAGTAAAACATGGCCGAGCTCATGTGCTAATACATAGATCCTACGTCTGCCCCTGAGTTTAGAGTTTATAATTGTGACAAAATCATCTGTCACAAGAGGAATAGTTAATGCATTAATTTTCACAGGCACTTTTGAGTTATGGATATAGACACCTTTCTCCAAAGCCAGAGCCTGCAAATCAACAGTCCCACTCAACTTGTAGTAATCCTCGATCTCCTTCATAATCTCCTCCACTTTTTTTCTAATCAATTCCTTTTTCATTTTTTCACCACCCTAATTGGCATCACCTCGTCCAGCAACCCCTGAAAAGCCCCAACTCGGTCAGCCCACTTTTGTGCTGTTTGTTCGTCTGCCCCAAGATTTCGAGCTGTCTCAGCAGCCATAGCACTCGATACCCCCTCGCTCCTTGTGCCACCCTTGTAATGAACGTGATCCTGACTGTGTGTCGTTTCACTTCCAATAGTTTTTTGAGTAGATAATTCAGTAACAACCTTTCCACCTCTACTTACAGACCATGTCGACATCCGGCCACTATCTTTGTCCATACTATATGTGACGTGATCACCTTCCTTAAGTGATAACTTTTCTCCCAATCTCTGAATATACGCATCATCGAGAGATGGATTTTCTTTCCTCATATAAGTCAGCTGTTGTTCAACAGCCTGATTATGAGACGCTATGAGAGCCTTATCAGATTTACTATTACCGAGTATGATGTCACCCTGAGTTATATTCCTAACAGTTTTCTCATATCCCTCCCATATTTGCGTTCCCTTCTGCACCTCAACCAGATCCACATCCTTCTGCCGTATATCATGACCGCCTTTCCCCTCAGTCCACACCGCCTTCCCACTCTCATCCCAGGAAAGACTATAACTGCCTGCCTTACCGCCAACCCCCAACTTCTTAGCCATCTCAGCAGACAACGAAAACTGACCCTGTCTATTCATCGAAGAAACCAGCCCTTCAAAACTCACACCCTTTTCACTTGCAAACTCCCTCAGGTTCTGCCATTTCGTAGCCTCATTAATCATCGAATCCCTTGCAGTATCAAGATACACCCCTTCTCCCACAGCATTAACCTGAGCAGAGGTCTTCAACGTATTAAGAGTATCGAGACCACCCTGCATCTCACCAAAC
>JAKALU010000034.1 GCA_021824065.1 Nitrospirota bacterium
TCACTCTGAGCGTCTGGGAAAAAATATCCCTGACAGTTTCTTTTATTATTGGAGGACAGGTCTCCTGATCTATCTCCTTTGACAGTATCTGGGCGGCAAGATAAATATTGTTCAATGGGTTGTTAAGTTCATGTGCAACCCCTGAAGCCAATGTTCCTATAGAGGCCAGCTTTCTGCTCTGAAGCAATTCCTCGTTTTTCTTTTTAAGTTCTTCGTCTCTTGCAGCAAGGTCGTGTTCCATTTTGATGAAAGCATTTATTAATATGCCGATCTCATCTTCTTCCGTAATGAGATCCTGTTTCATTTTAAGAAAAGTATTTATCAGCATACTGACTTCGTCCCTTTTTTGCGGGGTAATTAGAGATGAAAAATCTCCTTTGCCTGTTTTTTCTACGGCGGATGTTAATATCTTCAGTCGCTTTACAACACTATGGCTTATGGCAAAAAGTGTCCCGAGGCCGACAAGCAGGAACAGAGGGAACAGGATCAAAGCTGCTGTTTGTGAGAAACCGATAGACCGCTCCACTTTTTCTCTGGCTGATTTATCAATGTCCTTTGAGATTGCCACTATTTCTTCTCCATTTTTCCTGAGGGCATTGATTTCAGTATCTAATTCTTGAAGGCTCCTGATTGTCGGGTCGCTTGACCGTAGCAGAAATATCTTTTTCAGCAGTTCTGCATTCACAAGGGGACGCTCCAGGAAAGTTGATTCAATAAGCGGGAAGAATGCTGCATATTGTTTATAAAATGGCTTGAGCCGGCTGAATTCCTTCTGGAACTCCCAGAAGATTATTTCTATATGGTTAAATCTCTGTGAGAATTCATCTATCTTATTTTCAAGGCTGAGAAGTTTCCCTGTGTTATAAACAACCCTGCCCTGTTTAATGATTTGCTTTATATCCTTTATATAGGTATGGACACTCTCGACCTCTTTAAGGTCACCGTAAAGGAGAAAGTTCTTCTCGTGCCGCCTGAGCTGCAGGGATTTGCTCCTTATAGTATCAGACAGTTCCAGATATCGTATCTCTTTTTTGATTTCTACAAAATTGGTATAAGCAGAGATGGCAAGGATTGCTATGATTATTGAACTTATAAGAAAGCCGAGGATTATCTTCTTCTTCAGGGACATATAGAACTAATATTATCACCAATGATATGAAAAAATAAAACCCTGTACAGCTTTCAAGGACATTTTCTGATTTTTTAACACCCGGATTGGGATATTACGACAAGCGGATGCAGTGTGCGGCCAACTCAGAGTTCATATCTCCCTTCTAAAAAATTCCTTGCATATTGTTCAACAGTGCTGTCATCATGGAGCATGGCATCCAGTTGTCTTGTGTATGCAATCAGCCTTCCAAGTTGTTCAAGTATGTTTTCCATCTCGTCCTGTCTTGTATTTGCAAGCCTTGCAATGATAAGGTCTCCCTTAATTTTTAGATTGAAACCATATTCCTTCAAAATAGCAGCGATAAGTTCCACTCTCCTTGAGCGTTTTACAATGTCGGTTGCCCCTCCTACAAAACGGAAATAAATGTGATTGTTCTTTGCGTTTTCACTGCAGTAGCAGTCAAGCATATTGAAATGATAGCCGAACCTGAGGCTCAGGTTTACGTATTCTTTTGATACAACAGCCACATTAAATCCGACATAATCGCTGGCATCCATGGTTATGTCAGACATCCTCATCATGCTCGAAAGAAAGTCTTTTGTCTTTAGCAAGACCATGTCAGAATGCCAGACTCCGGGATGCATAATACCCTTTATAATCGCCCTGAGGGGCACTGAAATGATCTGTTCGAAAACAGCTTTATCGCTGCCTTCTGTAATATTCAATCCTCCGCCTATATCAATCATTATAATCCCGGCAGGTATTGGTATATCAAGCTTCACAGCAGCGTGTCTTTTTAACATGGCGCTCCCATATTTTGCGCTGTCAACAAGTTCTGTTACTGACTTTTCGTGAGTGAATCTGAGGATGTCATGCATGGTCTTGCATTTCTCAGGGGTGAAATCATCAAGCAGGGGGTCAATGAGATTCAGCGGCGAGATATATCTGAGAACATACCTTTTCTTACGGAATTCATAGACATCTTCCATTTTCATGTGATTTATTGCGGAAGATTCTACGAGTTCCCTGATTACCCTGTCGTAAACAGTTACGCTTCCATCATCTGCATTTACTGTAATATCCTGCCCGTGCTTGAGAACCTCTGTTGCATTTCCTGCATTGACTACTGTCGGAACCCTGAATTCCCTGCAGAGGGATGCCATATGGCTTGTTGGAGTTCCCATATCTGTAATGATTGCTGATACATAAGGCATAACCCTTACAAAGTTCGAGGAGTCATATCGGGATACGAGAATCGAGCCTTTGGGAAAATTGTCCAGTTCATCCATGTGCCTTAAGATAAAGACCCTGCCTGCTGCAATGCCCTTCTGAACTACGATGCCTTTATTTTTCATTAAGATAGCAGCATCCCACTCAACCTCTCCCTCAAGTGGAGATGGGAACCCTCTAATTTCTCCCCTCCCTTGACGGGAGGGGACAGAGGGGAGGGTGAGCGGTCTTGACTGCAAAATAAAAATCCTTCCATCCCTGTCTGTTGCCCATTCAATATCCTGAGGTTTACGGAAATGCTTTTCGATAGAAACAGCCTGCCTTGTTAATTCGATTGCCTGCCCTGTTGTTAGGCATGGCTTCCCGATCATCTCATCAGGGGCACTGACCTTACCTGTCCCTCCATTTTCAAGGTTTACTATCATGAATTCTTTTCTGCCGGGTTTTATATCAACTATTTCAGGGCTGAGGTCCTTTTTTACCATATAAAGGTCTGCATCTGTCTGACCTTCGACAATAGACTTGCCCAGCCCCCAGGTTGCATTGATTATCAGTGTATTATTGTCTCCATCAGGGTTTGTGGAATAGATAACACCGCTTGATGCCGCATCCACCATTGTCATACATCCAACTGCCATTTTAAATTTTCTGATGTCATATCCCAGCCGGTTCAGATATGCAACTGCTTTTTCTGAAAACAGACTTGCAACAACACTCTTATAAGCCTCTTTAACTGCTTTCCCTTCCAGAGGAACATTCAGCACTGTCTCAAACTGGCCTGCAAAAGAAAATTCACTATCCTCTTCCTCTGCGCTGCTCCTTACAGCGAGAAAACATTTTCCCCCGCATCTAACTTTTATCTTCCCGATTGCTTTCTCAATTGCAGAATCCAGTTCGGGAGGGAAATCTGCATTGATAATCAAATCCTGCAGTGTATCAAGCATTGATTTATTAATAGCAGTGGCTTTGCCGAGGGCTTCAATCTTTTCGTTAAGTCCGTTTTGTTTTATGAATTCATCAAAGGCGCGGGTTGTTATTGCGAATGCATCAGGGACATTAAGTTTCAGATAATTCTTCAGCTCTGCAAGATGCGCATTCTTGCCGCCAACATCACGGGACATATCCCATGTGATATCTTCATAAAAGACAACCATTCCACTGTGTGATGAAACTATGTCGTATATGAGCCTGTTAATCTGGTTATCAATACGGGTAAACGCACCATGTATCTGCGGATATTTGTTCTGTGTAAGACTGTCAAAGCTTTGAATGGAACTGAAAACAGCAGAGGACAACTCTGAATAAGTGCGTTTTATATAATTGATGTCAAAGAGATAATCTCCGCCGAGTTTATCTCCCATCTCGGTAATAATCTCAAGCGCCCTGTTATTTGTATCGAGAACTTCCCTGAAACGATTGAACCCCGCCTTAAAAGACAGGGGTTCTCCTGCCCGTGTTCTGGAAAGCCCCAGAATGGATTTTAAATGCCCGATAATATTTTTCATTTCTGCTTGCTCAATGCCCTCTGTATGGATGCCTTTAATTCCTTTATCTTGACCGGCTTAGGGAAAAAGTCATGTACATCTCCCCTTAATGCTTCAATAGCCGCATCAAGATTGGCAAAGGCTGTAATCATTATTACCCTGGTTTCAGGATAAAGTCTCTTTACGGTCCTGAGCACCTCCATTCCGTCTATGCCCTTCATCTTCAGGTCGGTAACAACCACATCGAATTTTTCTTCTTTCAGCCTTACGAGAGCAGGCTCTGCATTCAAAAATGTTTCGACGATGTAGCCCTCCTGCTCCAGAGACATCTTTGCCATGTCTCCTACAATTTTTTCATCATCAATAACCATAATCCTGTAACGATCCATTTATCCTCCTGTTTTATTCTTTTTCATTTTTCCTCTTTATCCGTCATGCCCGAAGTTCTTAATCGGGCATCCAGTCCAAAGAAAGATTGCTGACAAGCCGCATGACAGAAATAAATGCTTTATGTCCCTTACTTATAACCGCATCAGTAGTCCCCCTTGCGTACAACCGGCAGCTCTATGGTAAAGGTAGTGCCAATGCCCGCCGTGCTTTCAACCTTGATATTTCCCTTATGCTTCTTGATTATTCCGTAACTCACCGAGAGGCCGAGCCCTGTTCCTCCGATACCCTTTGTGCTGAAAAAAGGATCGAATATGTGCGGCAGAAACTCATGCAGTATCCCCTTGCCTGTATCGCTGACATCTATTTCCACAGAATCTTTGCCGGCATTAAGCCGTGTTTTAATTGATAATTCTCCGCCCGGCTGCATAGCCTGAACAGCGTTTACTATAAGGTTAACAAAGACCTGTTGTATCTGTTGCTCGTCAATAAAGACATGAGGGACAAGAGGTTCAATGGCCAATTTTACATTGATATTTGAGACATCGAGGGTGTTTTGTGTGAGTCTTAGCGCATTGCGTACAACATCATTAATATCGGCTTCTTTAAGATCCGGTTCTTTGGGTCTGGAGAAATCTAAAAGATTCCTTACAATCTTTTCAATCCTTTCTGTCTCTGCCTGCACCTTATTCATAAGCTCTATCCTGTTTTCCGTGCTTAGCTTTTCGTAAAGTTCAACGTAATTCTGGGCAATCATAGAGATGTTATTCAGCGGGTTTGTCAGTTCATGGGCAACTCCTGCTGTAAGAATGCCGAGCGATGCAAGCTTTTTTGACTGGATGAGCTCTTCCTCCCTGTTCCGCAATTCTTCAGACATGGAATTTATAGCGGCGATCACAGAGCCGAACTCGTCATCGGGAATCACTCCCTCCGGTTTATTAAAATTGCCCAGCGATATGGACTTTGCCAGTTTCTGGATTTCCCTCAGTGAGTGCAGGATTCTCTGGGATATGAAATGGCTTACAACAATGGCCATTGCCAGTATTACAAAGAACGAGTAAAGCAGGATATTCTTTGAAGTTGATATTATGTTATTGACTCCCTTTCGTTCGAGCTGTGTCATGGTGCTGGAAAACTCTCTCAATCTTTTGCCCTCTGACCTGAACCTTAACTCCAGTCCGGAATCTCCCCTGTAGTCTCTTCTTACTTCTTCCACTACTTCCGAATAATTCTTCAGGTGGGATTTAAGCAGGTTGAGATTATCCTCCCCAACGGCGCGGCCGATATCCTTGCTTGCAAGTTCGATTGACTGCATCGTGGAATCTATTTTTTCCCTGATGTCAGAGAGCGCAGTCTCATCGTGGTACAGAAAATAGTTTTTCTCTGAAAGCCTCATCTCAAGGAATGATGCATTCAGGTCATCCGCTATCTCCACAAACCTGAGCTTCGTAAGCATGAGATTGAGATTCTGGATAGCAAAAAAACCTATCAGCAGGATAAGCGCTATATTGAATATATTTGAAAGTATGATCCTGTTTTCTATCTTCATATTAAAATTGTATCTTCTATTCCGGCACAGGGCATCTTGGAGTTTCCGATTGCTCCTTTCTTACCGGCATATACCATAAAATGCCATCGACTATCATTAATGCCCCTGCTATAATGAGCATTGTATCAAATGCGGTCAATAAACTGAATCCGAAATACCTGATAAGACCGAGCCCGAGCCCTGCAAAGGAAACGCCTGTCCTGATAAATGCAAGACCTGTCCTTGCGCGGGAATAGATGGTCCGGAAGCATGCAGCCACTGTGCGCTGTCCTGCAAGCACATTTCTTTCGCGTGCAAGATGCGTGCGCTCCCTGCTTGCAGGAGAAGGATAAAGAATAGTGCTGTGATTGGCAAGAAAATCACCGAGCCTTGCAAGCATTGTCTTTTTTGTAGGTATGCTTTTGCCTGTATGTTCGATAAAATGATAGTTTTCAAGGAAATGCAGGGTTGCTGCTGTAACCTCCACAAGTGTGTGATGTCCCGGCGGCTTCATTCTGGATTCCCTTATCTTCAGATAACCTGATAAACCGATAATAACCAATGATATGCCGGCAGCAATCATCAGCCAGTAAAAGTAAGACATCGGCCCGGATTTATGGATGCGCATGAGCGCATCTGATATGGCAATAAGACCAAGTCCCCACCGAAAGAACGCAAGGTCTGTCCTGGCCTTTGCAAGATCAGTCCTGTAACAGGCAAGCCTTGTTCTCCACTGTGCCATTGTGTTTCGCCAGAAGGCAAGCCCTGTCCTTTCGGTTCCTATCAGGTGCCCTGGTTTTGCATGCAGGAAATCCTGAATAAACCATTGTATGTCCTCTACCAGCGTCACCCAGAAGTCATACCTTTCCGCCTTGATAAATTTTGTGACCTCATCCAGAACCACTGGGTCTTTAGGATTATTTGCTGCGATGACAACAGTCCCGCCATCTTTGATAATCGGGAACCACCTGCTTATCGATAGTCTCTCCCCGTCAAGCCCGGATAAAAGTTCAGGCGGTATGGGCATCCTCTCATCGTATTCGACAAAGGGACAATTATAATGCTCTGAAAGAGACTGCAGCAGGATACGTTTGGGCACTCCATACTCTCTGATAAGGATCTGCTCGAGATCAACGCCCCGGGCAATGGCAGCATTCTCTGCTGCCCAGAGCTCCGATGCTAAAATTCCCCACTCCAGTAAGACAATCCTATATCTTTCCGTAACCTTGTCAGAAGTTATCATGGCTGAATACCACCTTGCTCCAGAATCGCGCGGGTTTGCCATAATCAGGGATACTGATTTCCATATCTCCAAAACAATACGGGAACTGCCTTCTTGTTTTTTCAGCAGGGATATGCCAGTAAAGACCGTCGGCAACAAGAATAATCCCTGCAAGAATCAATACGGCATTGAATAAAGTCCACGCGATATTTGCGGTTCCGAAATATACCATCAGCCCCATGCCGACAGCAGATATGCTCATGCCTGTCCTGATAAATGCCATGCCTGTTCTTGAGCGCGCCATGACGGTGCGAAGCCTTGCCATCACATTTCTTCTGTCTGCAAGCACTGTCCTTTCGAGCGCAAGGCCGGTCGTTGCCCAGATCCCGGGTGAATGCGACGCCTGTACAGGCAGACAGGAATTAATGTCTTTATCTACTCCCGGTTTATGGAAAGGAGGGAAAACAAAATCCCATATGCTTTTGCTGTTTTCAGTCTTACGCACAGATTCAAAGCCTTTTATCCCTGCGCCGCGGCCTGGGATATACCAATGAAAACCTTCCATTGCCATTAAAATGCCTGCAAGGATGAGACTTGCGTCAAAGACAGTCCACGGGCCTGCGTGAAACTGTCTCAAAAAGGCAATTCCAAGTCCGGTGAGAGCAACCCCTGTTCGTGTAAAAGAGAGTCCTGTACGCGCCCTTGCCATTATCGTCCTGTAACACGCAAGTATTGTCCTTTCTTCTGCGAGGTCTGTCCTGTCACTGGCAAGGAATCTCCGTCTCATCACAGGGGACAAATTGCTCCAGTCATCACGAAGTTTCTCAGCGCCTTCTACGGCATCCGTACGTTTAAATAAAGGGTTATTCCCGGGGTTTGATACTTCAAGCACTGTTGTTCCCCATGTCGGCTCGGTAGGCGAACAATCGAGATGTTTCTTTCCTGTTTTCCGGGACGGCATATACCATTTAAGCCCGTCAAATGTCATTACAATACCGGCAATCAAAAGCGCTGCTTCAAAAATCGTCAGATATCCTATGCCAAAGACCCTTAAAAGTACCAGAGCAATTGTCATAAAAGATATGCCTGTCCGGAGAAATGCAAGACCTGTTCTTCCCTTTGCAAATGATGTCCTGTAGCATGCGAACATGGAGCGCCTTTCTGCAAGGAATGTTCTTCCCTTAGCCAGAGGCGTCCTGCCTGCAGAAGCAGGGAACTCGAGATTGACGTCAAAATTATGTTCAATAATCCTGATAAGGTCATGAGGCAGGGCAATTATGAAATTGATCCTTTCAACTCCGAGGGTTTTCTTTATGTCTGCAACGACCGAAGGGTCGTCAGGAGCATATGCAATTACCTCGGTCTTATCCTGCCTGAGCGAGAGCGGAAACCAAAGGGCTTTTTTAAGCCTCTCCATATCCAGACGCATTGTAAGAAAATAGGAAGCCATGACACTCTCGTCATATTCCACAAAAGGATAACCATAATATTCGGAAAGGCAGAATAGTATCTCATGCTTGGGGATGCTTTTTTCTATGAGCAATTCTTCAATGTATTTCCCCGAAATTTTTGATTCTTCTATAATTTCATCAAAAACCTTCCGACTTATAATTCCCCTTTTAATCAGCCTCTCAAATTTATTGTTTTGCATGATTAAGTTGCAAATCATATCTTAAAGATAGACTTCCTTTCTCTATTTGGTTTGTTCTGTAAGGTTAGTGCAGGTGATCACGATTACCCTGCATGGTCAGACACGTCTTTTATGATCCAACTACCAGCACAGGGCAGGGCGCCTGATGAATGACCTTCTCGACAGTGTTGTCTCCAATGAGTCTTTTTAGCCAATTTCTTTTTTGTGTTCCCATTATTATAATGTCACATTTTTCTTCTTCTGCAATTTCTATAATTTTCTTATACGCCTCGCCTTCCTCAAGCCGTGTCTTTACCAGAGCACCTTCAGATCTTGCTATATCTTGCATTTCAGAAACAGCTTTTGCTCTACCTCCGTCTATAACATCCTCTATATTTTTTATTCCTGTAAGGTTCAGATCGCCTTCATTAGGGGGCATTACCTTAACAACCGTTACCCAGCATTCTTCGTCATAGGCAAGTCTTAAGCCCTGAACAAGGACATCTTTGGAACCATTCACAGCTATAAGAACCTTCCTGTACCCTTTCATTTTCTGTCACCTCACTACAAGTATCGGACAGGGGGCATTGATTATCACCCTTTCCGCAGTGCTTCCCATAATAGCCTTGTTAACGCCTCTCCACCCATAGCTTCCCATGGCTATCAGATCGTTTTTTAGCTTATTAGCAGTCTCTATAATCTTTTCTCCTGACTGGCCTTCTTCTATCATTGTCTTGATCGAAACCCCATGCCCTGAAGCAATCTCTTTTGCCGTATTCATGATTTTCTGAGCCTCGAGAAGAAGACTCTTCCTTATCGAATTTGTCATGAAAAACTCTATCATCTCTTCATAACGGGGGATGACATAGAGAGCGGTAATCTCTGCATTATCCACTTTTGATAACTCGCAGGCGCGAACAAGTGCTCTTTTGCTGAATTCTGATCCATCAAATGGAACAAGAACCGATTTATAACTTCCGGTGCATTCGCTGCACTGCTTCTTAACCACAAGGACGTCAGTATGAGAATTGACAATAACATGTGATGTCACACTTCCCATCAGAAGCCTGTTTAACCCTTTTCTGCCGTATGTGCCCAGTACGATAAGGTCTGCCTTCTTTTCCCTTGCGATGTCGACAATGACTTCCGGGGGGTCGCCCTCGCAGAGTAAAGATTGCACCTCTATCCCGAACTCGGAGGTTATCATCTCTTTTGTCTGAACACATACTTTTTCCCCCACTTTCAGACGTTTTTCTAATTGCTCAGGAGCGATCCCGAACTCCTCTGTATCAAAATAAACTGCATGGACAAGGATAACTTTTCCGCCGTGGTTTTTTATCCAGTTTGAGGCCTCAATAAGCGCTGCCTTGCTTGGCAGTGAGTCGTCGAACCCTACTAATATTGTCTCATACATAATTAATGCGCACCTCCGCCTTTTCTGAATATTAAGCCTACGCCAAACCCTGCTATCAGCGCTGCAACTATAGATATGACGCCGTATAAAGCGCCCTTTTTCTTTGCCATGTTGGAAAGGGTCTTTACAATGCCGACCTGCTCCACCTGTACTTTTGCGTCTGTCTTTTCGGTAATCTTTCTGTTCTTTACGGCGTACACAGTTACAATGTAATCACCCGGGGGAGCCTGATAAGGCCAGTCTGTCAGGATGTAATAATACTGTTTACCGTCTTTCAATGTGGTCGTAATTTTACCGGAAGAACTCATATATAATTTTGAAGATTCTTTAAGCTTAACAAACTCATTGAACCACCTATTCTTCTCCTCTTCTTTCGAGACCGGAGATATTTCGACATGCTTTTCAAGCGCAGGATAACCTATCGCATATTTGTCCATCTCCTCTTGATACAGCAATTCATCAATCTTTTTAGTGCTGTGAACAGAATAAAGATTGGGAACATTTTCAAACTTTAATGTCCCTGTGTTCATCCATAGGAGACCTGCCACCTTTCCCTTCTGTTTCAGAACCTCGTGTCCCTCAGGAGAGGTTATCTTGATAATCAAATCTGTATCCGGTTCTGATATCCCGCCTACGCTTACAGAGCTGCCATGATAGAAGAAATCTATTTTTATGTGGTTGTGGTTTACATTTGCAGTCAATTCTGCCGCGGCATCATTTATCAGGATAAAAAACAATGCTATCACACCGATTAACAAAAAACTAAGAAATAAAATAACGGCAAAAGCAGTCGATTCACTACGTTTTTTACCAATTATTCTTTGCCCTGCCATATTAGTGTCCTCCCGCCTGTGCTAAAAATATCGATGGGCTTAAAGTGAGTTCAAAGATTATCTTTACGGTAACTAAAAGCACTATTACTGCAAGAATTATCTTGAGCTGTTCTCCCTTTAGTTTCCTGCCGAAGACTGCTCCGACCTGCGCCCCGACTGTTGAACCAAGCAGCAGAAGAACTGCGAGAATGAAATCAACATTATGATTTGTGTATGCCTGAAGGAATGTAACCTCAATGCAGTTAAATAATATCTGAAAAAGGCTTGTGCCTACAACAACATGCATCGGCATTCTCAGGATATACACCATTACAGGCACCATCAGGAATCCACCGCCCACGCCCATTATGGCAGCGAGGATCCCCACGAACCCTCCGAATACAATAGGTATAAGCAAAGAATGGGTCGCACCTGATTTTTCAAAGTGTGTCTGTAAAGGCAGGGATTTCAGAAATCTTCCCATTATGGATTCTTTTTCTGTCTTTACCTCTTCTGTTTTCTTTTTCTTCATGCTTGCAAGGCTTTCAATAAACATGTATGTGCCAACTATTCCAAGCATTAATACATAGGTCATCTTTATGACAAAATCAGCATTGCCTGTTGCTCTGAGAACTTTTATAGCCTGTACGCCAAAAAGTCCGCCGATAAAACCGCCTATCAGAAGATACAATCCCATCTTGAAATCAACATTCCCAACTTTCCAGTGCGCATATGTCCCGGACGTTGAAGCTGCCACAATCTGATTGGAGTCTGTAGCAGCAGCAACAGTTGAAGGGATGCCGAACATTATCAAAAGGGGTGTCATTAAAAAACCACCCCCAACCCCAAAGAGGCCTGAAAGCAGCCCGACTGCAAGTCCAAGCCCGATGGGTATAAAAATATTAATACTGGTTAACGCTACCGGCAAGTAAAGATACATTTTAAAAATTCTCCTTCTTTCTAATGTTAATTAGTGTCTGTCCATAAACTCTGTTATCTGTCATTCCGGCAGTCATTAAGCCGGAATCCAGTCGTATTTTCTGGATTCCCGTTGTCACGGGAATGACATATTGGCATTTATAAGCAGCTTCAATTTTTTTATGCAGCATATGAGTGTTTTGCCATTGTTACAATAGGTTTTGAAGCTGTTCTTACAAGCCTGTTAAGTTCCTTTGCAGTGACATTCCCGTTCGCTGTTATGCTCGGACTTAACAGAACCATGTCAATGCCATTCTTGCGTTTAAGGAAGTCTTTCACTGCTGAAATTGCATCCATTGATACAGTATGCGAATCCACGTTGATATCAGCTTCGCTGCACCTTTTTACAAGATGTCTGAGTTTTTTATCAGACTCATTGTCTTTTTTTATATCCCCCTCAGCAAGTATCTCCCTCGCTGTTTCGTGTTCCCCTGCTTCAGCAAAAGTAATTGCAGTCATCATGTCTTCAAATCTTTCCATCAGATTTTTTTTCTGGACAAAAAGGACTGTTATATCCTCCTTCATTGCCCTTGCAAGGTCGATCGCATAAGAAAACCCCTCAGCAAAATCTTCATTCTGGGCTGTGACGAATAAAAGCTGTTTCCTCATTGTTACCTCCTGATCCTTCTATTACTGTATTTAGTAAAAGCATGAACAATGCCTGATATAACACATTGAATTTAAAGGATAATTTTGGAGGGGGAATTTGAGTGTTAAGATTATGAACAGTTAAATAGAGGCAGCTTATGAGATTTGCTTAAGACAACCTATTGATTTAAAAGGGTTTTATTTGTTATATGGGTTAAAGCAGGGAGGTGTTTAGAATCTGGACGGTATTAACGCTATTCCTCTTTGGCATCCCCGGCTTGCTACAATCCGAATCTCCTGAATGCATAATACTTAGGGAAGTCAATGCCAAGCGTAAATACAACTGAGAATCCTAAAACAACGAGGGTCTGATACAGGTTCAGAGAAGGAATAAGAATGCCGTATAAGCCCATCAGTGCAAATCCGATGATGGTTGTCGAGCTCAAGATCAGTAATTCCCTGCCCGGAAGCGACGACCAGAAGTGCCTTCTCTCTCTCACGATCAATACTCTGAACTGACTGTTAAATATCAGATTCAGCATTACCAGGGTGCGCAGCTTCTCCCATTCAAGATGAAAATATTTCATGCCCATCAGGATGACAAACATGCCCTCCATAACCAGAAGCATGCCAGGAACGAGCGACGCAAGAGTAATGTGCTTCACATTCCATTTGTTCGGATTAGGCGTATGTTTTACATTGTCGGTTGCCAGAGACATGGTTACGAAATCGTTTGCAAATACAAGCAGCGACATCCCAAGGAGTGAGAGCACGATTTGATGGAGCCAGAAAAAGCTCAGGGTCAGCAGGCCGACGAATTCTATGACCTTCGTAACCTTATTAATGACCCATGTCAGCATCCTTTGATAGGTCTGCCTGCTTATTGTTACTGCATTGATTATCACGCTTATACCCGGTTCGGTCAGTACCACGCTCGCAGACGCTTTTGCCACGTCGGTAGCATTGCTCACCGCTATCCCCATCTCAGCCTGCTTGAGCGCCGGCGCATCGTTGACCCCGTCTCCGGTCATCCCCACCATGTGACCCCTGGACTGCAGAAGTTTCACAATCTTATACTTGTCCTCGGGATATATCTCGGCAAAACCGTCGCTCTCTCCGACAACCTTTATCTGCTCATCCTCGCTCAAGCCCCCGATATCCGCCATACTGATAATGTTTCCGCCGATCCCCGCCTGAAGGGCTATCTCTTTAGCTATGGCCATGCTATCACCGGTAAGCATTATCGGCTTTATTCCCAGCTTTCTTGCCTGTTCTATCATGCTTTTTGAGTCCGGCCTGAGTGGATCAGCCAATGACAGCAATCCTGCGATTTTAAGATTATCAAGGTCGTCGCCTTCCGAACGGGCAACTGCTATCGTTCTGTATCCTTTCCGGGAAAACTCTTCTATGATCCCGTTTACCTTCTCCATGTCTTCTTTATCAATACCCCGGCACATGGATATGACTATCTGCGCTGCGCCTTTAACCGCTTTAAAATGCTTTGCGCCGACCTCGATTATTGCCTCGCTCCTCTTAATTGATGGATTAAAGGGAAGATGGGAGATCCGTTTGTAAGCCTTGAAATCGATTCTCATGCCTTTAGCATATTCAATAATCGCAAGGTCTATGATGTCCATCCCTTCCTCCTGTGAGGACAGGGCGGCTGTGGTGACAACATCCTCTTTCGTAAATTCGGAGAATGGCATACTTTCGGCAACCGATAATTTATTCTGGGTTATCGTACCTGTCTTATCGAAGCAGAGGACGTCTATCGAAGCGGCATCCTCGATCGAATCGAGTCTGGTCACGAGCGCTCCTTTTTTTGCAAGCTCCATTGCTCCGACGGACTGGACTATGGTGAGCACTGCCGGAAGGGCTACAGGGACCGCGCCCATAAGGAAGATTACAGCCAGGGTCAGCATATTAACGATATGTTCTTCTAATCTCATAATCACACCGTACGCCAAAATTAAAACCAATGCCGCTATACCCAGATACATCATATATCTGACCATAGTCATCATCACTTCCCCCTGGTGGGACTTCGGCTTTGCTGTTTTCACCAGTTCCGCTGTTCTGCCGAAGTATGTGTTTGCTCCGGTATTGACTACCGCGCACCTGGCCTCTCCACGCCTCACTACCGAACTCGAGTAGATTATGTCGGATTGGTGTGCCTCTACAGGCAGAGGGATTCTCCGGTCAGGGCTGATTGATCAATGGAAAGCCCGCCGCTTATAATTTTGGCATCGGCCGGCACGATATCACCGAGTCCGACGGCAATGATGTCTCCGGGTACGATCTCTTTAGCCTCTTTCATAACCCACTTGCCATCACGCAATACTTTCGCTTTGATCGCCAGCTTCTTCTTGAGGAGTTCGACTGCTTTTTGGGAACCGCGTGAATGCACCTGGCCAATGACGGCATTTACCGTGAGCAACACAAAGATTATTATCCCTTCGAGATAATGACTTAATATAAATGAAAGCCCCATTGCAAGCTCCAGCAGCCACGGCATGGGTCCCCAGTAACGCAGCAAAAATTCGAGAAAGGGATTCTTCTTTTCCTCTACTATTTCGTTATACCCGAATATCTCAAGGCGCTTCCCTGCGTCGGCCTCTGAAAGACCGTCTATAGATGCTTCGAGAAAGGCCTGCGTCTCTTCCAGAGAGATTTTTTTATATTCAGATGTGCTTTTTACTTTTAGGTTCACAAAGGCCCTCCATTCTATATCTTCTTTGCAATGGGCATTGCAAAACCAGTTCCCCGTTTTATTGTTTTTTTCTTCATCTATTTTTTGTAAGGTCCCTCTTCATTTTTTCAAAATCATCTTTCGTTATCTCTCCTTTTGCATATCGTCTCTTGATAATGTCTAACGGTGATTCCCCCTGCTGTCTCGCTCCTTTCTCTCCCGAAAGGAGATTGATCAGATGGACAATCCCCAGGATAACCAATACCGAGAAGATGATTATAAACAGCCATCCAAACTCCATTCCCCGTTCATAAATTCGCCAGTGCATGTTCTTCGACCTCCTCTCTCGAAGGGATGCTTGAACACGAGATGCCCGCTATCAGCCTCTCCGCACGATGAGCACAGGAACCTTCGTCTCCTCATGAATGACTCCTTAGGTGATGCTACCGAGAACTGCTGCTTTCATAGCGCTTTTGCCGTGGGAACCCATAATAATCAGGTCGGCTTTTGATGCGCCAGCCTCCTTTATAATCTCCTCAACCGGATGCCCTGCCCTGACAGCCTTTTTTGACTGGATATTATTTTTCCTGCACAGTCTTTCAGCCTCTTCGATGTAGGTTTCAGCAGCCTGTTTCAGGTAATCCTCAACTGGTTCTATTAGATGGGTAGGGGTCGCCACGGCAGAGGGATAGACTGGGTTAGAAATAAACCTTTATCGATTATGCTGAGCAATGTCAGAGAAGCACCAGTTTGCTTTGCAAGATCGACCGCATACATAGTGGCTTTCCTTGCAGTCTCTGAACCATCCGTAGCCACAAGAATCTTCGAAATCATACGTTCTCCTTTAATATTCTTCGCATTTAACCTGAAAATACTTCAACTCGTGATCGCAGGAAGGACATTTTCCCGGCGGGACTTCACCTTCATGGATATAGCCGCATTTCCTGCAGACCCAGTAGACCTTTCTGTCTTTTTTGAATACCGTGCTTCCTTCGACTTCCTTCAATAATTTTTTGTATCTTTCTTCGTGATGTTCCTCTGCCTTAGCGATTGCCCTTAAGCGTCTGGCAATTTCAGGGAATCCCTTTTTCTCGGCAATATCCGCAAATTCAGGATACATTTTGGCATATTCATAATGTTCTCCTGCGATTGCCGCCTTGAGGTTCTCGGCGGTACTTCCAAGCACTGTGGGGGCTGCTGCTTCAACGATTATCTCGTTCAGATTCTCATTGCTTTTTTTCTTCAGCTCATTGATCAACCTGAACAACCACTTCGCATGTTCTCTTTCATTGTCTGCCGTGATAAGAAAAATCTCCGAAATCTGATCTAACCCCTTTTCCTGTGCTATCTTTGAATAGAATGTGTACCGGTTTCTTGCCTGGCTTTCACCGATAAATGCCTTCGTGAGATTTTCAATAGTCTTTTGCATAAATCCTCCTCATTTTTTAAAAGTCTGTTAACCTGAAAATACCTGCAGTTTACTCCTTATCACGGAGTTATCGGCAGGTAGCCGGATTTTTCGAAATCGACTACTGCCCCGATGCCGGAAACCACGATGCGGCTAAAAGGAAATATGTCTTCCGGTTTATAGCCCTTCAATCTCATGGCCACATGACACTCGTACATTTTCACTCCGCCTTTGTACATGCCTTCAATCATCGCCTTGTTGGGATTGCCTTTGGGATGAGGCTGCTTTACCTTAAGGTCATACGCCTCGTCGGTCAATAGAAACTGGGCCCCGTCAGCCCTGAAGACCATAACAATCTCATAGTCCTTCCCGGGCTTCATGCCAAGGGCAGTATACTGGTCATAGAGATTTTTAACAGCCATGACCTGCTTGCTTATACCGTTCGGCAGGGTGTCCGAATAATTGATTTGAGCAACCACTCTAATCCCTGTTTGATTCGTAATCTGCAATGGCGGCTTAGTATTTTCTGTTGTTCCAGATCCGTCTTCAGCCCAGACAGCAGTTTGACCGACCATCAGTAAAAAAACTAAAAGTCCAAAGACCGCCATTGCTACGATACTCATTTCCCTCTTCATAATTCTCCTCCCTTGTTTGTCAGCCATTCCCTGAATCTTCAATAAACAATATACATGATACATGCTCATTTGACCCGTTGCGCACGCCTGATAAGGCGCTCCAGAATCGCATTGGTCAGGCGAGGTCCATTTGACGTGCGGAATATCTCCTGTGCATGAGCAGAACCCTTAAAGATAAGAACTTCATTCTGTTTCCCCTGCGACTCCTTTGCCATGCGCCGTACTAAAAGCTGTTTTTATGATCTTTTCTAAAATTAAATCTAGCTTCTTTCCAATATCCATCAAAACAGGATCATCGTAAGGTTTGAAGATGGAAGAAGGCTTTCGATAGACAACAAAGGTTTTAGTTCCGTCTTCGTAGATATAAATCCGTAGAGGCGGCTCAATCCCGGCCTGGAGATTTCGATCAAAAATACGTTTGGCATAATCGGGCCTGAAAATTTCAAAAATTTGGTTTCCTCTGATTTTGATTCCTGCTCTCGCCAAATTAGCCTGTGCGTTAATCTTTGCTGTAATCCCCATATTATTAGGTCGAATTGCCTGTTCAATGGCCTTGACGGTCTTATCGAAAGAATGAGGTGATTCCAAAACAATTAAATTGGTTTCGGCAAAGGTTCTCTCAGGACCTATCAGCAATAAGAAAGTAAAAAGAAACACCGCGTAAAAGATATTTTTAAACATGGTAACCTCCGAGGATCGTGTGACAGCCGTTACAGTTATGCCTTTGCCTGTGATACCGTCATAGCGCCTCCTTCCAGACCATGTCTGTTGATTATCAGCACAACAGCATTTTTATGCCCTATATCCCCTGCCGGTTATTTGAAGGTCTTGAGGATATATCCTGCTATTTCTTTTGCATCCTTATCCGTGACGGTCTTCTTATCAAATTTTGTCATGCCCGGTCCGGGGTTCCTCATTTTCTTTACTATATCCTCTGCCTTTTTGATATTATTTGCATCACGATCTTTTTTGTGCAGGGTCTTCTTAGGGTTAATGATGTTACCGCCGTCAGGATGGCACATGGAGCAATGTTCCTTAAACAGGGCCTCTCCTGATTTCCCATTTGGGGTTTCCTTTGCAAAACCGGAAGCAGCAAATAGACTCACAGCCATTACCAAGACAGTTATCGCTGGAACCTTTTTCATTTCCTCTCCTCTGTTTTAATTTCCTGTGCCGTAGTTTGCGGCAAGGTAGTTTATTATTACCCGTGCATCCTCTCCATTTATAGGCGCACCCATCACCTTTATCATCTTGTCCACCTCAGTTGTCCATACAGCCTTTGAAAATTTAGGCTGCATGGTTATGTAATCAGTGCTGTGGCAGATATTACAAAGCGTATCCACCTTTTCTTTGCCCTCTCCGGGTTTAAGCTCAGGATAAATCACCGGAAGGGTAATAGACCTGGTAGTACTTGTCGATCCATGATTTTTCAGTTCCCTATCCTGTGCATATGCAAGCACCGCTGTCAAAAACAGTGTCGTTAAAATCAAGAGTTTTTTCATACTGCCTCCTATGTTACAACTACTTCTATTTTCTCAATCCTATTCCACCTGAAACCTGCCGGATTCCATAAAATTTCAAAAGGCTGGGACTCGCCGATGCTGTTTGTTGCCCTCGCCATAATAGTATATTTCCCGGCCTTCTCAGGCTTCCATGAATAGAACCACTGAATCCATGAGTACTTGCCCTTATCTTCGCCGAGCCGCGCCTCCTTCCATGTCTTTCCGCCATCAACTGAGACAATTACATCCCTGATACTGTAACCGCCTGAAAATGCAATCCCCATTATTTCAACAGGCCTATTTGCTCCTAAGCGTGCGCCTTCCACAGGCGCGACTATTACAGACCTTGTATCCATCCTATTGATCGGTGTGGTCTTATTCGGAGCAGAACCAGGCGGGATACAGGCGCAGGGGTCGTCCGGAATCCTGTATGCGCCCTTCATCCAGAATCCGTCAAATTGCTTCGTTAAGACTGTTATATCGCTTAGAGACTTTACCCAATAAGTAGCATACCATCCAGGGACAACGAGTCTTGCAGGAAATCCATTAAGCATGGTGAGGGGTTCGCCATTCATCTCATAGGCGACCATGATGTCATCTTCTACTGCCTTGTCAACAGGGAGGCTCTTTATAAGGTCAGGCGTAGTTGGCAGCACTGGTGAATCAAGACCATTGAATGCAACGTCTGCTGAGCCTGTCTTGAGACCGGCCATGTTGAGGATGTCTTTAAGCCTGACTCCTGTCCAAGTGACATTCCCCATCGCACCGTTTTTCCACTGTCCTCCCGCAACTCTCGGCTCAAAAAAACTCCTGCCGTTTCCTGAGCACTGGATAACCGCTGTATAGGTAACCTTCTCAAACTTACTCTTCAAGTCACCCATTGACAGTTCGAGGTTTTTGCCGATATTGCCGCCAATCTTAAGTCTCCACTGGCTTAAATCAACAGATGTGGGAATATTGGCAAGGTGCCATCTTACAAAGAGGGCTTCGTTTGGAGTAATCAATTCCTTGAAGTAATGAACAGGGGTCTCAAGCTGGGGTGGTCTCGAAGTAAGGAGTATTAAATCCGTCTTTTCAGGAAACCTTACAAGCTTCCGCTCTGATGCAAAAATAGTTGAGGGGATATCGCCAATAGCTGCCATCGCAGTAATAGCTCCGGCGGTTCTCAAAAAATCCCTGCGTGTAAATCTCTTCTTTACCATGTTCTCCTCCTTGTCTCCTTTTATACAATAATATCGAAATTTCTCTTACACCGCCACAAAGGCGCCCCTGAGTTCTGCAGAAAGGGGGCGGTGGCTGGTCAGATATGCCCGCATCACATCTATGATCCGTTCT
>JAKALU010000172.1 GCA_021824065.1 Nitrospirota bacterium
AGGATAAGAACAACCAATGCAGTTGAAAGGAGTTTTCTGGAGGTAAGAAGAAGAGTAAGAGGAATTGGAAGGTTTAAAGATGAGGAGCGGGCATTGACAATGGTTTACTGGCAGATGAAGGAAATCAGATGGTATGGGGTTGATATGACAAATGAGGCGAGGGCAATCCTTGCAGGGATAAAGGCATCAAAACTTGACAGGATTGCAGCTTAATTAGAAACCATGAAAACCATTGAGAATAAAGCCTTTGAGAGAATTTGCGGAAAAGACTTGACAGCGTCTCCTTTGAAGTATTCCAGCATATTAGATACCCCAAGAGAAAAGTTGCCTGAGGCTACACAGAGGTCTTTATAGCCATCTCTTATTAAGACACATTTTATACCAAAGTGAAGCATTTTTTCAGCCTGAAAAAAGCTGAAAGCGGGCAGGCAGAACAAAGGAGGATAGATACAAGCGTAAAACACAGTCGTCAAGGGGAAGAAAAAGGTCTAAGTTTTTTAAACATTAATTTCATCGGGTTTGAGCCACACAATTCTGCCGTTACGCCATACCACAATCGGATTGCCGGCCTGCTTGTGCTTTAATAAGGCGTCACGGACACCCTGAGCCAGTGCTTTGGTTATTTTGTCGGGGTCTGTAAATGCCTCTGCGATTCTGTCTTTATGTTTCTCTTTTATCGCCATATGTCTTTTCAATATTATGCCAGATAACTGAATTGTTTACAATTAGTCCGTGTTCCTTATCGGAATATGCTATCAATCTTGGCTCTTCCCCTGAGTTGTCATAAAAAAACCATGAATCCGCCAAAGATCGATAGAGTCTGAAAAAGTTGCGGATACCTTTATGATATCGCCTGCGAATAGTTTCTTTCGGCACATTGTGCCCGCCGGCACGCACTCGTTCAGCTACACGTGCTATAGCAAACCCCTCATTTGGCAGCCATAAAAAAACCAGATGAAAGGCATAGTTTGTTTTAAGAAGTTCAGCAATCCATGGTGCAAAAGTCCGGCTTGCCAATGTTGTTTCAAAAGCAAAATCAACTCTCTTTTTTGCAAGATAATGTATGCGCTCAAGCATAACTCGTCCGGCATGGAAAACTGCTCCCTCCGGTTGGAATCCGGAAAGACCCTGCGCAATTAAGTCTGCGTTAACAAATTCAGTCACATCGAGAGTTCCTTTCAACAAAGAAGGAGCTGTGGTTGATTTGCCCGCGCCGTTTGGCCCTGCGATAAGAATAAGATTTGGCTTACGGATTGTCATGATCTATTAACTTTTCCCTCCACAATCTCTATCCCTGCTTGCGGCAGGCATTTTAAAAGATAATGGCTTGAGAAGTTGCCGGAGGTTATCCAGAGGTCTTTAAATAAAGGCGGCTGTGTTTTTTTAGAGGATATCTCCATTTACTGTTAAGACACATTTTATACTAAACCACCCCAATTTTTCAGCCCCAACGATAGAGCAGAAGCTCAGAAGTGCCTTAGTTCCATAGTTTGAACAAACTCTCAGCAAGTCGCAAATCTAACGAGGTCTCTTGCGCCCGGATGTCCCGTATCTCGCCCTGCGCTCCCTAACCTCAAATCCTATTTTCCTTTTCTTAGTTTCCGGCGGGGTCATTCACCCCGTTAGAGCTAAGAACCGCTTCAATCTGTTCTTTAGATAACGTTTTCCCATACCTGACTTTAAATACTTTTCTCTATCTGTGGCATCCTGTCGATTCAAACATGCCTCATAATAAATAGGTCTAAAAGGACCTTCGACTTTCTTGCGAATGAACCTTATTCTTTTTCAGGTTCAATCCGGCAAAGGAGCCCTCTTAACTGATAACTGCCAAAGGCAGGGTCATATGGCGGAGCGTTGTTGGTTAAAACATTTGCATTTGATTCCCATACCCCATAGTCTGGCCCGGGCTTCTCAGGGAACCACCATCCATGCTCTACATTGATAACGTTTGGACGAATATCTTCTGTGATTAAAGCCTTTAATCGAATGCTGCCGCGGGGGGAGGTTACTTTTACCCATTCACCATTTTTGATACCATGTTTCATGGCTGTATCAGGGTGGATTTCGACCTGAGGGTCTGGCCTTTTACTGCGCAGGCTTTTTATCTGTCTGTGCTCGCTGTGGAAGAATTCAAGTCTTCGGCTCCCTGTAGTAAGAACGTAGGGGAATTCCTTTGCCAGCTCAGGGGATTGCAAAGGACTTTCAGGTGGTTCTTTATAACTTGGCAATGGCTCATAACCCATCCTCTCAAGCGCTTTGCAGTATAATTCAACCTTTCTGGATGGAGTCCTGAATCCATTCTTTTCATATTTTTTATATTCATGCAAGGGGAATACAAAACCCTTTTTCTTAAGGTCCTGAAATGTAAGTCCCAATGGGGCTAATTGATAATTCATGACATCTTCGAGGCTTTCTTCAGAGCCCGGCAGGTTTAACCTCTTTGCAAGTTCGTCCATAATCCATTCATCCTGCCGGCTTTCTCCTGTCTGTATTACTTTCTGCTGCGCCATGACAAGATTTTCAACGACAAGGGGATAACCAATTACCTGATCCACCTCTGGCCAGAATGCGGCAGGAAGGACATAATCAGCCATGGCAGCAGTAGGTGTCATGAAGAGATCTGTTACTACCAAAAGGTCTAATTTTATCAATGACTCGTAAATCTCTCTGGAATTGGCCACAGTCAATAAGGGGTTATTCCCAAAGATCAATAATGCCCGGACTCTGTAGGGATCTCCGGTTTTCATTGCTCTGAATAATGTTGGGATGTGCGCAGAAGGCATGAATGCCCTCCATCCACCCAGCAGTTTATAATTCTCAGCGCCAAGACGTTTTTTTAGCATGCCTTCAGGAAGTTTTTCCTTCAGGGTAGGGTAGGAATGAATTATATTCATACCGAGGATATCACTGCCCGGCATATCAATATTCCCGGTTAATCCACGCAGTATGGCAACACCCCTGACCGTTTGCAGGGAGTTTGGATTTTGCTCGATACCCAATCCCCATTCGAGGATTGCAGGCTTGTTTGAGGCATACATTCTTGCTGCCTTAACTATATCAGCAGCAGACACCCATGTAATTGTTTCTGCCCACTCAGGCGTAAACGAGGCTATATGAGCTTTTAATTGCTCAAACCCTACAGTCCATTTTTCGACAAATTCCTTATCGTAAATCCCTTCATTTATGATTACATTGATCATTGCAAGCGCTAAAGCAGCGTCTGTTCCGGGTCTTACAGGCAGCCATAAGGCACACTTCTTAGCTGTCTCCGAGCGCCTTGGGTCTACAGCGATTCCTACAGCGCCTTTGTTCAGAGCCCTTTTTACACAGATAGACAATTCTCCATCAGCGCCAGTTATTAGAGGATTATGACCCCAGAAAAGTATGCATTTTGGCGGGGTATCACCATAATAATCTGCAACAACAAAACCTCCGTAAGTAAGATTGCTCACTGTAATCCTTGGGATGAAGCATTGGGCAAGGCCGGGCTCATACCAGTTTGGCGTGCCAAGGGCATTGGCAAATCTGACAACATGCATGTAATGGTGGCGTCCTGTGCCCTGACCTAATGCAATGGATTCAGGGCCTGATTCCCTGCGGATGGTATCAACCCTTGAAGCAATCTCATCAAGCACCTCATCCCATGGAACACTCTCCCATTCACCACTGCCCCTTTTGCCCTTTCGCCTGAGAGGCCTTTTTAAACGGTCAGGATGATTAACTATCTCGGGTGTATTTAATCCCTTAATGCACATCCACCCCTTATTTAAAGGAGATTCAGGATTGCCTTGCACTCTGATTAGCCTTCCATCCCTGACATAAAGAATGGCCCCGCATCCTCCGTGGCAAACCCTGCAGACGCTTTTAAATATCTGCTCATTATCCTGAGATATTGGTGTTATCTCTTTTTCCATGACATTAACCCCCAGAGTATTCCAAGACCCAATGACGCTGCCCTTAGCGAGATAAAAAATGGTGATAAAGCGCCAACTGCATTGTCTTTCTTAATAGACAGCAGAGTAAAGGGCAGCGATGATAGAGCAAATAATGAGATGCTGAATATTAACGGATAAAATATAAAATTTGGCGATATGAAAAAAAGCGGTAAACATGCAAAGGATAAAAATAAAAATAGTATCTGCAGTTTTAAGGTTTGAGGCGTATACGTGTCCTTGAACATCTTATCCGGATATCTCTTATAAACCACCATCCTCCAGTAACCCCTCCAGAACTTAAGCCTCGCATATTTCTTTATAGAATCCGGGTGATTAAGGTGATAAACGATAGCATCGGGGTTAAAGACCATTTTGTAACTTAGACGGGACAGTTTGTATGAAAGGTCAGTATCCTCA
>JAKALU010000173.1 GCA_021824065.1 Nitrospirota bacterium
ATTCCTTGGAGGGAAGGTAATACCGGGTGAAGAAGAATAGGGGGAGTCTATTCATTGTTTCTGCGCCTTCAGGCGCTGGTAAGACTACATTATGTCAAAAACTCAGCTCGATACTCCCGAATCTGCAGCACTCGGTCTCCTTTACTACAAGACCCGTAAGACTGGGGGAGGTTAATAATAGGGACTATACATTTGTTCGAGAAAATGTATTTCGAAAGATGGCAAAGAGAGGTGAATTTATAGAATGGGCAAAGGTTCACGGTCACCTTTACGGGACATCAAAAAAAAGGCTTAAGGAGATGTTGAATAAAGGGATAAATGTTATCCTCGATATAGATATACAGGGGGCAAGGCAGATAAAAAAGAAGTATGCTGATGGGGTTTATATATTTATCCTTCCTCCTTCGATGAAGGTACTTAAAGAGCGCCTGAAAAAAAGGATGTGTAATTCAAAAGAAGAGATGGAGAAGAGACTCAAGAGAGCAGTGGAGGAAATAAAGGAATATAAAAGGTATGATTATGTTATAATTAACAATATCTTCGAAGATGCGATCGAAGAATTAAGGGCAATAATATCTTCAGAGAAGACACGCACAAAGAATATAGACCCATTATGGGTGGAGAAAAAGTTTTTTTCGCTTCGGTCGCCCCAGGCGGCTCGCCGAGGAGAGCGGATTTGCTGAGGCGAATAGATAAGGAGGATTAGATGGATATTGTTTCACTTCCGGTAGAGATTGATGAGAAGAAGATTGACGGAAGATACAGACTTGTGATGATAGCTGCACAGAGGGCGAAAGAACTCTCTGTCGGCGCAAAACCAAAGGTTCAGACAAAGTCTAAAAAAGTAACAACCGTTGCAATCGAAGAGGCTGTCAATGACAAACTCGAATTCCTTGTTGGAGAAGAGGCAGTGAAGGCAAAAGAAGAGGCTAAGAAGTTCGATTACAGAAGAATGCTTGAGGAGAAGAGGAGGGAAGCAACCCCAGAGGAGTTGACAGAACTCGAGAAAGACCTGAAGGTTTATTTGCACGAGAAAGAGACGATGGATAAGAAAGCCTTGGAAGAGCTCTTTGGCGAAAGACAAGAAGAAGGTGCTGAAGAATAATAATATTCTTCTGGGTGTAACCGGGGGAGTAGCCGCTTATAAATCTGTTGATTTAATCAGAAGGCTGAAAGATGAAGGGGCATCGGTTACTGTAATAATGACTGATGCCTCAAAAAATTTTATAACTCCTTTATCTCTCGAAATAGCGTCTGGGAATAAAGTTTATTCCAGTCTCTTTGAAGATCCCATGTCGCATATAGCACTATCCCGAAATGCTGACCTTATGGTGATTGCGCCTGCCACAGCAAACATAATCGGCAAATTTGCCAACGGAATTGCTGACGACCTTTTAAGCACATGCATCCTTTCATTCAAAGGGAAGGTAGTCATTGCACCTGCTATGAACTGGAGGATGTATGAGAATCCTATTTTTCAGGAAAACCTTAAGCGCTTGATATCTCACGGTGTTATTCAGGTCGGTCCGGACAAAGGAAGCCTTGCATGTGGCGAGGAAGGCATTGGAAGGATGGCTGATATCAGTGAAGTCATAGAGGCAATAAAATCAGCATTGAGCAATAAAGACCTTTCAAAAAAAAAAGTTATTATAACCGCCGGGCCAACGCGTGAATATCTCGACCCTGTAAGGTTTATCTCAAACAGGTCATCAGGCAAGATGGGATATGCCGTTGCGCGGGCCTGTCTCAGAAGAGGTGCTGATGTAATATTGATAAGCGGGCCATCTTCACTTCAATCTCCGCAAGGATTAAAATCATTTGTCAAAGTAGAGACTGCGCAGGAAATGAGGGATGCGGTTTTTAAATATCTGCCAGAAGCTGATGCTGTTATAATGGCGGCTGCACCAGCAGATTTTTCACCAGGGAAAAAGGAAAAGACAAAGATGGATAAATCCGAAAAGCTCCTTGTAAAATTCAAAAATACCCCGGATATTCTCTCCGGTATTGGAAGATTAAAAAGGAGACCCTTTCTAATCGGTTTTGCAGCAGAGACAGGCGATAGGCTTGATAAGGCAAGAAAGAAACTCATTCAGAAAAATGCCGACATGATTGTTTTTAATAATGTCTCATCTGCTGGTTCAGGTTTTGATGTGGACACGAACAAGATAACATTAATTGAGAGAGACAGGGAAACACCTTTTCCATTGATGTCTAAGGATGAAGCAGCAGAGGTTTTGCTGGAAGTGATTGCTAAGTATTTGCGAAAAAGATAAATTGTGCTGTTAAATCACGTAGGAATTATTAATAATGATGAAGAAAAAGCAGTTTTGTTTTATCGGGATTTTCTTGGACTGCTTAAGACTGGGGAGTTCGTTGTCGAACCCGAACTTTCAGAGCAATTATTTTCTATATCAAAAGCAATAAAAGTTCTTGTCTTCGAAAAGGAGAACACAAAGATTGAGGTTTTCATTTCCCTTGAATTCTCTCAGCCCTCGCCGAACATGTTTCATATCGGTCTGGGTGTCGACAATCTCGCCGGATTGATAGAAGAAGCTTCAAAAAGAAGCATTCAGGTTATCTCAGGCAGTCATAAAGGCAAGACAGTTTATTTTGTGAAAGATTTTTCAGGAAATCTTATTGAAGTAAAGCAGAAACGATAAAGGTTAGTTTATAGAAAAGAAAAGAGGAGTTGTTCTATTAAATTTACAAAATTCGTTAAAGGAAGATTTATAAGATTGCGGGTATGGGGTTGGAAGACTATGGAGGTTTTTAATTGAAACCAGTGTGGATTTATGGGCTGAATCCCGTGCTTGAGGCAATCAGGGCAGGAAGAAATATCAAGGAGATTTATCTTTCTTCAGGCAGGCACGAGAAACTTTCGCAGATAGAAAAAGAGATAGAGAGCAGAAGGATTCCTGTAAGGGTTGTTGATAATAAATTTTTCGATGATACTTTTCCAAAAGGACATCAGGGCATTGCAGCTAAGGTTTTTCAAAAGGAATATGTAAGTCTTGAAGATTTGTTGAATATCCCGGTTGAGAAAAATGAACTGCCTTTTTTTCTCATTCTTGATTGTATAGAGGATCCGAGAAATTTTGGCGCAATCGTAAGGTCTGCTGAGGCAGCAGGGGTTCATGGGATAGTTATCCAGGCATATAGGTCAGCAGGACTCGGTTCTGAGGTATCAAAGGCATCCGCTGGCGCAATAGAATATGTCCATGTATCTCAGGTTAGTAATATAAAGCATGCCATTTCAGAAATGAAAGAAAATGGTATTACAATAATAGGCGCAGAAGCAGGTTCTCAGCTTATGCCCTGGGATATAAACCTGAGTATTCCTGTTGCACTTGTTGTAGGCTCTGAGGGGAAAGGACTCAGGAAGACAGTGGCGGAAAGATGTGATTTTATTACGAGTTTACCAATGAAAGGGATGGTCAACTCGCTGAATGTTTCAGTTGCTGCTGCCATACTCTTGTTTGAGGTTTTACGACAGAGAACAAGAAAAAGATAGTTTTATTGAGAAAAAACGAGATAACTAAGATTATCCTTGAATTTCTAAATTTGACCATGTTATACTTAATCCCATATATTAATTAGTTATATAAAAATGGACAGGAGTAGTGTTGTCTTTTTCTGATTAGTGTTTTTTGACAATATATTAATATTGAGTGAAAAAGCCACCGTAGCTCAGCAGGCAGAGCAGCTGATTTGTAATCAGCGGGTCGGGGGTTCGATTCCCTTCGGTGGCTCCATGGAGAGGTTCCCGAGTGGCCAAAGGGAGCAGACTGTAAATCTGCCGGCTCTGCCTTCGGAGGTTCAAATCCTCCCCTCTCCACCATGCGAGTTAAAGAGTTTTGTTGTGTTTGTGGAGTTTGTTGAGTTGGGGAACACGAATAACTCAATAAACGCAATAAACCCGATGAACTAAATAGACTGAATGTGCGGGAGTAGCTCAGTGGTAGAGCGTCAGCCTTCCAAGCTGAGGGTCGCGGGTTCGAATCCCGTTTCCCGCTCCATGTGCAAATTTGAAATTTCAAATTTGAGATTTGAAATTGACGAAGTGCCCATGTAGCTCAGTTGGCAGAGCACATCCTTGGTAAGGATGAGGTCACCGGTTCAATCCCGGTCATGGGCTCCAGGGAATGTATAGGAGTTAGAAGTTAAGAGTTAGGAGTTGAGAGTTGAAGAAGCTGAGGAAAGATTTTTAAACTTTTAACTCATAACTTTTCACTCTAAACTTTGTGTAAAGGAGGCAATTATGGCAAAGGCTAAGTTTGAGAGGACGAAACCTCATTGCAATGTTGGGACGATAGGGCACGTA
>JAKALU010000035.1:0-15755 GCA_021824065.1 Nitrospirota bacterium
AGGTGAAAGATGGTTTTTGGCCTTGAATTTTTGATACATAAACGTATTGAGGGGTAATCTCTTATATCCCCCTGCCATACTATAAGGTTTCCGATAATATCCTGAATTCTGGATTTATCACTACCTCCCTTCATTAAGACATGGGCTTTTGCCCCTTTCCCGAGAAGCTTTCTGGTGAGATGCGAGCCGATAAACCCGTTGCCGCCTGTTATTAGAACAGTCCTGTCTTTAAGAGAAAATTCACTTATCATCCCAGATTTTCCATGGAGGATGACCACTCTCCCAATATTCGTTAAGCAGATTCATATCACGAAGTGTATCCATACACTGCCAGAAGCCGTCATGCTTATAAACCATTAAGTTGCCTTCTTTTGCTAACCTCTCCAGAGGTTCTCTCTCAAGTGTGCAATTATCATCCGGAGACAGGTAATTTAAAACCCTCTTATCGAATACGAAGAATCCGCCATTTATCATCCCGCTTCCGACTTGAGGCTTCTCGCCGAACTCAACAACGCAGTCCCCTTCAACAATCAGCTCGCCAAACCTTGACGGAGGCTTAACCCCGGTTACAGTAGCCAGTTTGTCATGTGATTGATGGAAATCTAAAATTTTATTTATTTCAACGTTGGATACACCATCACCATATGTAAGCAGGAAAAAATCTGAATTAATATATTTTTCTATTTTCTTTACCCTTGCCCCTGTCATAGCCTTCAGCCCCGTATCTGCAAGGGTAACTTCCCAATCATCCTTGCTATGCAGATCATGAATATAAATATCCTTATGGTTACCAAGGTTGATTGTAAAATCGCTATTTCTAATCCTGTAATTTAAGAAATATTCTTTTATTATTTCGCCTTTATAACCAAGGCAGATAATAAACCGCTTAAATCCATAATAGGAATATATTTTCATTATGTGCCATAAGATAGGCTTCCCCCCTATCGGCACCATCGGCTTTGGTATGAACTCGGTCTGCTCCCTTAACCGTGTACCAGAACCGCCTGCTAATATAACGACTGGTATATCACCTGTTTTCATATCTATAATTTCCTGAAAAAATATTTTTATTGTATTTTATCAGTTTCTTCATGCCTGTATTCTTCCCTTACAATAAATAATGGCCTCTGTTTCACCTCGATGTAGAGTCTGCCGATATACTCTCCTATCAAACCAAGGAAAAACAGCTGTATACCGCCCAGGGCAAGGATAGGCAGTAATGTAGACGCCCATCCTGGTATAAATCTATCAGTGAAGACCTTGATATATAAGACCCATAAAACACCTATAAAAGCCAGAATTGATATCAATATTCCTATTATAGATGTTAACCTTAAAGGGAAATAGGTAAAAGAAACTATCCCGTCAAGGCTTAGTGAAAATAACGAGGAGATATTAAACTTTGACCGTCCGGCCTTTCTCGATTCCCGTTTATAAGAGACCGTCGCATATCGTGACTCTAACTGTAAAACCATTGCCCTGATAAGACGGTTCCTCTCGGGTAGTGCATTGAACTCCTGCACTAATGACTTAGACATAAGCCTGAAGTCTCCATGATTATGCACAATATTAACACCCATGAGCCGCGTCAATCTGTAAAAGTTCTCTGAAAAAAATCTCTTCAAGAAAGGATCTACGGAACGGTCTTCGCGCACACCCAATACTAAATCATATCCCTGCTCAAAATAGCCAACCATCTCTTCGATCTTTTCCGGCGGATCCTGCAGATCTGCGTCTATTGTTACAACCGCATCTCCCTTTGCATGGAACAGACCGGCAGAGATTGAACCCTGAAAGCCAAAATTACGACGTAAGGCAATAATCCGGGTATGGGCGTCAGAAGCGAATATTTTTTTCATCACCTCGAGGGTATTATCTGTTGACCCGTTATCAATATAGACCAACTCATAGTCTGAGATTTTTCTTGATGATAACAGATTACTGAGAATCTTACTTAACCTTTCGTGGGTTGTCTGCAAAACCTCTTCCTCATTATGGCATGGGATAACGATAGAAAGTAAACTAATCTCTCTCATGTCCTCTCCGCTACTGCAAACACGCTTATCCCAAAAGGATAGTTTATTCCGCTTGCTAAGAGTTTGTTTTCGAATCTAAGCAGATATCCAAAAATTTTATTGATAACCGGATTTGTTTCCTGCAATTGATCTCCGGTTTTTCTTGTCTTCATAGCAAAAACCCTCTGAAGTATCCGGATGATGGCTACCGGAAGAAACAGGCATATATTCCAATATGAACTGCGGTTAATCTTAAATCCATATCCTCCCAGGACATTAATCAGTGCTGATTTCGTGTAACGTCTGTAATGGCAGTTAACCTCATCATGTTTACTCCATAAAAATTTAAAGGCAGGCACAAATATGAACAACTTCCCCCCTGGCTTTAAAATCCTGCGCCATTCCGAGGCCGCTTCAGCTTCATCTTTAATGTGTTCTAAAACATCCGAGGCGATAACAATATCAAACTGTTGATCTTTAAAACCGGTCTTCCGCGCATCAGCAACCCGGACATTATTAATTCCCTTTTGTTTGCAAATCTCTATTGCTGCCTCATTAATATCGATGCCCTGGATATTATTAAAACCCTGCCCCTTTAAAAATTTTATTAAAGGTCCTCCCGAACAGCCAATTTCTAAGATCTCAGAATCCCGATGATAATTCTTAATGAGTTTATAAATCATATCCCTTCTTGCTGAAAACCACCAGTGATCTTCTTCTAATCTGTGATACTTTGAGGCATAAGACAGCTCCATTCCCTTTATTTCTCGATATCCTTAAAATAATCCTTATACCACTCTATTGTCGCAGCAAGACCATCTCTCACAGAAAATATAGGTTTCCACCCGAGTATTTCCCTTGCCTTTTTTGCAGAAAGATATTGCTCTAAAATCTCTCCCCTCGCCTCATTCAAGATAACCGGCTCTAAATCTAATCTATTCATCAAAGAAAGAATCTCTCTGGTTATTTCTAAAACTGTCATTGGAGTTTCATTGCCAAGATTGAATGCCTGGCCGCAAATACTACCGCCTTCCATCTTTTCAGCGAGAAGAATATATGCCTTCGCTGCATCTCTGGCATAGAAGTAATCTCTCACGTATTTCCCGTCACTTCTTATAATGGGCCTTTCGCCATAAAAAACAGACCGAATCGTCCCGGGCACGATCCTGTTAAAATTAAGATCTCCGCCCCCGAACAGATTGCCACACCTTGTTACACACACAGGAAGCCCATAATGATGGAAATACATCTGCGCAATCAAATCTGCACAACTCTTAGAAACATCATACGGATTCCTCCCTTGAAGAGGCATATCCTCTGTATAGGGTAATGTTTTATGCTCACCATAAGCCTTATCACTCGATGCAACGATTATCTTTTTAACCTGTTTATTTCGCCTGCACGCCTCTAATAAAACCCATGTGCCTTTAATATTTGATTCAAATGTGGAAAGAGGATTATTATTTGCTATCGGAACAATGGTCTGGGCTGCGAGGTGGAAAACAACCTCAATCTCATATTCATTTAATGCCCTTTCGACAATGTCATAATCCTCCAAACTGCCGTATATAACATTTATCTTATTTATCAGCCCTTCTCTATCTATCCTGGATTTCGGAACGTGGTCTCTGATTAATGAAGCAACATTTGCTTTGAGGTCGAGCAGTTCATCAACAAGCCATGAGCCCAAGAGCCCGGTGCAGCCGGTCACAAAGACGTTCTTATTCAGCCAGTTATTAGTCATATATCGCCTTTTATAATTTACCTTTTATTATATTATGTATCATTTCCTGGCCTCTGTATGCAACAGATTTCCCCGGGCCTTTTGTTTCAAGGCAAGATATGCGTTACAGAAATTAGCCACAATATCCTTTTCATCAAGTGCGAGTGCTGCTTCAATCATCTTCTTTGCATCCTTATACTCTTCCTTCATCTTCCCTGTCCTTAATGAACCTTATAAATCGGGCAGGCGTTCCAGCATAAAGGCTATAGGGTTTTGTATCTTCGGTAACAATACTCCCAGCAGCAACAAACGTTCCGGAGGCAATATGGACACCGGGCATGATGACTCCATTAACACCTATAAAAGAGCCCCTTCCTATCCCTACTGCCTTTGATATAGGAGGAAAAAATTTTTGAAGCGGGTGGTCTTTATAACCAACATTCGTATGACTTAGGACGAGCACCCTTTCAGCCAGAGTAACATAATCCTCTATCTTAATTTCATCTGCAAGGTCTATCATGGTCTCATTCCCTATAAAGGAATTATCCCCTATCGTGAGACCCTTGAAACCTTTCCGATAATAATTAAAGAACTTAACATCATGGATAATTACATTCTTGCCAATTTTTGCTCCAAGAAGCCTCAAAAAGATCACCCTCATCTGAGGGAAAATCATCAATTTATATACAACTATCAAAAAGGTGATTAATCCGAATTTTATTGTCTTCTTTATCCCGATCTCTATAACGGCCTTCATCTCCACCCTTTATCTTTTATCACTTTCCTGAAACTCCATAATTTCCTAAAATAATCTATTGTATCCACTAAAGGATTTACAGTAGAACGTTTATCAAATCTCCTGATAAATAGAGTCGGGATTTCTAAGATTTTATAACCACTATAGTATGCTCTTGTCATAATCTCTGTATCCCAAAACCATCTTCTATCCTGAATTTCATCTAAAAGAAGAAGAATTTTTTCTCTTCTGAAAAATTTAAAGCCTGTCTCGGTGTCTTTAAGCTTAATATCCAGGATCTGCTGCACAAGCCAGTGATAGCTTTTGCTCATTATATATCTATCTAATGACCTAAAATGAAACTTGTATATCCTGAAGGCTGTAGCTATATCATAGCCCTCCTTAATAGCCATAACACAGGACGGAATATAAAGGGCATCAACTTCTAAATCAATATCAATAAAACCCACCACCTCTCCCGCGGCTATCCTAATACCGTCTGAGACCGTCCCTCCCCTACCCACATTCTTCTCGTGGAAGATCTTTTTTATCTTTTTATCTTTATATGTTTCCATAATTCCATCTATAATCTCTCTGGTTTTATCCCTACTTAAATCATCCACAAAGATTAACTCGTAGTTCCAGCGTGTAGTATCAAGAATCCTAAAGATTTCTTTTACGCTCTTTTCCAAAAGAGGCTCTTCGTTGTAACAGGCAATAACAAGACTTAGATCCAATTTCCCCATCATAGCCTACCCAGAACGTTCCTAACGTTATCAACAATATATTCCATCTTTTTATTAGTCATTTGGGGATATAGTGGTAGCCTGATAAGGGTTTTACTTACAAGCTCTGTGATAGGCAAATCCTCTGCCTTATAACCCAGTCTCCTTCTCCCATAGGGGGAAGAATGAAGAGGAATGTAGTGGAAGGTTGCACCGATCCCTCTATTTTTAAGCTCTGCCATACAGTGGTATCTTTCCTGCTCGGTTCTAAGTCTGAAATAAAAGATGTGGCCATTGTGTTCACATTCAGGGGGAATCTCGGGTAAGTAAATCCTCTCTCTTTCTGCAAGGTCCTTCAGGGAATCATTGTAATAGTCATAAATCTTTTTTCTCCTTGCAGTAATCTCTTTCATTCTGTCTAACTGGACATTAAGAACTGCCGAAAGGATATCCGAGTTTACATAACTGGAACCCTTCTCTATCCACGTATATTTATCCACTTCTCCTCGTAAAAAAGCAGAACGGTTGGTCCCCTTCTCCCTTATAATCTCAGCCCGTTCTTTAATCTCATCACTATCCGTCATAAGTGCACCACCCTCTCCACAGGTTATGTTCTTGGTCTCATGAAAGCTGTAGCATCCTATATCACCGATGGTTCCGAGATAGCGGCCTTTATACCTTGCACACACTGCCTGAGCAGCATCCTCTACTACAAAGATATTATTCTTTTTTGCCAATGCCATAATGTCATCCATTTTGCATCCAACCCCTGCATAATGTACGGGAATTATAGCTCTTGTTTTTTTAGTAATCTTTTTCTTAATATCAATAGGATCAATATTAAGGGTTCCTAACTCAATCTCAGCAAAAACAGGCTTTGCTCCTTGGAGCATAATAGCATTGGCTGTAGATGCAAATGTAAAACTGGGAAGTATTATCTCATCCCCGGACATTATTCCTAATGCCATTAGAGACATCTCTAATGCGTGAGTTCCTGATGTTGTGAGAAGGGCGTGTTTCGAGCCAAAGAGATATCTTAGTTTGGACTCAACCTTTTTCCCTATCGGCCCATCGCCATGGATTTTGCCGCTTCTCAAGACATTAGTCACAGCTTCTATCTCTTCTTCGCCTAAAAAAGGTTTGATAAATGGTATTTTCATAGGGGAACTCATGTCTGCACTTGCTGCATTTAAATTTCCTCTTCCTTATCCATTAGATATTATATCGGCTTTTCTCCGGCCTTTTGTTTTAAAGCAAGATAGGCATTACAGAAATGTGCCATAAGATCTTTTTTATCAAGTTCAAGTGCTGCATCGATCATTTTCTTTGCATCCTCATAATCTTCCTTCATCATAAGGGCAAAGGCAAGGCTCGAATAAGGTGCAGCGATAGGAACTTTTTGCCTCACTACAGGTGTAGTTTCAAGAATAATTTCATCATATATAAGTTCTTTTGGTAGTTTAAATTTCTTAATGACCTTAGAATACTTCTCCTTGTTTCTTACAAATATCTGCATAGTCCCATCATAGTACACAAGAACCCACTCGTCCTCCTTAAGAAGTCTTAATGTAAGAGGATAGATACCCCATGTATAATCTGCGCATGCCTCGTGGACTATAAAGTCAATCTTATATCGATCCAAAAGTCTTTTCCATAGAGGTTTGTTGTCTTTTAATTTATCTACAAAATTTATTGATGCAATACTAATTTTTCCTAATTCTTCAGGCACTAATGCACTTAAAGCATTTGCAAGACTTAAATTTAGTGGCTGTCTATAATCCTCTAAAGTATAAGCAATAGCATCGGTATCATAGACTGCCTCTAAACTGATAAAACGTGTATCATTAAAAACTTTATAATAAGGATAAAGTTTCCATATTAAATAACTGCCTTTGTTGTGTTGGTTGAATATATTGCCTCCTACACGGTTACTAAGAAGAAAGTTAGCTGCGCCCCCGGGATAATGAAGTGGGTGACCAATCTTAAACATATTATTGCGGTCTTTGAGGCCAAAGCCAACTGCTAAAACAAAAAAAATTAAAAATAAAACAAATACAATCGAAGACTTTCTTAGTCCTCTCAAAAAATTCTTATCATTTAAAAATCTGTAGCCTTTAGATAAAGGTAATGCTACTGCTATAAAAAAAGGTATATATCTGACAGCGGTAAAAGCTGCAACTGCTGAGAAAAAAATTAGGGCGAAAATCGTTATGTCTACAGATTTAGTTCTTGCCATATGTAGACAAGTCACAATGCTAACAAATCCTAAGATAAAGAAAAATGCAATAACAGAAGTTCTAATCCCATAATAAACACTCATTTCCTGTGCAGGGCTTATATACTCTCTGTTGACTTCGTATAACCATCTTGTGTTTGCATGTGATTCTAAAGTAATAAGGAGCGCTCCGTTTGTATTGGGGTTTATATAAGAAAAAGATATTGCTAACAGAGCTACCACAAAAAATATTAAAGCTGCTTTCTTTTTAAGAGGCTGTCCAATAAGATTTGGTTTATTCACAAAGTACTTCAATGCCTCGGATAACGTTGAAATTAGGATAATAGCAATACCAAATACAAAACCACCATGCATGTTTGCCCAGAAAAGCATCATCGGGGGAATAAAGAAAAGTGGAATAGGTGAATCGGGCTTTCCCCTGAATCTTTCGATAAGCAGAATAAGTACCAGTGTAAACAAGAAGGAAAAAAATTGTGGCCTGTCAACCTTAGAAGCTTGCAGGATAAGAATTATTAGCACAGTGATTACCAAAGAAGAATAAAATCCTCTTTTTCTCAAAGTAAGCCATAAAAGAAAGACAAATGTAAAAAAGACCGCTGCCCTTAAAAGAATTATCCCGGTGGGTCCCATCAGTGAATAGATCTCGTAAAATATAACCTGTGTTATCCAGTACTGTGAAAGGATAAATTTTTCTCTCTCTGTGATAATTCCTTGCCCATAAAACGAAAATGGGTCATCTTCAGGAAGTTCTTTATGCTTATATATATATTCTCCTGTCTTGAGATGAAAAGGGAAGTCAGGATCAACAATTGGACCTAAAAAATTGATAAAAACAGCTATTAAAAAAAAGCATATCAGTATTTTTTCTTTCATTTATCTGTTTTTTTCTTCTCTTCCAATCCCGATTTTTTGTCTTTCATCTCAGCTTCTATCTCGTTAATTTTCTCCTGTATTGTTGAATTTTCTGGCATTCTATTAAGCGCATATTTATATGCCTTGAGAGCATCATTTAAACGCCCCATCTCATAAAAAGTTTTTCCAAGAGACATTAGCGCCCGAGGATTTACTTTATTATTAATGGCGCTGTTTGCGCTCTGATATATCAGAATATTATAAACCATCTCCTCGGAAAGTTTATATTTCTCAATTATATCCTCGTTCTGCTTGCTGTTTCTCAAAAATACAATACTTATGGGGTCACAATAAACAGGCACCCATTTATCACTTTCGGTAAGTTTAAAAATTGCAGTATGCACGTCGGCATATATGTCTGATAGAGATAAAAGCATAAAATTTATATTATAATGATCCAGGAACCTCTCCCATAACGGGATCGAAGCAAGAGACGCCTCTACGCTGCCAGAAAAATCTGAATAATCCACTGCTTCCATTATCCACTGATACTCGGTCATCGATGTTATATTCAGTCCTCTTGAATCGATAAAGGTCTTTTGCCACGGATAAAGTCTCCACGCAATATATCCTCCATAGCCATAGTCATTAAACATGTTACCAGATAGCCGATTTTCTTCGATGAAATCAACTGCGCCTTTAGGAATAGAATAGTCTCTTGCAATGTCAAATCTTAACCGGTCAAATTTATGTATACCCCCCATATAGAGAACCGCAGAGATTAAAGCGGCAATCGTTAACACTTCCAGTATCTTCTTATAAACTCTATCTGAAAATCTTCTCCTCAATAAGTCCTTTAGCATTAGGTCTGACTCTTTCCCTATAACCATTGAGGCAATAAGAGCATAATAAATAATAAACCGTATAGCAGAGAAACTCATAATAAGAAGCCCTGAAAGTAGCAGTATATGAGTTAAATCGATCTTTTTATTTCTTACTATTAAGACAAATAGAAAGGATACAGCCATAAATAAATACCAATAATTCACAGGTGAAATCTGTTCTTTATACAGATAATATGGTGAAGCATATTCCTGTATCCCCTGTATAAATGGTTTATATTTGGATGAAAAAGTAATAACTAATGCATACCAACCCGTAGGATTAATAAATGAAAAGCCGAGTGCTACAATTGTTGCACTATAAAAGAGAATAATCTCATGCTTCGTATATGCAGTTTTTTTTAATATTATTTTAACTCCTTCTCCAAGCATAAAAATCATAATAATAGCTGCACCGAGGATAAACCCGCCATGCATATTAGCCCAAAGAAGCATTACAGGCGCCAGCAAAAATATCCTTTTATCTTTTTTATTCTTAAACCCCTCTAATATAAAAAAAATGAGGGAAGAAAAAAAAATCGTAAACAAAACAGGCCGCTCACCAGTTGAGTTTAGCAGCAGTGAAAATAAAGTAAAAATAAAGATAAAAGAAATAGGATAACTTGTCTGCCATTTCTGAAGTCTCCAAAAAACTAACAAAAGAGTTGTAATTAGTATTATTGCTCTTAGAAAGATTATCCCCTTCGGCCCTGTATACTCGTAGATAAGATAAAAAATAATCTGGCTGAGCCAGTACTGTTTTAATATAAACCTCTCTCTTTCGGGGAATTGATTTTTATTCTCTTCGAGTGCAGACGTATAAGAGAAAGGATCTTTACCCGGCAGAGAGCCTGTTGAAACAATATATTTACCAGTTGCAATATGCCACCAGAAATCATAGTCCCAGAGCTTAACCCTCAGAAATGCTAAAAAAATTACAATAAAGAAAAGGGCTATTACAAGGAATTTTATTGTTTTGAAAATCCCAGATGATTTTAGCAGGTTAAACATAGAAAGATTCAGTTTACATCAAAAAGCCATGCAGGACTGCATGGCTTTTTGATGTCTGTAATAAAAAATAATCGTCAATCAGCAGAGATCTTTTTTGAATACAGTATAGCGCCAACTTTATCCCTTGCATCAAGGGTAATGAACGACGAAGCAGCACCATGATTACATGCAACTCGAGCATTTGGAACTGTACCAGCTGATGCTGTTGTTGTCCACAGGTCTGATGACGCGTCCCATGGCGATTTCTCCGCGGTACCACCTGTTGCCTGGGCCTTTGCGCTTATATAGAGACTGCAAAGGTTATTAGCGACAGCAAGATTCGTTGCAAGGTCAGAATTATTTAAATCTGCAGATGTAACTTGACCATCACCATTGGTATCTACCTCTGTAAGACTTCCTCCTTTACGTGCTGAGGCAAGCCATGCTTGAAGGTCTGGTTCTGCTGAGGCAGCTGCTCTCTGAACTGCGCCTTTTCTTCCCCTCTCCTGCATACCGATGTAGCCGGGGATTGCGATTGCTGCAAGGATTCCGATGATTGCCACGACTATGAGGAGCTCGATAAGGGTAAAACCTTTCTGCTCCTTAATGTTTTGCATTGCCTTAAACATATTTCCTCCTTTTTTGAGTGTCAGTGGTCAGTGACCACTGTTTTGCTTGCTATTCACTCCCCACTACTCACTGCCTTTAAGCATCACCTCCTCATTTTTGAGTGTCAGTGACTTCTCTTCCTGCCAACTACAGAAAACTGTTTAGCATAACTTCAGATTCTAATAGCAGTTTTCATACCACATCAAATACCTTGAAAAAGTAGCAAAATCAAATAGATATTTAACAAAATACTATTCTGTTAAAGAATAGATTGACAAATTTCGTCACTTTTTTCTAATTTTGGGCACTTCCTGCTTATTTTATTATTAAGCAGTCCTCCAGTCATATGCGCCTATAATCTACTCTAACTATATATAAAAGTCAAATTAAATCTAAAAATTTCCCACCTTTTTCATATGTTTCCCTTTCAGACTTTTGTATGATAAAATTATCACACAATAATATTAAAGTTATATGTCTTAAGGAGTTTCCATGAGATTCATAGGTTTAGATGCAGGCTCTGTAAGCGTGAAGCTTGTTATACTCGATGAAAAGGGCAGAAAACTTGACAGTAATTATGTAAGGCATAAGGGGCATCCTCTTAAGGTTGCACTTGATTTGCTTAAAAACATCAAACTTAACGAGACAAATCCCCCCTTACCCCCCTTTACTAAAGGGGGGCGTGGGGGGATTACTAATTCCGAATTAACCAGAGATTATTCACTTTCTATTACCGGGTCTGCTGGCAGACTTATTGCCTCTGTTTTAGGCATAGAGCCCGTCAATGAACTTGTTGCACAGGCTTATGCAACAAGTAAACTCTTTCCCCACATCAAGACAATCATAGAGCTTGGAGGCGAGGATTCAAAGCTTATACTGCTCGGAGAAAATGGAGTGAAGGAGTTCTCGATGAATTCAGTTTGTGCTGCTGGAACAGGCTCATTCCTTGACCAGCAGGCAGAAAGGCTGCGACTTACAATAGAGGAATTCAGTGAGCTCAGTCTTAGGTCAAAGAACCCCCCGAGGATCGCGGGAAGATGCAGTGTTTTTGCAAAGTCAGACATGATTCACCTTCAGCAGATTGCAACCCCGATGGATGATATTGTCGCTGGTTTGTGCTTCGCTGTTGCAAGGAATTTTAAGGGCTCTATATCTCGTGGAAGGAAAATAGAAATACCTGTTTCATTTCAAGGCGGGGTTGCCGCAAATAAAGGGATGGTCAGGGCATTTCAGAGTGTATTTGAACTCAATGAACTTTATGTGCCGCCTGATTCTGCTTTGATGGGTGCGCTGGGTGCTGCCTTTAAAGACATGGATGCAGGCAAAATAAATTTATTTGATATTAAAAAACTTGAGGACTTTTTGAAATCAGAAAAGCCTTCAGAAGCAGGGCATAGACCACTGGTTATGGAAGGGGATGATTTTTTTGAGAGACACCTTAAAGACAGCGATGAGTTAAGAGTTATGAGTTATGAGTTAAAAAACAAAAAAAACTCAAAATTAAACTCCAAACTCCAAACTCCAAACTCCGAACTAATACCTGCCTATCTCGGCATTGATGTTGGCTCTATAAGCACAAACCTCGCTGTTATAGATGAAGATGGACGTCTGCTTTCAAAGCGATACCTGATGACTGCCGGGCAACCAATAGAGGCAGTAAAACAAGGGCTTAGAGAGATAGGAGAGGAGATCGGAGACAAGGTTAAGATAATGAGTGTTGGCACAACAGGCTCAGGCAGGTATATGATTGCGGATTACGTTGGCGCTGACATTGTAAAAAATGAAATTACTGCCCAGGCAACTGCTGCTGCATTCATTGACAAAAACGTTGATACAATCTTTGAGATAGGCGGGCAGGACTCTAAATACATATCTCTTAAAGATGGCGTCATTGTTGATTTTGAGATGAACAAGGCATGTGCTGCCGGAACAGGCTCATTCCTTGAAGAGCAGGCTGAGAAACTAAATATTCCAATAAAAGATGAATTTGCCAACTGTGCCTTCTCCTCTGAAAACCCATGCAGGCTGGGTGAAAGATGTACAGTCTTTATGGAAAACTCTCTCATGTCTAATCTGCAGCGCGGTGCCGATAAGAACAACCTTCTCGCAGGTCTTGCATATTCCATTGTCCAGAACTATATAAACAGAGTCGTTGCGGGGAAAAAGATTGGTGAAAATATATTTTTCCAGGGCGGGGTAGCATTCAACAAGTCGGTAGTTGCAGCCTTCGAAAAATACCTGAATACAAAAATAACAGTCCCTCCTCATCATGACGTTACAGGCGCAATAGGCATGGCTTTGATTGCGATGGAGCACATGAAAAGTCAGAAATCAAAAGTCAAAAGTCACCCCCCCATCCCCCCCTTGTCAAGGGGGGGAAAAGGGGGAGTAATTACCCCGAACTCCGATCCGCCTCAGATGGGCAGGACCAGCTTCAAGGGCTTTGAACTTTCAAGGCGTTCATATGAGGTCTCATCCTTTGAGTGCAAAGGATGTCCGAATGTCTGCGAAATTAACAGAGTAAAGATCGAAGGTGAAGACGGTTATCTCTTCTATGGCGGGAGATGCGAAAAATATGACGTCAGAAAGAAGAAGGCATCCTCAGCAATCCCGGATCTTTTTGCTTTCAGAGATGAGATGCTGTGGAAGGAACATCTGAAATACTGTTCAGAGTTCAGAGCTCAGAGTTCAGAGTTAAAGGATAAAGAAAACTCAGAACTCAAAACTCAAAACTCGAGACCCAGAATAGGCATCCCTTATATCTTTTACTTCCATGAATATCTTCCTTTCTGGACAACTTTATTATGGGAACTCGGTTTTGATGTTGAGGTCTCGCCAAAGACAAACAGACAGATTGTAAATCTTGGGCTTGAATCTATTATTTCAGAAACCTGCTTCCCTGTTAAGGTTGCGTACGGTCATATAAAATATCTCCTGAACTCAGGCATTGATGCCTTGTTCATACCGAGTTTTATAAATCTGAACACAGAGGAAGAATCCTTAGAGAGAGGGTTTGCCTGCCCTTATACTCAAACCATCCCGTATGTATCACGGGTTGCCTTCAACAGTATAAACCCCTCTACAAAAGATATTCCTGAGGGGGTAAAGATAGTAGCGCCGGTTATAAATCTCAAGCGCGGTAAAAAATTCATGCTGAATGAACTCACAAAGGCGCTCAAACCCTTCGGGATAAGGAAGGACAAAATAAAAACTGCAATCAGCATAGCAGAGCAGGCACAGGATGACTTTAATAAGGCTATAAACACAAAAGGCGTTGAGGTCCTGTCTTCGATAAAAGACAAGACACTCATAATTACTGGTCGTGCTTATAATGCATTTGACAGCGGGATGAATCTTGAGATACCCAAAAAACTTGCAGACCTCAACGTCTTATCCGTCCCTATGGATTTTCTGCAGCTCAATGACTATAAGATAGATACCGAATGGCCTAATATGTACTGGAGGGCAGGCCAGAGAATACTAAAGGCAGCAAAGGCAATAAGAGAAAATCCACATCTCTACCCTGTTTATATCGGAAACTTTTCGTGCGGGCCTGACTCTTTCATACTTAAATACTTCAAAAAAGAATTACGCGGGAAACCATTCCTCCACATCGAGATAGACGAACACAGCGCAGATGCCGGGGCTATAACAAGGTGTGAGGCTTTCCTTGATAGCATAGGGAATAAACAAGCCGTGGTTCAGGGGAAAAAGGCCAGGGGTCAGAAAAAGACTATTTCTGATAAGCAATTACATAAAAGAACTGTTTACCTTCCCAGAATGTCTGACCACGCATTTGCCTTAGCAGCTGCCTTTGAACGCTGCGGGGTGCCTTCAGAAGTATTGCCTGAATCTGATAAAGAGGCGATAGATTTAGGTAAGATGTATGTATCAGGAAAAGAATGCTATCCATGTGCGGTGACAACCGGGGATATGCTTAAGAAGGTTTTTTCTCCTGATTTTCAGTCCGAAGAATCTGCCTTCTTCATGCCTTCAGGTTCAGGGCCATGCAGGTTTGGACAATATAATGTATTCCACAGGCTTATACTCGATGAACTCGGATATGACAATGTGCCTATATTTTCACCTAATCAGGATGCAGAATTTTACAAAGATCTCGGGGTCATTGGTAAAGATTTCACACTGTGGTCATGGAAAGGTATTATCGCATATGAACTTCTGATTAAATGCCTGCATGAGACAAGGCCTTATGAGCAGGAGAAAGGCTCAGCAGACTTTTTTTACCAGGAATATCTCAAAAAAATGCACCTTTCGTTAATGGGGAATAACGGGAAGATTGAAGATATCCTCGAAAAAATGCGCAGGGATTTTGAAAACCTGCCAAGATATAAAGAGAGAAAACCATTAATAGGGATAATAGGTGAGATATTTGTCAGAAGTAATAAATTCTCTAACGAGGATCTGATAAGAAAGATTGAAGCCCTGGGCGGTGAGGCGTGGCTTGCGCCTGTTGAGGAATGGATTTACTATGTAAATCTCATGGCCATTCAAAAAGCCTTGCTAAAAAAAGATTGGTCTGCTATTATGAATACTCTTTTAAAAAGGGTCTTTCAAAAAAGGATAGAGCACAGATATTCAGGACGTTTTAAAGGTTTTCTTAAAACCCTGAAAGAACCTGAGACAAAAGAGATTTTCAAAAAGGCAGCGCCCTATTTGCACAGTTCTTTTGAAGGAGAGGCGATACTGAGTATCGGGAAGGCCATTGATCTTATAGACAATGGGGCTTCGGGCATTGTAAATGCGATGCCGTTTGGATGTATGCCGGGAACAATAGTAACTGCATTAATGCAGGGTCTTAACAGAGATTATGGTGTACCGTGCATAAACATTCCTTATGACGGGACAGAATCTCCGACAACAGAAATACAGCTTGAGGCATTCATGCACCAGGCGAAAGAATACAGTGGACAGCATACAGTAACCAGTAAACAGGGGAAAAGACTTTAAATATTACTTCTGCTATATAT
>JAKALU010000035.1:15765-19576 GCA_021824065.1 Nitrospirota bacterium
AAAAAGTATCATAGGGTCAAAGCTGCTTTGATACTCTGACACTATGACTCTTTGACACTTTTTAAAAAGGAGGTGATTCAGTGGGTAGTGTTGTAAAATGGCGTAAGAAAAAGATGAGCAAGCACAAACATAAAAAACTGCTCAAAAAGACCAAGCACCAGAGAAGAGCTAATAAATAGAGGTAATAATGAAAGAATCAGTTTTAAAAGAAAGACTCGACCTTATCGAAGGAGAGGTTACTATCCTTTCGGAGAAACTCGATGAAGTGGATGATATTAAAAAGGTTTTAAAGGATATTCAGACAGAGATAAAGGGCATGAAGTTATTCTTTAGCAGGGCTCATCCAGAGTTTAAGAAGCAGTTCCCTGAGATAATAAAAAAGTTAAAGGGTTAATGCCGTCACAAAAACGGCATTAATCGAATCTGCTTACCCTAACGCCTATGAAAGGCATAGAACTTATATAGTCATAAAGCCTGACTTTTTTGACTCTCCCATCCTTGTTTTTTACCCCGGATGCATGAATTAGATAAATTTCTTTTTGGTCATCACCCTTTATTTTAAATTTTGAATCTTGAATTTTGAATTCTGTTTTTATTATTCCTATATGTCCGACTATCTCGCCAACCTTTCTTTTTTCAACAGCCTTTATAAAAAAAACAAAATCACCATTTTTTAACTTTGAACTACTTGAACTGTTCAGGAAATCATTTTTTGAAATAATCTTCACCTTGTCTTTTCCCCTTGAGCCTTCTATCTTTGAAATCTTGCCTAACTCTCCTGTAATTTCTTTTCCCCATTTGCTGCTGTCGAGCATGTCTTCGCCATATTGAAACCTGTCATCATAATTGATCACTTTCCCTTTGTTATCAAGCCTCCCTCTATCTATAAACCTTTTATCGAGCGCAATGTTTATAGCCTCTTCTGGTGTAAGACTCATTGCAAGTTCAACTGCCCTGAAACTTAGGTACATACAGTCCACACGCTCGTCGGCAATAATTACATTTTTTGTTACATATTCACCCAGAGGGTCCGGGTCGTAAGGCGTGCCTACAAACTTTTCAGCCCACAACGCAATCCTCTCACCAATTGGCATATCTGCCATTTCTTCCTGAAAAGATGCAATTTCTTTATCTGATATGAATGAGTGGGCAGGAGAGGGAAAAAGCAGAAATAAAGCAGCAATAAACAGTGAAAAATAGAATTTTATGTGATACTTTGAAGTGCTGGCTATACGCATTTCAAATCCGCTTAATGTTATAAGGGTAAAAACTCAACCTTATTTGCAAGGTCTTCTGGTTCTCCTGCCTTAGCAATTATTTCTAAATTTCTGATACAAGTTCCAATTGAAACTCGCAGAGGCGAAGCATAAATGACTCCTGAAAATGGGACATTTGCATTTTGACGGTTTGCGGCTTCGATGAGCAGGTCGTCATCAAAAGTAAACAGAACACGCTTTAAGGCATCTGCGCGGTCCATTAATTCCGGGTCAGATAATTTATCTGCTTTGTCTTCCTGTGCTGTGATCACATCAACTCCCAGCAATCGAAGCCCAATCGTAATTGCTTTTGGAATATGCGCATCCATGTAGAGATTGACAGACATTAAAGAAGACCGCTGCTTTTCAGTCTTTCTCTTAAAGATGTCTTTTCAGGAGGTCTATATTTTTGAATGCTTTGCAGGCGATGCTCTACATCTTTATTCAGTTCCATCTCGTGGTCATAATAGTAGGCTAATGATGAATGAATCTGTCCCATAGATAAATAGGGATGCTGGAAATGAAGTTCCTCAGGGCTCCAGCCATAGGCGATCTTTTCAGACACAAGTTCAACCACCTTCATTGTAGTCCCTGCAATAACAGGTACTCCCTTTTCGTTGAGGGTAACATGCTCGTATTTTGTATCAATCAAAGACATTTTCTTCACCTTTCTGAATAAATTATACCATAATTAGAAGAGGATATTTTTATTGCCACAACTTCTGTCCGGGACTATCCCTGTCGCCTCGATTGATTCATTAGATGTCTTATAAGTATTTCGGTAATAATTCAATTTTCTGGAAGTTAAACATTTTACTATAATCTTCGATGATATTGCATTTTCCCATGATAATTTCTTTTTCTTCTCCAAAATCAAATAAAAATGTTCTTAGTTGGCAATATGGTGGTGTATAAATTCCATGAAAATCTATTGTATCCACTATTTTTTTGCCAGAAATTATTACTTCTGATTCACCAGCATCAAACTTTTGAACATATGCCAACGAATTATTTCCAGGATATTCTTCATAACTTAAAATATGTGGAACATTAATATGTTGCTGAATAATTTGGAAATTAGATGAGAATCTCATTTTTATTGCCTCTCTGCCGTTGATGATAATATTGCGTAGGTTACTGATTTCGACTTCAATATTCTGCAGGTGTAATAAATTGTTTTTTTTCTAAAGTTTCTGCAGCACCATTATAAATTTCAATGAGCCTGAAGATATTATCCCTAAAATAATCGTATATATTTCTTGAAGTTACTAACGGTTTATTTTCGTCCTTTCTAAAGAAGACTTCAATGCAGACGTTCTTATATTCATAAAAAGTTACAATAAGAGCAACGGTTTGTCCCCAAGATGCAATTTCTTCGTCGCTTAGCTTGGAAAGATTTCTTAATATTATGCCGTAGTTCTTTGCTTTTGAGATGGCACCCCCAGTAAATCCTGATGATGACACCGCAATTACCATATTTGCATTTAGGCTGATTCTACGGCCAATCAGTTCCTCAATCCACTTTACATCTTGAGGGTCTTCGTGAGCACGGCATTCAACAATTGTCAGTGTATTGTCTCTTCTGATAGTTATATCTATCTGTCTTCCTTGTTTTGGATTATCAGGATCTGGAATCCGATCATTCCATTCTATTTGCGCATCAGCATGGTGAATTAAATCGAGTATGCGTTTTATTTGTTTTTCGAACCTTTCCCCTTTCTCTGTTTTTTTATTATGTTGTTTCATCTAACAATTAATATGCCAAGTTGGCATTAGACATGCTTGGGACTAAATCAGCCCCATTGCCTCACGCACAATCCTCATTGTCTCCTCTGCAACCTTTCTCGCCTTGTCAGTGCCCTTTTCAGAAATCTCTCTGAGACGTTCTGGATTGCCAATAAGCTCGGAACGCTTTTTCCATATCGGCTCAAGAACTTTAAATATATTCTTTATCAGTATCTTCTTACAATCGATACAGCCAATGCCTGCAGTGCGGCAGCCTTCTTCGACTTCGTCTTGCTCTTCTTTTGTTGAAAAGATTTTATGGAGTTGAAATACAGGGGAAAGCTCTGGATTGCCTTTGTCTGACCTCCGCTTTCTCGCAGGGTCTGTCATCATTGTCCTCAGTTTCTGCTCGACAATCTCAGGAGAGTCAGAAAGATATATTGCATTGTCATAGCTTTTTGACATCTTTCTTCCATCAATGCCCACCACCTTCGGGAACTCTGTAAGCAATGCCTCTGGCTCGGGAAAGACCTCTTTATAAAGATAGTTAAATCTTCTTGCGACCTCTCTCGATATCTCAAGATGAGGCACCTGATCAATACCTACAGGCACGTATTTAGCGCGATAGATTATTATGTCAGCTGTCTGCAGAAGCGGATATCCTAAGAAACCATAGGTAGACAGATCCCTGTCCTTGAGTTCCTGCTGTTTCTCTTTATACGTTGGAACCCTTTCAAGCCATCCCAGAGGCGTAATCATCGAAAGCAGAAGATGTAACTCCGCATGCTGGAGGATTTTTGACTGAATAAATATTGTGCATTAGATCGGAA
>JAKALU010000036.1 GCA_021824065.1 Nitrospirota bacterium
CCTTTTTGCAGGGGACAGGAAAAAGGCTATTGAGCTTACAATACGCGATGTCAGCCAGATTCACATCACAGGAGGCTCAATCCTTAGAACCTCAAGAGAATTTCCTGCCAAAGTGAAAGAAGGATTCAAAACCCTTATGACAACCCTGAAGTCTCTCAAGGTCAGATATCTTATTACAATCGGTGGAGAAGGCACATTGTATATGGCAAGGTGGATAGAAAAAGAGGCTAAAGGACAGATTGCAGTTGTGCATGTGCCAAAGACAATAGACAATGACCTTCTTCTGCCGGCTGGAATGCCGACTTTTGGATATGAGACTGCAAGACACTGGGGAGTTGAGCTTGTTGAGAATATCATTGAAGATGCAAGGACAACAGGCAGATGGTATTTTGTGTCAACAATGGGAAGATATACCGGTCACCTCGCACTTGGTATAGGAAAGGCATCAGGCGCAACAATAACACTCATCCCGGAGGAATTTAAGGAAGAAAAACTTTCTGCAAAAAAGGTTGCGGATATCCTTGAGGGCTCTATCATCAAGAGGCTTGCGCTGGGAAAGGATTATGGTGTTGCTGTTCTTGCAGAGGGGATTGCAAATAAATTCGACCAGAAAGAACTCCTCGAATACGAGGTCATAGAAAAGGACGAGACTGGAAGGGTAAGACTTTCTGAGATTCAGCTTGGAAGGGTGATGAAGTCAATAGTTAATAAAAGCCTTGAAAGCCGTGGGATTAAGACTACGATTGTTGACAAAAACATCGGATACGAGCTCAGGGCTGCTGACCCGATACCATTTGATGCTGAATATACAAGAAACCTCGGATATGGCGCGGTGAGATTTCTCCTGATGGGAGGCACGGGTTCCATGATAATGTTCTATGAAGGAAAACTTAAGTCTGTGCCCTTCTGCGAGATGTTTGAGCCTGATACAGATAAGGTGAAGATAAGGTATGTTGACACCTCATCCGAGGCATATCTTGTTGGAAGGGCATACATGATAAGGTTGGAAAAAAATGATTTCAAAGCTGAGAATATTAAAAAATTGGCTCAGGCAGCGCACATGAAAGTTGATGAATTCAAGAAAAGATTTTCCTCTGTTGTATGAATCTTTACTGCTCTAACAACTTCTTTCTGTCTGAACCTATGTGAGAAGGTGGATATTACCTATTCTGACATTTGTTAGCCCTTGTTTTCGAGCAATCTTGAGACATCTCTCAGCCAGTGTCTTTGAAACCAGAGGCAAGTCTGACATATAAAAATGAGGGTAAAAGGCGAGCAAGCTGTATGGGATATCAGGGTTTATTGAGGCAATGAATCTTGCAATATTGCTTATTTCATCTTCGTCTATATAACCCGGTACAAGGAGGGTGCTCGCGATGAGAAAAGGAGGAACAGACCTTTCTTTGATCTTTTCTCCTGTTCTTAAGAAATTCTCCAGGGTTCTTTTATTCGTGATACCGGTTAAAGCTTTATGAAGATTCTCATCCCATGCCTTTAAATCAAACTTTACACAGCCCCCTGAATTGAGGGAAAGTTTTATCATTTCGTCAAGGAGTCCTTTGTGCATGGAGCCATTTGTCTCCCAGCAAATTCTCAGGATTCTATCCTTATTTTCTTCGATGGCAAGTTTTGAAGCCTTTAGTGCAAATGGGAGCTGAGGTGTCGGGTCGCCACCAAAATAGCAGATACAGGATGTCTTTTCATCAACATCTGAGACAAGGTTGTGTACAGGTGTTGTATAAGGTCTCAGGGTCTCTTGCCTGAAGTGCCAGTTCTGGCAAAAAAGACAGTTGAATGAACATGCATGAAAAAATACTGCGAGGTTTTTATATCCGTATTCGGGCCCTCTGGCGTATGCGTATTTCGGGTAGCCTGCGCCTGTTCCTCCAGGGCATACCCAATCCCCAACGCAGTTTGTCGGAAGGGGGTCGTGATACCATGAGAGTTTTCCTTCCTCAGGCGATACCCCTGTAAGCCTTCCCCCTTTATTTTTCCTTAATCCACAGTACCCGGTACTATTTTCAGGGATTCTGCATTCATTCACACAGATATTGCAGGGTATGCCTTCAGGATCTTTTGGAGGCCTTTCCGGTAGTCCGAAAGCAGTCCTGCTTTTTGCATGAGTTTTCATCGCAACCAGCAAGGCATCTGAAGGATTTTCTCTTATACATTTAAGGCAGACACCGAGCTCTTTTGAGATATAGTTCGAAACAGTATTGCATAATTTACACTGAGCCATTATTTTTATACTAAATGATTTGAAAGAAAATTAAAAATAACGATTAATAACTTGAGAGCCCGATGTTTGAAACAATAAGATATAACAAGACTCTCCATGAATGCACAATTGACCAGTGAGATGTGTTCATTGTAAGGTTCTGAGACTGCTATTTTTCGAAAAGCTTTTTATACTCTCCATATCCTTCTTTCTCTAAATCCTCTTTTGGAATAAAGCGAAGGGACGCTGAGTTTATGCAGTAACGCAGTCCCGTTGGTGCAGGACCGTCATCAAATACATGACCGAGGTGTGAATCGCCGTGTTTGCTCTTTACCTCTGTCCTTGTCATGAGATGACTTTTATCTTCTTTTTCAACGACGTTCCCTGGTATCAAAGGTTTAGTAAAGCTCGGCCAGCCAGTGCCTGAATCAAACTTATCGAGGGAACTGAACAATGGCTCGCCAGAAACAACATCAACGTAGATGCCCTCTCTCTTGTTATTCCAGTATTCGTTGTCAAAGGCCTTTTCTGTAGCGCATTCCTGCGTTACTTTGTATTGCAAAGTCTTCAGTTTCTTCTTAAGTTCTTCCTTTGCTGGTTTACTGTATTTTTCGGAGTTACCCGGAGGATTTTTCATCTCAGGTTTATCTCCCCATATTTTCTTTAAGTACTGTTCTCTGCCAGAGCCAAAATGATAAGCCTTGTATCTCAGAGAATTTTTCTCATAATATTTCTGATGGTATTCTTCAGCCTTATAGAATGTTGCTGCCGGAACGATTTCGGTGACTATCGGCTTGTTAAACCTTCCTGACTTCCCGAGTTTTTCCTTTGATTCAATTGCAAGTTTTCTCTGTTTTTCGTTGTGGTAAAAAATAGCAGTTCTGTATTGAGTCCCCTCGTCAGCAAACTGCTTGTTAGGAGTTGTCGGGTTAATATTCTTCCAGAAGACATCCAGAAGCTCTGAATATGTTATCTGCGAAGGGTCAAATACAATCTCAATTGCCTCGGCATGACCTGTGATGCCTGAGGATACCTCTTTGTAAGTCGGGTTTTTCTTATTACCTCCTGTATAACCTACAGAGGTAGATACAACTCCCTTTACCTTATCAAAGGAATACTGCATGCACCAGAAACACCCGCCTCCAAAAGTGGCCTTCTCAAGCTTTTTATTTATACCAGCATTTTTATCCATAGTCCCGGCCTCCACTATGCCAATCTGGCACAGGCTAAAAATTAATGTTGTTATAAGCAAAAAATTTTTCATACTTTCACCTCGGTTAAGTTTAGCATGTCTTTATGAAGAATTTATGAAGGGGGCCGGCAGAAAAGTTTTAAGGTTAGAACTGCATTCTCTATTGAAACCTTCCCGGAATCAGAGTTTCACATTTCGGGCATTTATTATCCTTAATCTTATTTTTGACGATTTCGAAGACGTATCTTCCTATCAACAAATCACCGCACTTATGGCAGTATGTGTTCTCAAGCTTATGCCCTGGGACATTTCCAAGGTACACGTACCAGAGTCCTTCTTCTTTGCCTATTGTCCATGCCTTTTCAAGGGTAGATATGGGTGTTGGTGAAAGATGGCTGAGATCAAGATGGGGATAAAACCTTGTCACATGCCAGGGGGTCTCGGGGCCGAGATTATTTTTTATCCAGGAGGCAATTCCACGGAGTTCTTCATCATTGTCATTGAATCCCGGGGTAATATTTGTAACACACTCAACATGCATTCCAGAATTTTTTGCTTTCTCGGTTATATGAAGGATCCCTTTTAAATCTTTTATATGCCCGGTCCTCAAGTAGGTTTTTTCTGAAAAAGCCTTTATGTCGACCCTGTAAACATCAAGAAACGGTGAAATCATATCAAATGCATTTTCTGTGATAAACCCATTTGTAACATAATTGGTATAAAGACCCCGGGTCTTTGCAAGTTTTGCAGAATCTAAAGTGTACTCAAACCAGAGAGTAGGTTCATTGAATGTCCATGATATGCCGATACATTCCATAGCCTTTGCCCTGGAAACAAGTTCTTCAGGAGATATATATTCTGTATGCATAGTCCCTTCTTTCCAGTGTGATATATCCCAGTTCTGGCAACCGGGGCATCTGAAATTACAGCCCACACTCCCGATAGAAAACCACTTCGAACCAGGATAGAAATGGAAAACAGGTTTTTTCTCTATTGGATTTATTGATAATGAGGAAACCTCTCCGTATATCACACTATAGAGCGCCCCGCCTTTATTTATTCTTGTATGACACCAACCTGTTTTGCCTTTCTGGATAACACATCTTCTCTGGCAGGTGAGGCACTTAACTTTTCCTTCAGCAAGCTTGCTGTACAGATATGCTTCTTTCTCCATAAATTGATTTTAACCTTTACTCCGGAGTGTTTCAAATCCTTGCGGGCAGATATAAATTGGTGGCAAAAAGCCGTTTTTAATGATTTTTTTTAAACATCTTTGATATACTTTTCTAAACTCAGGTTTTTCAAAGGAGAATATTTATCCTGTGACCATTCGTGAACAGACAGAGGAGATAGAGAGAAAGACCCTCCATCCAGGGGCGTGTCTGAGCGCTAATAGCAAAGGCAGAGTGAAACCTGAGAAGGAAGGCGAGATAAGGACATGCTTTCAGCGAGACAGGGACAGGATTATACATTCAAAGGCGTTCAGAAGGCTGAAACACAAAACACAGGTATTCCTCGCACCGAGGGGAGATCACTACAGAACCCGCCTTACACATGTCCTTGAGGTGTCACAGATAGCAAGGACTATTGCAAGGGCATTAAGGTTAAATGAAGACTTGACAGAGGCGATTGCGCTTGGACATGACCTTGGGCACACACCTTTCGGTCATGCAGGCGAAGCGATTTTAAGAGAGATACACCCAGGAGGGTTTGACCACTTTAAACAGAGCCTGAGGGTTGTGGATTTCCTTGAGCAGAAAGGCAAGGGGCTGAATCTTACATATGAGGTGAGAAACGGAATTGTAAAACACTCAAAGGGCAAGGGCATGATTATACCTGATATAAAGGCAGAAAGGGCAGGGACATTTGAAGGCCAGGTAGTGCGCGTCTCAGATATTATTGCATATGTTAACCATGATCTGGACGACGCCCTGCGAGCAGAGGTCATAAAAAGATCAGACATACCAAAAGAGATAGTAAAGGTTCTCGGTGATACCCATTCGAAAAGGATAGACACAATGGTAAAAGATTTTATTTATAACTCCATTGATATAGACCTCGCTGAATTAAGAATGAGTGATGATGTATCATCAGCAACATACAGGCTTAGAGACTTTCTTTATGAACATGTGTACGAGAGCGATAAGATAAAGAGGGAATTCAAAAAGGCAAAAAAAATGCTCAAGGATTTATATGAGTATTATCTGGAACATGTCGAAGAGGTCTTCAAAGACATCCCGATAGAGAAAAAACTCAACAAGCACAGGATGGTATGTGATTTTGTTGCAGGTATGACTGACATATTTGCAATGATGACGTATGAAAGGCTATTTTTGCCACAACAGTGGACAGTGGTTTAACCTACCCTATATAATTCATAACGAGATTCGTGAGAGCAGGTCCTATTATCGGCTTGGTGACATAGTTATCAGCACCTAATGAAAGACCCTTCTCTACGTCTGTTTTTTCACCTCTGGTTGTAAGAATGATAATCGGCATTTTAAGTCCCATTAGCCCCCTTATTTTTTCTATTAATTGAAGTCCGTCCAGCCTCGGCATGTTTAAATCCGTTATTATGAGGTCAAAATTCTCTTTGTTTATTTTTTCAAGCGCATCAATGCCGTCTCTGGCCTCGGTCAGAGTAACTTCCTGGAGGCCTCTCAGGAACATCCTGATGAAGAGCCGCATCGTTGCCGAGTCCTCTACAATAAGGATTTTTTTCATGGCCCCCCTCCTTCCGTCAAGACCGAGCTTATTATATCGGCTGCTTGAGTGAAGTCCACCGGTTTTATCATGAATTGCTTTGCCCCTAACAAGAGGGCCTTATTCACAATCTCATCGTAGCCGATAGAACTCACCACTACTATCTTCGCATCTTTATCGATCTCCATTATCTTTTCCACTGCTTCTATCCCTTCCATCTCCGGCATCACCAGGTCCATCAGCACGAGGTCAGGCCTCATACGGAGATATAGTTCTATCGCCTCCCTGCCGTTTGAAGCTTCGGCTATCACATCTCCACCCATCTGTGCAATTATCTTTTTGAGATTCATTCTCTGGAACAGGGAATCATCGACTATCATAAACCTTGCCATTGTGCCTCCTATCGGTAGATTGGAATTTTATCTCGTCTTCAAAACCTCTATTTAGCCCGTTAGAGCCTGTCAGCCTTATCAGGTTCGGGACTATCTCCTCAAGCCCGAGAACCATATCAACATAGCCTCTCTCAACAGCAACCTTGGGCATGCCGTATATCACTGACGTTTCCTCATCCTGTGCAATAGTTACGCCCCCTTTTTCTTTTATCTTCCTCAGTCCTTCTACCCCGTCATCACCCATGCCTGTCATTATTACGCCTATCGCATTCTCTCTGTATTCCTCTGCAACAGAATCGAATAACACCGTAGCAGATGGCCTGTGGCCTGATACTGTTGTGGATTGACTTAGAACCGAGACTGCTCCGTAATGAGTTTTTTTAACCTTAAGATGTTTGCCGCCAGGAGATATCAATGCCATCCCCGGACTCACAACATCACCATCAGCAGCCTCCTTTACACTTATGTGGCATACAGAATCAAGGCGCTTCGCAAAGAGTTCTGTAAATCCTTCTGGCATATGCTGCACAATCAGAATGCCGGAAGGAAAACTGCCCGGGATTGAGGGGAGTATCTCTGTAAGTGCCTGAGGTCCGCCTGTTGAGATACCTATTGCTACCACACTTTCTACAGATGGAGACTTGAGAGGCAAAACAGTTTTGGATTGCGCTTTGATCTTATGGGGAGCCGGCTCTTTGAATTTTAAATGCCTGCAATGAGCTGCTGCCTTGATCTTATCAATGAGTTCAGAGGATATCTCGGATATATGAACAGAGATTGCCTCTCTGGGTTTAGGGACAAAATCAAAGGCGCCCATCTCAAGCCCCTTAAGGGTTACCTCAGCCCCTTCTTTTGTCAGAGAACTGACAAGAATCACGGGTATCCCGAAATCCCTTACAATCGATCCGAGTGTTGTAAGCCCATCCATTCTTGGCATATCAATATCGAGTGTAATAACATCAGGTCTTAACTTGGATATCTTGTTAAGGGCAAAATCTCCGTCCATAGCAGTTCCGATTACTTCTATATCTTCATCAGAAGAGATAATTAGAGGTATCAATTTTCTCATCAGGGCGGAGTCGTCAACAACGAGAACCTTTATCTTTCTCCCGGGTGTCATAATTACCTTTCTGGATTCCCGCAGTCAGTAAGTGGGAATGACGACCAAACAAATGTCATGCCCGAAGTCTTCAATCGGGCATCCAGTTCCTTTTTGTTAATTTTAATTTATGACTTCACTCTTGACCCCTTGACACCTTGAATCCTTGGTCTCTTGAGCCCGTTTTATTAAAAAGAGCGGATCGAGTATCAATACAACCTTTCCGTTACCGAGTATAGAGGCACCTGTTGCAAGGCCTGTTGATGCTCTGCGGTCAAGCGCCTTAATGACAAGTTCCTCTTCGCCAATAATTTTTTCCGTTATCAAACCTGCTCTCATCTGGGCAACACCGATGAGTATAATAAAAGACTTACGATTATTAACCCCTGCTCCATCAATGGATATCAGAGGGGTTATGCCTTTTTTGTGCCTGAACACAGGATTCCCGGCTATTGTCTCCAGATCTTCCGGCAATACCCTGATTATTTCTGTTACCGATGACAGTGGAAGTGCAAAGGTCTCATCCTTGTATCTAAAAAGAATGGACTTTATGATTGCGAGTGTCAGAGGAAGCCTTAATGTAAGCCTGGTTCCTCTTCCTTTTTCAGAAGTTATGTCTATGATTCCCCTGAGGGATTCTACAGCATCTTTTACAATGTCCATACCAACCCCTCTTCCTGATACCTCTGTTATGCTTTCAGCTGTGGAGAATCCAGAAAGGGAAATAAGGTTCATAGCCTCTTTAGCGCTCATCTTTTTTCCATCGTCGGTGCTGACGATACCCCTTTGAATTGCCTTCTCCTTTAGCTTATCTGTGTCTATCCCCCTTCCATCGTCTTCGACCTCGATGACCATCTGGTTCCCATGGTGAAATGCCCGCACGCAGATGAGGCCCTCTTCTGTTTTTCCTGATGCCCTTCTCTCCTCTGGAGTTTCTATGCCATGGTCAATGGCATTTCTGATAATATGCAAAAGGGGTTCGCCTATGACATCAACAATGCCTTTGTCAAGCTCTGTATGTTCTCCCTCTATCTGGAACCTGACAACCTTCCCCTTTTCTGCAGACAGGTCCCTCACAACCCTCGGGAAATGCCTGAACACAAGGTCTACAGGCAGCATCCTCACCTTCATAACCGACCTTTGGAGGTCGGAAAGCGTGCGCTCAAAAGAGGAATTAAGATTCTCGAGACGTAGGGCAATAGACTCTCTATTAAGATTATCAACCTCGGATGTTATCTGTGAGAGCATTGAACGCCCTATGACAAGCTCTCCAACAAGGTTCATTATCATATCAACACGTTCAGGTTCGATCTTTAAAAAAGGCAGGCTCCTGCCAATGGTCTTATTGACCATGGGTGTTTCATGTTTGTAAGGCATGTACTTATGGCCGGCTGCATAGGATTCTATCTTTGAAACAATATCTGATATATCGGGGTCTTCACCAACAGCTATCTTATCAAGAGAGATTTTGAACGCATCAGCGCATTCAAGGAACAGGTCAATAGAAGCACTGTCCGGTTCGTTATCTTTAATGTCTGCTATAAGGTCTTCGATCTTATGTGCAAATGTGCTGAGACCATTAAACCCCATTGCCTTTGAATCCCCCTTCAGTGTGTGAAATGCCCTCTTTAATGCCTTCCAGTTACTTTCATCGGGGTTCCCTTCAACCGCCATGATATACGATGGAAGATTGTCAAGTATCTCCTCGGCCTGTGTAAAAAAGGCAGCCCTTAGTTCTTCTATATCCGAATCTGTTAGTTTTATCTCACTCATGTTTGTTCACTTTCTGATACGCAGTCCCTTTATTCCAGTATAAAAACCTGAGATCCCCGTTTGAGATGCCCTGGAGTGTTTCTGCATGTCCCAGGAACAAATACCCTTCTGGATTCAGCGCCCTGAGAAGTCTCGCAATAATCTTTTTTTGCTCTTCAATATCAAAATATATCATTACATTTCTGAAGAATATGGCATCCATATTTGCCAGTCCGTTTTCATGCATAATGTTGTGATAATCGAACACAACGAGCTTCTTGATACTGTCTTTTACTTCATAGTATTCACCAACCTGTCTGAAGCATTTTGCAATATATTTTTCAGGCACATCCTTAAGCTTATCCCGTGGATATACCCCCTTGCTTGCAGAGTCAAGACATCTCAATGAGATGTCAGAGGCAATGATTTTGATATTCCAGAGCGAGGCATCAGGGACAGTCTCTGACACATCTATCGCAATGGAATAAGGCTCTTCCCCTGTTGCACATCCAGCACTCCAGATATTAAGACTATAATCCCTGAGTTTGCGTTTCCTTTCCGTTATTTCTGGCAAAACCTTTTCCCTGAACATCTGAAACTGCGGCGTATTCCTGAAAAAAGAGGTCTCATGGATGGTTACTGAATCTATGAAGATGCATAATTCATCCCTGTTGTTATCATTTATATGCCTGTAGTACTGAAAAAAACTTTTCATATCAAGGGCATTAAGTCTTTTTTCCACCCTTGCCCTCAGGAAATCCTTTTTGCCGTCATGAAGGAATATCCCGCATTCTTTATGGATCAGGTCCCTGAAGAGTTTAAATTCGTCATCAGTCATGGAAACCCCTCGAACTAAATAAACCGAACTGCAAAATGCAAAATTATTGTAAGTGGCGAATAGGTGAATGGGTGAATGGTTTTTTGCCACTCACCGATTCATCGAATAACTATTTACCATGTTTTTATCTTTGCATCTGCGTTAATTTCTTCTCCCATTTCCGTTCACCGCAAATTTTTCTACCAGACTCTGTAGGCCGCCCGACTGCTTACTAAGCTGTTCTGCTGATGATGCAAGTTCTACAGCGCTTGAGGCATTCTGCTGAACCATCTCTCTTACCTTTTCTATCGCCTTCACGACCTGCTCGGCGCCGGTAGATTGCTCCTCTGAAGCCGTGCTTATTTCCTGTGTAACCTCGTTGAGGTTCACCATCGCCTTTCCTATCTGTTCAGAGCCTGCTGACTGTTCCTGTGTCGCAGCGCCTATCTCGCTGGCATATTTTGAAACTTCTTCAACTGCAGATTTAATACCTTCAAGAGCCTGAATAACCTCACGGCTTGAGACCAGCCCCAGTTCGACAATGCCTGTGCATTTGGTCATACTGTCAACAGAAGACTGTGCCTCATTTGCGATTGACTTTATCAGGTCAGCTATCTCACGTGTAGATTTAGCAGACCTCTCTGCCAGTTTTCTCACCTCTTCAGCAACAACAGCAAAACCCATCCCCTGTTCTCCTGCCCTTGCTGCTTCTATGGCTGCGTTTAAAGCAAGGAGATTTGTTTGTTCTGCAATGTCATCTATCACCTCAACTATTTTTGCCATATCTTCTGTTTTAGAGCCAAGGCTTATAATTGTTTGTGCAGACTGCTGAATAGCATCATTTATCTCATTCATGCCTGTAGATGCCTTGTTAACAGCGCCTGACCCTACTGACACAGCCTCGCCTGACTGTTCTGAAATCGAAACGAGCCTTTTTACATTTTCAGCAACCCTCTTTATTGACGCTACCATCTGTTCTATAGACGATGATGTCTCGGTAACAGAGGATGCCTGTTTCTGTGTGTTCTTCGCAACATTCTGGATATTTGTTGACATCTCATGCATCGTGGATGTCATCTCCTCTACTGCTGAAGCTGATGACTCGGAGTTTTTTGATGTCTGTTCAGCGGAAGCTGCTATCTGGGATGACGCAGTAACAAGCTGGTCCGCATTGGCCTTAATCTGGCTTATCATGGTGCTCAGACTGTCTATCATCTCGTTTGTGTATGATGCCATCTGCCCTATCTCATCTTTGCTTTTTACAACGTCAACCTTTTCTGTGAGGTCTCCCTTTGCAACCTTCTGCATGGTTGCCATTACCTTCTGTACCGGCTTGGTGATGCCCCTGACAAATACAATGCCACCAAAAATTCCAAACAAGATGGTTGAAAACGCAAGACCGACAGTAACAATATTCGCCCTCTTTATAGCGACCTGAACAGATCTGCTCAAGGTTTCTTCATCTTTTTTAAGGATTTCTTTCATTTTATGGAGATTATCCTGCACGGATATAACAGCAGGCACTGTCTCAGATGTAAATATCTTATAGGAAACCTCTTTGTTACCAGCCTTATAAGCCGCCAGTATCTTCCCTGCAGTTGCATGAAGCCTTCTGTGAGGCTCATCCATTGCCTTAAAAGGTGCAGCAATCTCATCAGAGTATGGCTTATAGGATGCCATCCATTTGCCCAGGTTACATTCGTCAGGATCTAATTTGCCTTTAAATTCTTTTCCCTGAATAAATACACCAGATGAAAGGCCGTCCATCCATTTAAAGTGGTCCACAACCCTCTCGGAAAAAAATGTGTTCAGGTTTGAAAGAGCCAGCGTCTTTTCCTCTGCTTCCTTAACCTCTTTTGTCGCCCAGAGAAAAACACCGCTCATAACCACAAGCATGGTTAGCATGACTGCCAAACCAATTGTTAATTTTCTTCCAATTGTCATCTTCATAAATTCCCCCTTCTAATTTTGCAGGTTTGTTTCTTAATGTCTTGCTACTGGTTTACTGCTGCATCTGCAAATGTCTCATGACTGCCTATCATTCCTAAGTCTTTTGCGTCCAGCACTTTCCCGAGGTCGAGCAGAAGAATTATCCTGTCTTCAAGTTTTCCGACTCCGGTTATGTATTCCGCTCCCACAGAATTAACTATCTCCGGTGGTGGTTCAATACTGTCGGGATTAAGTTTGAGCACTTCTGAGACTTCGTCAACAATAAGGCCCACAACCTTCCCCTCGACCTCTGTTACAAGTATCCTGTTTTTCTTGTCTCTTTGGCCCCCGTTAAACCTGAGCCTTTTTCTGAGGTCTATGACTGAGACTATTTTACCCCGCAGGTTTATTATCCCCTCAAGGAAATCCGGGGTATCCGGAACCCTGGTTATCTCAGGCACTGTTACAATTTCCTGAACCTTCTCGATATCCACTCCGAAAGATTCTTTCCCCAATATGAACCTGACAACCTGGTTTTTCTTGACCATAAGACCCCCTTTTTCTTCAAACGAAAGCCGCAGCTTTTTCTTTGATCGCTGCCATTACCTTTATGTCTCCCAGTTCAGTAGAAAGGCAGATACACATAGACTCAAGACCATGCCAAGTCTTTTCACCGATGAAAAAGCATGGCGGTGATGTCTTGAACCTGAACCCTTTGTTATTCAGTAAGGTAACGGCTTTTCCTATGATTATATTGGTGAGTTCACAGATTGTATCTACAGCAAGGTGGTCAAGGTGATCAAAGTCAATGCCATTCATAAGACCTGCTACCTTTTTTGCTAATCCTGGTTCGATGTCCAGGACAATGCGGCCTTCTACGCCACCGGCCACAAAGACTGTTGCAGAAAGCCCACTGGCTGACAATGAATCTTTTAAGGTTATAGAGCCGGTTTTTATAACGGAATGTATTAAACCCTCAAGCACATTTTGTGCGGAATCAACAAAGGTTTGTATATACTCTAACCTCATAACAGTAACCCCCTTTGTTAAAGGTTGGTTTCCTATTTCATTTTAATTACCTCATCTAAATTGATTGGCTCGCAAAAAAACACTGAACAAGGCTTGTAGGGCTTTGCTCAGGACAAGTTACACCGTAGTCAATGTAGAGAAATTCCCGACCTTTATCTTTCTCCTTTCATTTTTCACTACCCTGTTTACCATGTTTAAAAGTCTTATCTGTTCAGTTAAATTCATGCCGGCAATCCCCGCACAAATACAAAAGCCCTCTCCTTTAAAAAAGTCAATGCATTCCTTCCTCTGCTTTTCACTCCACAAATCCTCAATAGACTGCAATATTATTGCCTCAGCAAGATTGTTCACTCCCATATCCTTTCTCCTTTCTTTTTAAGAGGGTTGTTGTTTTCTTCAAGAATGTTCTCGACACGTCTTACCATCTCTTCCGGCTCAAAGGGCTTTTGAAGGAACTCTGAACATCCCTTACTCTGCAGTTCTTTGAATAGGGCACTATGAACATAAGCGGAGATAACAAAAATTGGTACTGAGATATTAGACTTTTTCAATTCTTCGATTAATTCCATGCCGGACATTTCAGGCATCCTCATGTCAATCAACAGCAGATCAAAATGCTCATCCATTTTCTGTGCATTAAGGATCAATGCGAGAGCATTACGCCCATTATCTGCTTCACTGATTTTGTATCCAGCCTTTCTCAATGCGATGCCAGCGGAATAACGGAAATCAGGTTCGTCATCTATTATCATTATGTGTTTTGTCATATCACACCACATCATTACATAGCATGAGAAATGCCATATTCAGAAAAAAAGAAGTTTGTCGCTTAAAATCAATATGGTAGGTAATTGCAATGTGGTTGCCCCGGTTCATGAAAGGATGCGACAGGTTTTAAGTAAATCTTTGAAGGAGTGATAAAAAAAGTGTTAAATCAAATGGTTATTATAGATGCAACAATTGTCGTAGTGCAAAAAATGTCTCAGCCCTCTAATGTTTAATGGATTTATTATTTCTATTCAACCTTTTATTAAGGGCCTGACGACTAATACCCAGCAATGATGCAGCAATACCCTGATTGCCATTGGAAAGCCTGAGGGCCTCGGATATCAGATACTCTTCAGTTTCTTTAAGAGTTGGAAAGCGACCGAAAATACCAGACAGCAGATTTGAGTTTTTCACAGTGGATGAAACCCCTTTTGAAGGAGAAGAGCGATCTTGTCTGATAATTTCCCTAAAACTATTCATTGAGAGTATCCCGGATTTATGCTGGATCACAGCGTCAAAGACCATTGTCTTGAGTTCACGAACATTCCCAGGAAAATGATATGATGAAAGGAGCGAGATAAGTTCAGGAGGGGGGACGGGTTTTTTCTTATTCTGAGATTTTGCCACATCCTCAAGAAAGTAATCTACCAATAGAGGAATATCCTCGGGCCGTTCTCGAAGTGATGGGATATGAATCTTGTGGGCACGCAATCGGTAATGCAGGTCTTTTCTGAACTTGCCTGTCGATATCAGTTGTTGCAGGTCCTGATTTGTTGCAGCGACGATCCGTGCATTGCTTTGCATTGGAACATCCGAGCCGAGGGGGTAAAAATTCCCTTCCTGCAATAGACGCAGGAGTTTAACCTGTGAAGATTCACTCAGGTCGCCGATCTCATCAAGAAATAGTGTTCCCTCGGATGCCTTCAAAATCAGCCCTTCACGTGCTTGTTCTGCTCCAGTGTATGCGCCCTTTTTATGCCCGAATATTGTATCTGAAAATACAGTGTCATCCAGGCCAGCTGCGTTTACAGCCATAAATTGACCTTTACAGCCACTAAGGTCATGCAGTACTCTGGCAATTAATTCTTTGCCTACTCCGGTTTCCCCGGTGATCAAGACCGGCTGCTTTGACCCTGCGATGACTTCCACGTATTGAAAAATAGCACGCATCTTTTTGCTATTAGCAATAATTGATGAAAAAGCAGCCTCGTGTTCAAGTTTATCTGTAAGAAGGTGTCGCTTGAGTAAGGACATCTCCCTGTGGAGGTCATGCAGTTCCAGTGCTTTTTTTATGCTCTCGATAAATCTGTTCTTATCCACTGGCTTTACAATATAATCGAAGGCGCCAGCCTTCATACATTCTATTGCTGTCTCTATTTCACTTGTTGCAGTCATTATTATGACCGGGATCTGTGGAAATTCATGTTTGATCTCAACAAGTAGTTCGACCCCTGATATGTATGGCATTGAGAGATCCAGCACAACCACTGCCACATCCTGTTCAGGGAGGAGGGGTAAGACTTTTCGGCTATCTTCGATAGTCAGTACTTCGTTAATCCCGACTGTGCGCAGCATTACACCGGCACTGAGCAAGAGTTGAGGCTCGTCGTCCACAAGAAGCACTGACTGATTCATAAACTCCTCATATATGTAACCTAATCTCTCGGCAATCTTACAGTCGCAGTTGTCCCCTTATCCGATTCGGATTCGAATTCAAGAGAACCCCTATGCTCAGTAATAATGGAATAGGATATAGAGAGTCCCAGTCCTGTGCCTCCGGCATCAAGTTTAGTAGTAAAAAAAGGCTCTCCTATCCGCTTAAGGACTTCCTCAGACATTCCAATCCCTTCATCTCTTACCTGTATTATGACGTGTTCATTATTAAAAGAAGTAGCTATTTGGATGCCACACTCCTTGTCAGGCAGCGCCTGCAGGGAATTAACAATGAGATTGATGATTACCTGTTCTAACTGTTGAGCACTACCTTTAACATGGGGTAGATTTTCATCAGGGGCATAATGAAATTTTTCAGTATAGTTTTTTATCTGGTTGTTTAGGATTGAGACAGAAGCCAGAATTACATCATTGATGTTAACCAGCCCATCCAGGCTTGCCTTGTCCTGTCGGGCAAAATCCCTTAGATTGTTAATGATATTTTTTATCCGGCGGGAGCCGTCGGTTATACCTGAAAGCAGTTTAGGCGCAACCTCTCTCATTTCTGAAAAAGGAAGCCCTCCTATAGAAAAATCACCATTCTCATGATAATATCCGGTAAGGATTTTAATGGCATCCTGCCAAGCGTCAAAAATTAGTTGTCCATTGAACATAATAAGATTATTTGGATTATTAATCTCATGTGCAACACCTGAGACAAGTGTGCCGAGGGAGGTCATTTTGTTTGCCTGGATTAATTTTGCCTGCATAAGTCTGGCCTCTTCTTCCATGCGGATTTTTTCAGTAATATCGCGGAAAAAACAGTAGACAACATTAGTATTCTGCAATCTGATGATTTTCCCTCGGGCGGTAACAATGATTTTTACCCCATCCTTCCTGATATTAGTTATTTGGTCTATATGGAAACTTTTTATTGATTCAATACCACAGATTGGCGGTTCGAACTTTCCAAACTCGCGTGGATCAACAAACACGGAAGGGCCATGGATAATAAGCTCCTCTTTTTTGTATCCAAAAAGTTTCTCGGCTGCTGGATTAACATCTATAATCTCACAGGTTCCAGGCTTAAATAGCATTAGGGCGTCTTCGTTTTGTTCAAAAATCTGACGAAAGAGTTCTTCGCTTTCCTGCAATGCCTCCTCCGCTATCTTTCGCTCTGTGATGTTCCTTATAATCGATATAACATTCTTTACTTTCCCATCCTCTTCTTTTATAGGGAATACCCTTGAATCCCAGAACCTGCCATCAGAGGTTGAACGCTGGGAGATCTCTACTTTCCCTGTATTAAAACTCCTTATTGCATGGCAGTCTTCACAGGGTGCAGAGCGGTTGTGCCATAATTTATAACAGTGTTGCCCGGTCAGTTCAGAGACCTCTTTATGCAGTATGGATGCAGCACCTTTGTTTGCCCACTGCACTTTCAGGTCTGGAGAAAGAAGGAGCAAAGTATCAGGGATAGCGTCAAGAAGGGTGAGGAATTCCTGTGAAAGTCTCCAGAACTTTTTTTCATTCTCACGCAGTGCTTCCTCAGCTCGCTTGCGCTCGGTGATGTCGCGAATCACTGCCACTATACCGACAATGTTCTTTTCTGAGTCCACAACTTTTTGTTTAACAGCATGGAACCATCTACCGCCAATATACTCTTCACTATGAATAGTACCTGTTGATTTTAATGCCTTCTCATCGCTTATCCTGCATCTTTCAGATGCTTCCTCCGGCATAAGATCAAGGTCTGTTTTCCCAATAATGTCTTTTAAGGGCAAGTTGAAAAACTTCCCACATTGTTCATTGACTACCAAGTATCTGGAATCTTTATCTTTCAAAAAAATGATATCGCTTGAGGAGTTTATAATAGTCTCAATCTTCTGCGAAAAACTCTTAAGTTCCTCTTCCGAGTGTTTACGTTGTGTGATATCTCTTGATACATGGACGAAAAGTGTGATATTTCCATCTTTGTTTCTTATCGGCGATACAGAGACCTCTACATATATTTTTCTACCGTCTTTAGAGTAATGCACATGTTCGTATACTGAATGCACGCCTGTTAGTCGGGAATCTACAATAGGGCAGGTGTGCTCCAGCGATGCACATGGGGCATTCAGATGGTGGGTTATTTCGTAACAGGTTTTTCCTACAACCTCCTCTTCTTTCAGTCCAAGCTCTTTTAGGAAGGCACTGTTTGCTCTAACTATCCTGAAATCATTGCCATTAATAATAGAGACAGCATCATTCATGCCGTTAAGGACGGTCATGGAGAATTCATTTGAGAGTTTCAACGTATTCTCTGCCAACTTCTGCTCATCAATTTTCTTGGTTAAACTCTTCGTTAAGTCGCGCATGCGGCCAACTGCTGCGCCGATTATGATGGAGCTGACCGCTACCCCGTAGCTTTGGGGGCAGGTTACGATCTCCAAACCGAGCTTCCCAAAAATCCTGAGAAGGAGTATGTTAAAAGGGATGGAGAGTAATCCGGCAAGAAGTCCTGCGCGTAATCCCCATAACCACCCTATCACAATTACCGGCAGAGGGGTAAGCGACACCGCACCTTCACCTGACAGACGGCTGAACAGAAAGAATGCCGCTACATATACAGCTACAGCCCCTAAGGAGAACCACAGTTTTTTGTTGAGCGCCACCTTTACATCTGATGCAGTTCTACGCCTCATAATGTTCATATTCGCCTTTAATGTATGAATATTTTGAACTACTCGTATCTCAAACGCTTTCCCTGTAGACTAAAACGATAATGTAAAATGTTTTATGTAAATTCAATGCTGGGCATAATTCTCAATAGTTTAAAGGGATTATACCTATAAGAAGTTTATCAAGGAGGGACGGAAAAGTTCAAGGATAAGAAAGGGTAGTTGATGATGTTACCTCTTTGCAACGGCATCAATTTATTTTCCCAAAATTTATTTTGGAACAAAATTTATTTTCCCCTTGACAGCAAAGTAAAATATTGATATATTGTGCTGATTCTGTTTTCCTAAATAGGAATGAGTTCTTTAAATCAGGATAAATGTTTTATTTTACTAATATAAATTTCAACGCAATTCACTGGCATAGAACTTGATTCCTAAATTATTTAGGAGAGTATTTTCTTATGAAAGGGGGTGAAGAAATGAAGATTCTCACACTTGCATTAACACTTCTAATAGCAATCGCATTTATTGGCAGTGCAATGGCTGTCCCTTCCGGGAAAACAGTTGAATTTGCTGGCGGTAGTCAGGGCAAGGTAGTATTTGACGGAAAGGTCCATGCTGATAAAGGCAAAAAATGTGCTGACTGCCATCCAAAGGTATTCGCTATGAAAAAGGGCACAGCAAAGATAACAAAGGCTGACCATGTTGCTGGAAAGTTCTGCGGAACTTGCCATGACGGCAAGACTGCTTTCGATCAGAGCAATACGAATTGTGGAAAGTGCCACAAGAAATAACTAAACACAGTAAAAAAAAGGCCTGTTAAGTTTTCGCAGGCCTTTTTAAACTCGCGTTAACCAAGTTTTATATTTTTTATTCCTGCCTTTTACTGTATCAAAAAAGATAGACTGTAGTTTCTTTGTTACTTCACCAGGTTTCCCATTGCCTATAGTTCTCCCATCCACTTCTCTTATTGGAGTCACCTCAGCTGCTGTCCCAGTAAAAAATGCCTCATCTGCTATATAAAGCTCGTCCCTTGTAAATCGCTCTTCTACTACCTCAATCCCCTCATTGCCGGCAATCTCTATTATGCTGTCTCTTGTGATACCTTCAAGTATCGAGGTCAATGGTGTGGTTTTTAGCTTCCTGTTTCTTACAATA
>JAKALU010000037.1 GCA_021824065.1 Nitrospirota bacterium
ATATTCGTCAAATCCTCTGACCCTTTCAGCACATCATTGACCACATTAGGCATTGCCTCAACATCCTTCTGTTTGAGCCCAAACAGGGCATAAATGCTGTAGCTTTCATCGGTGCCAGGTTCTATTTTTGCTTTAATCTCCTCAAATTTTGTCATTAGATTAGTATAGAAATCCACGCATGTAGTCAGCCCTTCCCCTGTGTAAGTCATGAACTGGTTTACCCCGGGGTAGAGTGCTGCCATGAGGTCTGAGGCATTAAAAAACTTACTTTCTACATCCTCTTGCTTCATAACAGATATCTCATTCCATGTGCACTGATATAAAAAAGAATCAAGCCTTGCAGAGAAGTCCCTGATATCAGGAGAGGCTACCTTATAGAAATCCATTCTCTTAAGTAGCCCGATGTAATCGAACATCCCTGCATAGCCTGTGCTTCTGTAATCGAGAGACGAAGAAGTATATGTCTGCTGCGTACCGCCTTCTGCTGTCCATACATTAACCGTACCGCTATGGAAAAGACTATCAAACTTGCCGGTTATATAATTAGACGCACCTGATGCAATGTACGCAACCAGAGCAGGTCCAAGAGGGACACTACTGACAACATATGTCTGGCCGGCTTTCTTATCTATAATCGTAACATCTCTCTTTACGGCAAAGAATATATTGAATGCAATAAATATTGTCAGCATTTGTCCAAAGAATCTCTGTAGACCATCTGGGGAAATAAGCCTGAACGAAGCAATGAAGAGTCCCCATACCATGAATGCCCTGACGAGAGACTGAAATGAGTTCTCTCCAAATATCATGACAATGCCTTTAAGCACCTGGGATATATACTCTATCCCGCCAACCGTATAAACATTCCATGCTTCCATAACTACCTCCAAAAGACGTAAAGTTTTTTAAATAATCTCATTCTCGATATCCTCTGAGTAATCCCTGTTGTCTCTATCAGGCATACCTCTCTCCTTAGAAGAGGATATCTCCTTGTTATTCGTTCTATCTTTAGTTCCTTCAAAAACCCTATTCTGCTCAGAGACAATACTATCGAGATGAAATTCTTTCTTCATGATGAACGGTGTATGTTGATCTAAATATTTTCTGAATATGAATTGAACCTTAGCAACATCGTAATTAGGCAATTTCAGAAATGCAGTAAGATCTCTTAGATTCTGTATGTCACTTGGTAATACAAGTTTTTCTGTCTTCTTCCTTCTAATAAGAGCAATCCCATCACGATTATTCTCTGTCCCCATCGAGTGAGTCTCCTCAGTCTCGATATATTCAGTCTCTCCAATCTTCTCGCTCAGAAACCTTGCAGTCTCAGGATCAGACACTGAAAACACCAAATTGCTGCCACACGCATTGACAATTGACTGCCTAAGTTGAGAAGTATAAATCTTGTCTATCTGCCCGATATCCTGAATCCCCAACCAACACGATCCACCCTTCGACCGGCTTAGCGTTAACAACTGCACAATTGTCGACAGCCTCTGTAAAGTGCCGAATTCATCGAGCATAAAGAAAATACGCCGGTCATAGTTATCAGGCATGGAGAGTAACTTCCTTCCAACCAAATCAACAAAAAGAGAAAGGATCGGTCTCAACGTATCCTTCACATCACTGTAATTCGTAATGAACACCAATCCCGACTTTTCATCCTCAAGCCACTGCTTAATCGAAAATCCCCCATCTGCCGTAGCCATATACTCGAACGCCTTGACATACTGCATCATCACAGCAAACACACTCATAGCCTGCTTACTCGATGCATCCTCGATGTACCTTAACCCCCTCTCCCCTCCTTTAGTCCCTCTCAACCAACCGGCTATATCAGTCCCTGGTGCTGTAACTGCATTCCAGATATCCCTATTGGTCTTGGTACTATTCTGATACAGAAAATGCAGTATCCCGGAAAAAACATCCCTTGCTGCATCATTCCAAAAAGGATCACTCGTATAAGCAGGTGGTATCAATGAATGAGCCACAGCATCAACATCCATAAAAGTTGATACTTCATTGAAAACACTCCACCCCAGACACCGTTGATCGAGAGGATTGAAAATGATATCGGTTGATGGATCATAAAACCGGGATAGATAATCACCCTTGAAATCATAAATAATCCCCTTTCCGCCTGAGGCGGACCTTCTCTCCTTCAACCTCTCTATGATCTGAGAGATAGCCACAGTCTTTCCAACTCCAGGCCTGCCGATGATAAAACAATGTTTAGCCTCTGCCGATATTGGCATCATCACACTGCCAACAGGCAAGTCTGTCCGCTCCCCATCTCTCCTAATTGCCTTGGCAAGTTCCTCCTCTGTAATGAGTCTTGCCCCTCTCACATAGCGATCCTTTGACTGTTCCTTAGCCCTCTGCGTAAATCTCCACATAACAAATGGATATAAAATCCAGAAACCAAAAGTGATAATGAATATTCTCCCGCTCTCCTTCAACAGTATCTCTACATACGGACACAGAAAAACAAAAATATACCGAAACTCAAACGCCTTAACCCCCTCTCCCGTGTACTTAAAAATAAGCCCCCAGTAATGGCCATACCACCACAAACTCAAAACACAGGTCACCAACACCTGCACTACGAGAAATGTAACCCCCACATACAAAAACATCTTCAACTTCATCTTCAATGCAGTCAACCACGTCTCAAACCCTTTAAACCCCTGATCTTTTGTTAAGACTTCCCCCATATCCCCTCCTAAAGCCTCTCTATATCTTCTCTCATCTTCTCAATACTCATCCCTTTAAATCCGCTCTCCGCATACCTCAACATATACTTACCAATCCTAATCGCCCTTTCATTTTCAATCCTTTTAGCCTCATCAATTAACTGCTTAGCCCTCTCCCTTAACACCTTTGGGTCCTTTGCCATCTCCTCACCTCTCCTTTCCTAATGCATTTCCTTAAAGAGTTAATATGTGCTTCCCTGCTCTCAAACGGCCCCTCACACCTTCCCCGCATTCTCTCTGTCAAAAGACAGTAGAGGATGGCAGAACACATCTCACACTTCCCCTCAGACATTCTTCTTACCATTCCCATTCCTCCTCATCCCCTCACTAACCTTGGAGAAGATTTCCTCAGAAATTCCCTCCCCCCGTGTAGTTAAAATTCTTGATAGAGTTGCCTTCGAAACTCCAAACACCCGGGACATTTCATCAAATGTCGTCCTGCTTTTTATCGCTGCCAGTTCACCAATAATGCTATCCCTGTCTATCACCTTTTTTTCAAAGTCTGTTTCAGACGTTTCACTCTCTGAAACATCTTGTTTCAGTGTTTCTGTTTCTTTGAAACGCTTTGAAACAAACCCTGAAACATTGCCTTCTGTTTCTGTTACTGGAAACTCTGAAACCTGTTTCTGAAAAACCCCATCTTTCAAAGTCATAGCCGTATAAACCGATACCCCCTGCATCACTAAAACCAACACAAGAAAAATCAGCGAATTAGCGATAGTCACATCTCCGTTCTGACCTCTCAACACAGCCTGAAGTTCATCCTTCAACTTCCGCTCTCTTAACAATGTACGTGTTGTATATTTCTCACCAAGAGATAGCTGACTTTGAGTACCTGTGATATCGCTTTTAAGCTGTTCTACGATCCTGCGATTCTTAAAAAAGTCGTCCAACAGTTTTTCATTCTGGACTATGAAACTTGCAGAAGCAGCAACAACCGAAATCAAAAAAACTGGAATCAAAAGCATACGGGATATAACAGTCCGCATCAAAGCAAGCGATATAATCATCCCCTCGATTAGTAGTGCTGCAAGCCAAGAAAAAATGGTATTTCCCTCAATCCTTGAGATGAAAATCTGTGTATGATAACCCATAAAAACCGCACTCCCTATAATCAGAGATATACGAAAAACAAATAGTGTAATCCTCATTTAATTGCCTCTCTCCCCTCTAACCTTTTCTCGATCTCCTCAATGTACTTCGTATACACATCGCTTCTCATCAACCGCATTTTTGCAAACTCCTCGATGGCAATATTTGCTCTTACTACCTCTCTTAATATTCTCCTCAAATTTTTCAAAATCGCCTCAGTCTTCTCAGAGATTTTTAAGATATCGGAGCCTTCAAGACTACTTACTATTAAGTCAACTCGATTAAGCGATTTTGTAAATTCTGCAAAGGCATCTGCCTCGCTTTTAACCCTCTCTGATAGTTCCCCAGTGGCATTTTTAAGAATCTCTTTTGAGAAAGTCGAAAGCGGTTTATCCCCTCTCAAGTTATTGAGTTTTGCAAAAGCCTTTTCATCAATCCTGATTCGCAAAACCTTACTCATTGTGGCTTGTCCCCTTCCATTAAAATTGATTTTTTAGGGTGTAGGACATGTCTACGCTTTTTAGAATTTAAGGTGTCTACACCCTTAAACCCTTGATAATCCTTGCTGTGCAGAGACAAAAACCACAAGTGTCTACACCCATAAGCCATTGTTTTTTCTCCTTTCTTGCAAACAGAACGTTGCGTTGGGTGTGAACGAAAAGCGGGAAACATAAGATTATCAGACCTACCTTCCATATTTTGCAAAACCCACGACTCTAAAATCCCCAACGCAACGTTCCTCCCCTATCAGTGTTTTGCATCCTGAGAGTCCGAAGAACCCTCCTTCACCAAAATGAAATCCTTGAACTTACGTTTAGACTTTTTTGACTCAACCAACCCAGCGTACTTTATAGCTATCCTGTCCCCAACTTTTACTTCCTCGGCCTCCATCAATTTGTGCAAAACAGAGTTTAAGAAAACCATGAATTTCTTCCCCTCATCCGTTGCAATCTGTACATACTCGGCATCACCATGCTCGGTGATGGTATTGCCAATTTCCTCCACAACCCCCTCAACAATTTGACCGGGTTCAGGCTTCCAGAACAGTACAGAAAACTCTTTCTGTCTTTCCTGTTCCTTCTCTTTAATCTTGTCAATGAGGTTACCCATTTTTTTCACCTCCTTTCCTATCTGGACATCTCCATCTCTTTACCCTGAGACCTATCGGATTTAGAAAGTCCGCTATCTGATTTCGATTGCTCTCCCCTCTCTGATTGTGTGTGTTCGCCCCTATCATTTTTGAAGCGGTCATCCCGCAATTTCTCTGCTCCCCTGCCCTGAGATTTCTCATAATCGAGTGTGCTGGTTTTTGTTTGTTCTTGCTTCATCTGTTCTTTAAATTGCTCCTTGTTGTCCGTATAGATTCTTAAATCTTCCTTCCCCCTGGTCATTGCAACATAGGCTTGATTGTAGTTCACTCCCTTGGATGTATCTGCATGATAAATGACTTCCTTGCTGGTCTGCCCCTGCGATTTGTAATCCGTAACAGCATAACCATGGTCAACGTAGTTGTACTGAGTTTTGAAGTTAATATTCTTCTCCTTTCCTGTCTCCATTTTGATGTTGGCCCTGCCGTCAGAATCGATGCTTTTTATCTCCCCTATCTGCCCGTTTTTGACATTCAGACTCTTATCGTTTTTGAGAAACACAACCTTCTCACCCTGAGAAAACTGCTGCTGTTTCTCAGCATAAACAGCAAGGTTCTGTCCCTGAGTTTTCAGGTCAATGGAATGCTCGTTTCCGTCTTTCGTCTGAACGGAAATCTGGTGTTTCTGCTGGTCAGTTGAAACAACTTTTGCCTCAGTCCCAGCCCTGCCGATTACCCCAGCCTTGCTCGCAATAATAACATCTCCTTCCCTGTAACTCTGTGCAAAGTGCTTCTCAATCGGTGAGAGATTTTTAGATTCCCGGACCGTAAAAGTATGCTCATTCTTATCGAGCTTACCCTGTTCTTTTAAATCGTCTCTGATTGAACGATTTAGCTCATTTCTGTCTGCATTTCTGGCAGTAACAATGATGGTGTTTTTATAATCCTTATCGGTATAGTCTTTAACGATGGTTTTAAGCCGTTCCTGTCTGTCTGAAATTTCTGAAATACGATCCTGTTTTTCGAGCTTATCGAAAGCCCTATCGATTTTCTTTTCAGAAATTTCCTTAACAACGTCTTTATACTGCTCATCCTTCTGCCTCTGTACCTCGGACATGCGAACAGTCTTAAGGTCGCCAGTCTCTTGCAATTTCGAAAACATCCTGCCGGCTTCGACAGCTTGAAGTTGCTTGGTATCCCCGATCATAACTAACCTTGCATCCGCTTTCTCAGACGCTTTCATAAGCTCGTCCATTTTTCTGGACCCGAGCATACTCGCCTCATCCACGATCCACACCTGCTTACTGTTTCCATTGCTGATTTCTTTAGATGCAAGGAAAGAATCTACTGTTTGAGATTTTATTCCGGCCTGCATCTCCACCTCTGCAGCAGCCTTTCCTGTAAAACCTAAACCACGTACATCGTATCCCTGCTTTTCAAGTTGCTCCCTCACAGTTGCAAGCATTGTAGTTTTCCCTGTCCCTGCATCCCCCTGGATGCCTATGATGCGGTCATTAGAGGTGAGGATATGTTCTGCTGCGTCTTTCTGCCCTGATGTCAAATTAAAGCCTTTTTGAGCCTCAAAAGATCTGATACCATTGTCTACCTGCTCTTTTGACATGATAGATTTTTTACTGTCATGTCCATCTCTGACTTTCTCAACAATATCTCTCTCAATCTTCTGCATCTCTACGGTCGTATAAATATTTTCATCGAGTCTCTTAATCTCCTTATCCCCATTAAGCTCATAAAAAGCTCTCTCAAGCTCTGATATGCGGTATTCAGAAACACTGAGTTTCCCTGCTGTCTTCAAGACATCCTCTTTTGAAAAAGTGGATTCCTGCTCCGTAAGTATCCTTGTGGCCTGCCTTACAATGTCGTATTCGTTCATCTTCGGCTCTATGCGATTAACCTCTGCCTGCCTTGCCTGCTCTGATGCCTTATTAATTGCATTTTGTGTTTGCTCTTTTGTGCATCCTTGCTCCTGTAAACGCCAGTCCCAACTTTCTCTGACTATGTTCATATCCACATCCTGCTTCGCAACTCGGGACCCGAGTGTGGCAATCTCTCTTAATTTCTGTTCACCAGCATTTTGATACAATCCACTGTCTTTGAGTTCTTTAATCTTCGCATCTATCTGCTCAGAACGCTGTGAAAAGTGGTCAAGGATTTTTTGATCAATTCCGTGCACTTCAAACAATCCCTTGTTGTCACTTTGTATGCAGTAACCGAGTTCTTTTAGATTAGCCGCAAGCTCATTGCGGTATATCTGACCGATAAGCATCTTGTTCTCAAAGAGCTTTTCATTGCTCAATGCCCGCCACTGTCTATCATCTCTCTGCGTCATGTTCATCACAACACAATGAGTATGCAGTTGAGGATCAAGCTCCCTCGATGTGTTATGCTCGAACTTAGCAATGATTAGATTGTCAGTATCTACTTTCTCAGTGATACCATTTTCGGTCTGCCGTGCCTGAGCAAAATGCTTCTCTACGTAATTAAGAGTCTCTATTACGGCTATCTCATGTGCTTCTTTTACTCTGATATCTCCTGCGACCTCTGAAAGAATAGAAACGCTTTTAGGAGCGGAGAAAGTAAGGTCAACCCCCGCTCTGTGACTTTGCCCTTCTCCGCCATTATGGATTTCAAACCTCCCGCCGGGATCCTTGCCGTTAACGAGACTTTCAAAATCCTCTTTGGATACGTCCCCCTGCAATCCAAGGTACTCAGCACCTTTCCCCTGCCACTGACCCTCGGATTTAGCGTAGTAACTATCTTTGTTGAAATAATGACTCGCCTGACCTGCGGATACGCCAGTAATACTAACCATCACAGCCTCACCCTTTCATGGGATTTGTGATATAATTGTCTATGACTCTGAGGAAGAACTATGAAGATTGAGTATAGTAGAGAAGTAGATGCCCTATACATCAAACTAAGGGATGCCAAGATCGTTGATACTGAGGATATCGAGGAAGGCATCACTGTAGATCTCGATGAGCAAGGGCATATAGTAGGTATTGAAATCCTCGATGCGCATGAAAAAATAGACAAGCTAAAATGGCTTGATATCGGAAAGGAACTAACAGCAGCAGCTTGAGTTATCCCCGAAACAAAGGAGTAGATAACATGGGTATTTATTTTATTTTTGCAGCCGTAGTCGTAATGATAATATTTGCCCTTATTGTTTCCTACAAAGACGAGCATCCCCAAAAGACATAAGATTGAGTAAGTCATACCGCCACCCTCCCTCGGAGACGGTCAAGGAATTCACGTGACTCCGGTGGAATTTCCCTCTCGCTCTTTACTGCCTCTAATTCCTCCCTCTCCCGTCTTCGCTTTTCAGCCTCCTGCATTTTTGCCTTTGCTGCCTGCTCAGCACGGATCAGAGCAGCCGGCTTATCCATGCCTTTTTTGGCCATGTCAATCAGAAACCCGGAAGGGTTCTTGGGCATCTCGACATGAGACATCCAGTCGAGGATGCGATGAACCCCCACAGCTGGCGTCTCGGGCTGGTGGTTGACGTGAGCTTCTGGACGATATGAATCAATTGCTTCTTTAATTGCATTTTTGGAGATTACGTCTTGAAACTTCGTATCGGCGATGATATCTACAATATCCTCAGTCTTCCTGTCGTCGTCTTTTTCATTTTCTTGAGAAGCGACAACATCTTCTGTCGTTGTCTCTGTAGTATTTCTATCTCTGGTTATTGGTCGGGTCAATTTGACCTGATGAGATGGGTTCAATTTGACCTCACCATCGGTACAAATTGACCTCATGGTCGTGCAATTTTGCACGATGGTGATTTCATTGAGTTTTTCATAGTTGAGCGTGTACCATTTTGTTCTATCAATCCGCACACGATTGAATGTCGTACTACTGAATATTAGTTCTCGTTGTTCAAGCGATATAAAAATTCTCTTAATTGTCTCACGGGAAAAAAATGGAAAGTGTTTTTGCCATTCTTCGTATGTATTATGTATCCATTTTTTACCCTCATATAGATGCTTACTCTCTCGCAACCAGTAATGCAGTTGTTGTAGAACGATTGCTTCGTTAAGTCCGATCCTGCAAGCAAGGCTGGGTAGTACTTGCAGAGGGGGTTCGTCTATTAGTAGTTTACTCATTCTCCCCCTCTGCCATTTGACAGCTTATAAACAATTTGTTTATACTCTCTTTGTGATACAGTCGTTTGCCTGTAAAGAAACTGAGAGACTGTTTCAAGGTATGAGGTCGCGTAAGCTGCCTCATGATATTCAGGCGAGGGCGTTCATTAAGCTGACACAGCTTGATGCTGCTGTAACTGTCGAGGATCTGAGGCTTCCGCCCTCTAATCGTCTTGAAGTGCTTTCTGGCAAACGCAAAGGACAATGGAGTATTCGTATTAATGATCAATAGCGCATCTGTTTTAGATTTGATGCAGATGGTGCGCATGATGTTGAGATAACCGATTATCACTAAATTTGGGGGTGTATGATGAGACGAGATTTTAAGCCGGTGCATCCGGGTGTAATACTTAGAGATATGATAGAGGAACTCGGCATCTCTCAGGTAAAGCTGGCACATGATATTGGCGTATCGCCGATGCGGATTAGTCATATCATTAACTGTTCCCGGCCTGTAACCGGAGATATCGCCCTCCGACTTGGCAAATATTTTGCCCAGTCCCCGCAGTTCTGGATGAATCTGCAGGCGAACTTTGATATGCAAACTGCACAAGACAAGATTGGTAAAAGCCTTAGTAGAATTCATCCCTGCGTTGAGGCTGCGTAGCTGACTCACAGACCCAACTTCCCCCAGAACTCCGCGAAAAGCAAGAACAACGTGATGAAGATTAGCGTCTTCACCGCTACGCGTCTCCCGCTCGCCACGACCGGGATCATCACACGTTCACTTTCTCTCATTTTTTCCTCTTCGCTCATACGTGATCTCTTGATTTTCCAGAGTTCTCGCATCGCATCCCCAGCGAGTTCGAATTCCTTGAACGGGTGTAACCACTCCAAAATTTCCTTCATTTTCATTTTTTCTCTCCTTCTTTTCCGAGAATTTCTTTTTTCGCATTGCGCACAATACTGTCAACGCTGCTGTCCTTCAATCTCCCCCGCCTCGACCGGCTGGTGCGTCGAGCTGCAGCTTCAGTCTCGCCCGCAGACTGTACAGTCTGTGTTTTCTCTCGCAGCCAGTTCCCGATATCCTCAGGGCGAAATCTGAGGCATCGCCTTGAAATACGTACGACCGGGATTTTATTTTTAAATGTTAACTGGTATACCCCCGCGGGGGTGAAATTCAAGATTTCAGCCACCTCAGTGACTTTCAAAAACTTTTCCATTATCTCCAACCCCCTCCCGTTTTTCGACAGCTTCTTTTTTGAAAGCGCGATGCTCGATCGCTTTCAAAACAGTTTCAAATGCAGAAAGTAACTCGCTTTGTGTTGCTTTTTTCTTTTTCATTTTTTTCTCCCTTAGCGTGACAGTCACATCTGTGACTGTCACGCTTACTTTTCATTGTTTTTTTTCGTTTCATTTTTCTGCCTTGCTTTGTTTTAGCATTTTTTTCGTAATTTGTCAAGCATTTTTATGCTATGCCATATACTATATTTTATTTTGTCTTAAAAGCAATAAATATGTTATAAATAATAATGTCTGTTATGTCTATAATCTCAGAGATACGTAAGTTGCAGGATATTTCGCAAGCTGAACTTGCTCAACGCGCTGGTATCAATCAATCCTCTGTTGCCCGATGGGAAGCTGGGATTCCCGCAATTGCTGAAAACTATATTGCAAAAGTATGTAAAATACTATCTATAGAAAAGCATTTTTTAGAAGGGAAATCAGAATATCCTTTTTTATCTAAAAGCTTTCTTATTTTCAAAATTCAGGGATTAAAAGCCCGTGTTAATAGATTTAAATTTATCGAATATCTCTTCCCTTTCTCAAAAGAGCTTAAGATTTTACTCCTCCTCAATCCCCAAAATAAGGTTTTATCTGCCTGTATGAAAGATGATCATGGAACAATCTTCCTCGTCCTTATATATATTCCGTTAATGGTGTTTGATGTTATTAAGTATTTTGAGAAGTTGCCTGAAAAAGACAGAAACAAAGTGATGTTCAAAACAGATCAGTTTTTTTGTGATAAAAAAGAGTTTGGCATATATCGAACTACTGATGACATACGCAACTTTTCTAAGGATGATGTTGAAAAACTTATTGATGAATCCTTTTTGGATTTCTTGTCTGATAAAGAAAAGGAGATCATAAAATTAATCAGACAGAGGGAAATGTTACCTGATGAGGTAATTAAAAAATTACAAAAGAAAAAATGAGAGGCAAATTAGAGAACAAGTTAGGTCCGCGAATGACTTTCAAGGCAAAAGTGGAACGTTTTGGTCGAAAAAATGCAAGAGGGTTTCCTGGATTCACCAAAACAATACTTCTCAAGAATATTATAGTCTTCAGTACAGGCGAGGAAGCGACTGATCATGCGTGGTTCACTGTAGGGGAGATGTCAGAATTCAATTATGTTCAAGAAGGCGATATAATCCAATTCGACGCCAGAGTGAAAACATATTGGAAGGGATATTATAATGAAAGACAATTAATAGACGAGAGAAAAGTTGATTACCGCCTCAGTCACCCAACGAATTTATAGAGAGATTACTCTTTACACAGCTTTTGTCAAAAGGAAACACAAAATGAAAGGTGATGTAAATTCTCAATTTAATGACACCTCAATCTATGCTAACTTCTCTCGAATTCTTGGACGATATATTAAAGAACAGCGGCAAACAGGAAGACCAGAAAGAATAGGGAGCATGAATATTGGGGTAGGTGCTCGAATAACTACTTTTGCTGATGGTAAAATAAGTATTAAAGGCACAATAGATGGCAAGAATGGCTATGTTCTATATGATCCTAAAACAAAAACAGTCGTTAGTACCGAAGAATTAATCTCTGATGAGATTAAAAAGGACAACGTCTTCTCTTTAAAATATTTAGATATGCTGTTACCACTCTATGTTGAGATTTACCCTTACAGAAACGGCTCCAAGGCTGTCTATTTAATCGACCTGCCTTACACAATCGATTCAAAGGGTGGGATAAGTATAAACACCAACGACATCGACGGCATTAAAAATAAAATAGAACAGATAGTCAACGATTAATAAATTTTATGGTATAATCCAACAAGAAGATGAAAACAGAGGAACTTAAAATAAAATATCCATCTGGATTTGAATATGCTGTTCATATGACCAAAGAGGAAATGGAACAACATATCCGATTAATGGCAGCTCTCAAAATGTTTGAACTTGGCAAGATATCGTCAGGAAAAGCAGCAGAACTTGTAGGGATGTCTCGTGTTGAATTTTTTGAGACATGTGGAAGATATCATGTTAGTGTTTTTAACTATGCTCCTGATGAAATAGAGGAAGAAATAAAGAAGGATATTCAAACTCAGCAGAAAGCAATTTCTCTGCCCTCATAAATCAGAAAACTCTCTATCTTTACACCGGAATTTCAAGTAATATCTTCCCATAATCCACATGAGGGATTATGCGCTTTTTATCCATCTCGGTCTTTTCGAGAGTAACAAGTCCTACCTCAGAGAGCAATTTCAAATCCTGATTTATATTCTTCAGATCTCTGCCCAATATCTTTGCCAACTCGTATACTGACTGGGGGTGTCGCTCTCTTATGGTTTTAAGAATCAAAAGCCTGTTATTTGTGAGAACAGCCCTCATGGTATCTATGGAGTCGAAATATATACCTTCCTCTTTTTTAACCTTCTTTCCTGCTTCCAATTTCTTCCATGTTTCGGCAAAGTCCTTCAGGCTTTCCCTCAGTCCCTTAATACCTATGTCTATTTTCTTTACTTTCATGCTTCACCTCTCTTTGCTTTTTCTACATCGCCATAAAAATCTTCTATTAGAGTATCTACATCATTGAATTGATATGAATACTCTTTATTTCTGTAATGTTTATGGTCACCCTTTCCTTCTGCGTTGTCATACCCTATTATCCTTTTACCATCCCGTATATACACAAGGGAATACTTAAGCCCATGTGGTTTATCCTTTGAGTGTGGCACCTGCCATATCGTCATCTCAACAATGTCGCCGTTTGGTTCGATATTTTTCCTATGGAATAATAGTTCCACACTCATATAAGGTATAATATACCTAATAAAAAGGAATTGTCAAGAATAGAAGGGAAATACCAACGTCATAAAATCGTAATAGAAATATGAGATACTAACAAAAACATATAAAAACAAAAATCCTTGCAACCATTTGAAAGTATTGAGTTTTTCTGGTATTTGCAAGCTCTTGCTGGATATCCCTAATGTGCTTGGGAAGCTGACACTCTACCACTGAGTTACACCCGCAAAAATAAATTTTTATAAATATAAAACCTTTGAATATAAAGCATTTTATAAGATATAATGCTTTATATCATGAAGGTAAGGAGAGAGTCAAGGATAAACTAAAAGAGAACCCCTGTTCAAAAATCAGGGGTTCTGTTATAAAGAAATCAAAGCTTCAGCATGACTGAAAGTTTTTAACAGGAGCATATTATGGCTACAGCAATAGATACAAATGACCTTGACCTGACCACCCTGAGATTCCCTTATCTGTTTCAGGAAGGGAAGATCGGAAGGTGTATTTTACAGAACAGGTTTATCATGTCTTTATATCCAACAAAGTATTCTACAGACAGCAGGGTAAACGAGAGGATAATAGAATTCTACAGGGAAAGGGCATGTGGAGGAGTTTCGATGATTGTCCTCGATTGTCCGTGTCTCGATTTTCCAAGGGTATATAAAGGGACTAACGAACTTCGTTTTGACACACCTGAATATACAGAGGGGATAATAAATCTTCTCAAAGCCATCCATGCCGAAGGCGCCAAGGCATTTATGCAGCTTAATTACCCTGCAGAGCGAAGCTTCTCCCATGAGGTTCCCGGAGCCAAGAAAAAAGGGGATGGATGGGTTGTCCCATTAGTAAAGTGTATGACTTCGGATGAAGCCGAAGATATTCTGAACATAATGGCTGATGGAGCAAAAAAGGCAAGAGCATTAGGTTATGACGGCATAGAGATTCAGGCAAGTTATGGGGATTTTATCTCACAGCTTCTCTCTCAACTTACCAATAAAAGAACGGATGAATACGGTGGGAACCTTGAAAATCGTGCCAGATTTCTTACAACACTGATAAAAAAAGTAAAGCAAAAGGCTGGCGAAGATTATCCTGTAATGATTAAGCTCGTCTGTGATGAATTTGTTCCAGGTGGGCTAACATTGAAGGATACAACTGTTATAGCTCGGTTAATAGAGCAAGCTGGCGGAGATGCAATACTTGCAACAGGAGGGAACAAGGCCACAAAACAAAGGACTATACCGCCTCATTCAATTTCACCGGGAAGCCTCGTTGAGCTTGCCTGGGGAATTAAGAAGACAGTTTCTATCCCTGTCATCGCAGTGGGGAAAATTAATACCCCTTATCTTGCGGAAAAAATTATTAGAGAGGATAAGGCTGATTTCATTGCCATGACACGCGCCCTTATTGCAGAGCCGTATTTACCTGCTAAGGCAATGGCTGGCAGGGTCGAAGACATCCGGGGATGCGTCTACTGCCTTGAGGACTGCGCTGAAAAAGGTGTTCCAGTGATAGGCCGCGCATGTGCTGTAAATCCATTTGCAGGGCAGGAATATCTTTTTATGGAGCACTTCCATAAAGTGCTACCATTTAGGATTACACCTGCTGCAAAAAAGAAAAAAGTTGTTATCATAGGCGGAGGCCCTGCAGGGATGCAATCCGCTATCTTAGCCAGCCAGAGAGGCCATGAGGTCATTCTTTATGAGAGACACAGGTTAGGAGGACAACTTTGCCTTGCATCTCTGTCTCCTTTTAAAGAAGAGATGGGTGAGGCATTGAGATTTCTGAAGCATTCCCTTAGCCAAACGCAAACAAAAGTCATACTCGGTAGAGAGATAACAGGAGAAGAAATTCTATCCCAAAACCCTAACAGTATTGTGATAGCTACTGGTTCAAGACCTGCTTTTCCGGATATACCCGGAATAAAGGAATCGTCAGTCTTTGATGCCAGAACTATATATGAAAAAGAGCCCGATCTCGGCGAGCAGATTGTTATCATCGGCGGAGGGGATATAGGATGCGAAACAGCAGATTATCTCTCGTCAGGGTCTCACAAGATAACGATTATTGAGTCTCTCGACAAGGTTTTGAGAAACATGAAAGATATTCCAAGACAAGAGCTTTTAAAGAGGCTCGAACAAAAAGGTGTTATTATCATCACGGAAACTAAAGTTATAGAGGTTGCAAAAGGGAAAGTTATTGCAGAGGATAAAGGGCGCAACAGAATAGAGATTAAGGCGGATTCTGTTATATCTGCTATTGGAAGCACACCTGAAAATTCTCTCTACGAATCTCTTAAAGATAAAGTCTCCGAAATATATATTGCCGGAGATGCATCAAAGACAGGTAATCTCGGCACCGCGCTCAGAAGTGGATGCGAAATAGGGCTAAAGATTTAGAGTAAGTGCCTTTCTCATCACATCAGCAGGCGGTCTCTTGCCTGTCCACAGTTCAAACGCAAAAATACCCTGCCATAGAAGCATGCCGAGTCCATTAAGAGTCTTGCAGCCCTTTTTTGATGCCTTATCGAGCAGCTTAGTCTTCTTATAGATTAAGTCGCAAACAACGTGCCCGGGGTTCAGGAGATCTATATCAATTGACAGAGGATCATCTTTTTTCCACCCGAGAGGTGTAGCGTTTATTATTATGTCAATATCACTAAGGTTGAAGGTTGAAGGTTGAAGGTTGAAAAAAGATACGTTGCTGCGGATTTTATTAAGATCACCGATAAGCCTGTCCGCCTTTTTCCTGTCTACGTCGTACAAAAACAACTTAGCTGCCTTTTTACTGAGATAATAACTTATTGCCCTTGAAGCACCACCACTACCGACTATCAGTACATTTTTATTATTAATTGATATGCGCGCCTCGGACAATGATTTCATAAAGCCTTTGCCGTCAGTATTGTATCCTATAAGTTTTCCATCATTATTAACTACCGTATTCACAGCACCTATGAAAGACGCCTCAGGATCAACTTCATCAAGAAATGGGATAACCTTTTCTTTGTGTGGCACAGTTACATTAATTCCAGCAAAGTTAAGCGTCTTTATTGCCTTTACTGCATCACGCAAGAGTTCAGGTCTCACAGAGAATGCCACATAACAACAGTCAAGTCCGAGGTATCCAAATGCAGCATTGTGCATTGCCGGCGACAGGCTATGTTCAACAGGATAGCCGAATAAACCCATTACCTTTGTCTTACCGCTTATCTTCAACTCACAGCCTCCATCCCTTTTAATATCCCTTCTGGCGAGGGCTCTACAACTTTCACCTTTATGCCAAGAGCTCGCTCAACATCCTTTTTTGAGATATCATCGAGAAATACATCCTCTCCTTCTCTCAAAACAGTATCAGGCATTAATAAGCATTCATGACTGCCTGTCTTATCTGACAATGCCCTTATAACATCCCTTCCCGTCAGAAGGCCTGTGACTGTTATGGATTTACCGAAGAACGTGTTTTCCACAGGGGTGACATTAATATCAATATTTTCTTTTTCGAAAAGCCTGTCTGAAAATCTTTTTAGATACGGATAAAAAGACATGCCTGTGAAAGTTAGATATTTCTTTCTTTTCGGAATATTATCTGAAACTTTCAATTTTTTTGCCTGAGACATAAACAATGGAACCATACCTACCCCGTTTTCTATCTGGGGCAGCTCTCCGTAATCCTTCAAAGAAGGGAAATTCAGGTCCGCCTTTATATATAACTCATCTGAACCGTAAACTAAAGGGTCTCCGTGCTTCTTTTTGAACCTCTTCTGGAAAGAGTCAATAATCTCTATTGCCTTTATCGCATCTTCTTTTTCAACGGTTCTTATCGCCAGTCTTCTGTGCATTGTAAGCCCTACAGGAACAACAGCAATTGATGATATATATGGATAAAATCCATAAAGGTCTCTTATGGTTTTTTGAAGCTCTTTGCCATCATTATAACCAGGGCACATTACAATCTGAGTGTGCATCCTGATTTTGTTCTCTTTAAAAAACTTTAACTCCTTCAAAACATCAGAAGCTTTTTGATTACCAAGCAAGGTATTCCGCACTGTTTTGGTTGTTGAATGAACTGATATATACAGCGGACTCAACCGCTGCTGTACAATTCTCTTTTTGTCCTGTGTGCTCAGATTTGTGAGGGTAATATAATTCCCATAAAGAAATGACATCCTGTAGTCTTCATCTTTAATGTATAGTGATTTTCTCAATCCTTTTGGAAGCTGTGACACAAAACAGAATACGCAGTTATTGGTGCATCTCTTTATCTTGAATGGTTTGAGGGTGATGCCAATGTCTTCTGCTTCTCTCGGTATTAGTTTTACCGGTATCTTCCTCCCCTTTCTCAAAATGTCAATATTAAGTTCAGCTTCACTCCTGTAAAACATAAAGTCTATGCTGTCATTAAGCCTATGACCATTTATCGAAAGCAATAAATCCCCAATAAGAAGTCCCTCTGTTTCTGCAATACTTTTGGGTCTTATCTTTTCTATTTCAATGCCGTCTCTATTCTGCATGGGTTAATTTCAATCCTCTGTAGATATAGTGTAATCCTGAAATAACTGTCAGCGCCGCTGTTATCCATATAAGCGCCTCGTGTATATCAGGGAGTGAAACTATATTTATATCCAGAAGCACATAGCATAAAAGCACAAGCTGCATTGCTATAGCAGCCTTGCCTGTAATTGTTGGTTTTACATTTGATGTATGTGTTATGAGATAAATAAGCACCCAGCCTATTATTACAATAATATCTCTGCTTATCACTGTTACTGTCAGCCATTTCGGCAGCCAGCCATTTATAGAAAAAATGATAAAAGATGTCACAAGAAGGAACTTATCTGCAAGCGGATCAAGGAATGTGCCGAGAACTGTCTTTTGATTCGTAAGCCGTGCAAATAACCCGTCAAGCGTATCTGTAATCGCAGCAACAATAAACAGATACAATGCATAGTCATATCGTTTATATATGATTGCTGTTATGAAAAGAGGAATTATAACTATCCTCGCTATTGTAAGTGTGTTAGGGAGATTGAAAACCCCCACATTCGCCCCCGCTTTAGACTTACTAAGAAGTTCATAAGTAGAACCACATAATTCGCCATTCCCACTTGTCCCGAGAGCTTTCGGGATTTAAGAATGATCCCGGACACCCAGAATGACAAAATAGAGATGGACATGTGTCCTTACTTAATGGTCTTATTAGTATGCTATGGAATATTAAACGGTATCGACCGAAATCTCAGCCTCAATCCAAGCCTATTATAACATCTGTTGTCTATTTTTCCACCCATAAATGATAATAGGGTTTGTGCATGGCATCCTTCAACTGAGAACTTATTAGACAACGAATCCCTGAGTGCAGATTTGAAATCCCTGCGTGCCGAGGAGAAATTTCCTTTCAGGAATTCCACCTCTCCGTTGCCGAGTTTACAGTATATAATTCCCCTCGGGTCTCTTGTCTTTCTGAAAAGCTCGTGTGAATGTTTAAAACAGTCCTTTGCCCTATCAAGCCTGCCGAGCATAGTATATGTTTTGCCAAGACTCCAAAGGGTGTATGAGTAGCTTACAATGTCACCAATTTTTCTATAAAGGGCTGTTGCCTTTTTGAAATGTGCCTGGGCATCCGCATAATCATCCTTCATCCTTAACGCATTCCCGATACCGCAGTGAGAATATGCTATGCCAAAGGTATCCCTTAATTCTGAAAACATTTTATTGGCAGCAGTGTAATATTTCAATGATTCGTTGAACAATCCTGCAATCCTGCATGCGCCACCAAGTCCGCACAGACTGTATCCAGTGCCGGGTCTATATTTCATCGCCTTAAAAAGTTCGTGTGATTTTTTGAATGACTTAATCGCATTCAATATATCTCCTTTAATGCGAAAAGCGCCTCCCTCAGCCCAGAGTACAAATGCCATGCCATCCTTATCCTTTTTCACATTGTAAAATCTTTTGGCGATGGAAAATAGATTCAGTGCCTCTTTCCACCTGCCAAGCGCCCTCATTGAAAGGCCAATACCAACTGTTGCATCTGTCATGGTCATACTGTCTTTTATCTCCCTGCCCAACTCTATTGCT
>JAKALU010000174.1 GCA_021824065.1 Nitrospirota bacterium
CCGAGAGTCCGAGATTACCCGCGTCTCTCGCAGTTAGAGCCTTTAATCCTCTTCTCTTTAGACCTTCGGCTACAGTTATATGGACGCTTTCATTTGTGTAGAATATAAGTTTAGCCAAGATATGTTTTCCGTTTCGATGGGAATTTTTTTGATAGTTTCTTAATATTTTCTTTTCGTTGTCTAATCTCTTCATCAAACATAGCCTGGTTTTCATAATAATATGAAAGGGCGTCATGAACTGCTTCGAGGGTTAAGTGAGGATGGGCGTCTATAATCTGGTCTGGAGTAAGTCCAAGCCTATCGTATTCTATGGCTATATCTATTACCCTTACTCTTGTGCCGGATATAACAGGGCTACCCTGTGATATTTTTGGATTGACTGAGATGTACGGATGTTTTGATTGCCGGGGGATTACTGTTTTTAGCATTTGCTGCCTCCTTTCTGAGAAATTATACCACAAATAAAGTAGAGTTATTCAGGTAAAGAAAAATAGATCTTTTCGCTGAATCCAGCACCTCGATCAGAAAGTATTCCTCGAAACTTCCCGGAAGCGCGGGGTATTCTTGAAGGGCGCTGGTTAAACCCCTTTGCAACCTTCGAATAATCTTTAACTCAATACAGATTTTTTTGTTAATTCTCCAGAGGGATGCAATAGGGTCTATTATTATTAGGGCAAAAGTTGTTAAAATAGAAAATAATTTCATTACGAGGTAAGTGGTTTGACTAAAAAGATTGGGCAGATATTATTAGGGCTTGGATATGCAAAAGAAGCCGATATAGAAAAGGCCCTTGAGATTCAGCGGTCAGAAGGGGGAAGAAGAAGGCTTGGAGAGATATTACACGAGATGTTTCTTAAGGAAGAAGAACTCCTCCATGCCCTGTCGCTGCAGTTTAATATCCCTATCATATCTGAGAGTAAATTCCCTGAAGTCATGCCTATTGAAAAAATATCGTTCAGTTTTCTAAAAGAGAATCTCTTATTGCCCCTGTCTGTCTCTGATAATACTCTGGATGTTGCTGTTGGAGACCCCGTAAAAAACGAGGCTATTGAGTCTATAAGGACATCTTTTGGTTTTGATATAAACCTATTCATTGCAAAGGGCTCTTCAATCCTCAGGCATCTCGAGGTGCTGCACAGCTCCAGAGATGCTGTAATGCAGAGGTTAATAGAAGACGTAACAGAGGAAGAGACAGTGACCACAGGGGCAACCGAAGATATAGGCCACCTTAAAGACCTTGCACAGGAGAAAGGCGTTATACAGCTTGTAAATGTGGTTATCGCAAATGCAGTCAAAGACAGGGCCAGTGACATACATGTAGAACCAGGGGAATATAATGTGCGTGTCAGATATAGAGTAGACGGCATCCTTTATGAAAAAGAGATAATGCCTGTGACCATGCAGTCGGCGGTATCATCAAGGATAAAGCTATTGTCGCAGATGAATATAGCAGAAAGGAGATTGCCTCAGGACGGCAGGATAAAAGGCAATTTCGGGGGCAGGGATATAGACATAAGGGTCTCCACCATCCCCACTATTTATGGCGAAAGCATAGTTATGAGGCTCCTCGACAGAGAGACATCTTTTATAACCTTAAGTGAATTAGGATTTGACGATATCCTCATTGAGAAATATGAAAGCATTATTCACAGACCCTACGGAATGATACTCATAACCGGGCCTACAGGGAGTGGAAAGACCACAACCCTTTATGCATCTTTAGACAGGATAAACTCTCCTGAAAAAAAGATAATCACCATAGAAGAACCCGTTGAGTATCTGATGCGGGGCATTAACCAGATACAGGTTAAGCCTAAAATAGGGCTTACATTTGCAAGCGGGCTAAGACATATAGTCAGGCAGGACCCGGATATAATTATGGTTGGAGAGGTCCGCGACCTTGAAACAGCAGGGATTGCAATACATGCAGCGCTGACCGGGCATCTCATATTCAGCACCCTTCACACAAACGATGCGCCCGGCGCTATAACAAGGTTAATGGATATGGGCGTAGAAAATTACCTTGTCTCATCAACACTGATAGGTGTTATGGCGCAGAGACTTGTAAGAAGGGTATGTCCGAACTGCAAAGAAAAACATGCTGCAACAAATGATATCAGGACAGAACTCGGGGAAGATATTCGTGAAATATGGAAAGGTAAAGGCTGCGACTACTGTTTAGGAACAGGTTACAGGGGGAGAATTGCTATATTCGAACTCCTCATTGTTGATGATGTAATACGGGAGCTTGTTATGAGAAGGGCAACAGTGCGCGAAATCAAGGATAAAGCCATTTCACTTGGAATGAGAACATTGAGACAGGATGGGATAGAAAAGATCAAAAAGGGAATTACCACTGTTGATGAAGTCCTGAGGGTAACACAACTGGAGCTATAATCTCTCCCTCCCATAAGGCGAGAGCTGGCGGAGTTCTTTTATAATCGGGGGCATGATTTCAATTACTTTATCAACCTCTGCCTCTGTGTTATACCTGCTCAGCGAAAACCTTATTGAGCCGTGGATTGATGTAGCTGGAACACCCATTGCCCGCAACACATGAGAAGGTTCCAGCGAGCCTGATGTGCATGCAGAACCTGATGATGCGCAGATGCCAAATTCATTGAGTCTGAGAAGGATAGCCTCTCCCTCGACATATTCGAAACTAAGATTTGTGGTGTTTGGCAGCCTGCGGCTTACATCTCCGTTCACCCTTGCATCAGGGCAGGATTTTAGAAGTGCGGCCTCGAGTTTGTCACGCATTCCTTTCAGATAGGTCATCTCTTTATAAAGGTTTTCACCTGCGAGTTCACATGCCTTTCCAAGAGCGATTATTGAAGCCACGTTTTCTGTCCCGGCCCTTCTCCCGTGTTCCTGATGGCCACCGATTATGTAGGGATGAAACCTCGTGCCTTTTCTAACATACAGAGCGCCGACCCCTTTTGGCGCATGCAGTTTATGCCCTGACAATGCGAGCATGTCAATGGAGAGCTTTTTCAGATCTATAGGAATTTTCCCGACTGCCTGAACAGCATCTGTGTGGAATAAAATTTTTCTCTCTTTAAGTATCTCTCCAATCTCGGTAATCGGAAATATTACACCTGACTCATTATTTGCATACATCAGGGATACAACGGATGTATCTTCATCGATTGATTTAATGAACTCATCCATATTTAACTGACCCTGCTTGTTTACAGACAGATATGTCACTCTGTACCCTTTCCTTGCAAGGTGCTTGCAGAAATTCAATACCGCAGGATGTTCAACCCTCGATGTAATAATATGTTTTTTATGAGGTACAGATTCAACAGCGCTCATTATTGCAGTGTTATCGCTTTCTGTCCCGCAGCTCGTGAATATTATCTCCTCGGGCTCAGCGCCAATGAGTTTTGCAACCTTTGCTCTTGCCTCTTCAACCTTTTTGTGTAGCTGACCGCCGAAGGTATGCATGCTTGAAGGATTACCATACAGGTCTTTGAGGTAGGGGAACATCTCATCAAGAACCTCAGGTGCGATATTTGTTGTTGCATTGTTATCGAAATATATTACATCCATTATTGCGCCTCCACGATTATTTCTTCACTCACTAATTCTCTCAGTTTATCCTGAATTCCTTTTATAGTAACATCTGCCATGAGACAGCCCGTGCACATGCCCCGGAGTGCCATGATTACCTTACTACCATCAATATCTATCAATTCCACATCTCCGCCATCTGCCTGTAACCCCGGTCTTATATCTCTCTCTATAATCTCCTGTATAAGTGCAATCTTTTGAAGGTTTGTAAGTTTTTTGGGGGCAGCAGGTTTTTCTGGCCTCTTTAATGACCAGATATCTCTGAGGATAGCTTCTATTTCGGTTTTGCACTCACCGCAGCCGCCGCCTGCCTTTGTATAGTCTGTAACCTCATCCACTGTTGTAAGATGGTTTTCTATTGTTACCTTCCTTATCTTTTCTTCTGTAACGTCAAAACATTTGCAGACAAGCCTGCCTTCTTCTTTGACCGCTGCAGGTTGTCCGCGGTAATTGTTAATAGCAGCCTCAAGGGCCTCTCTTCCCATAACAGAGCAGTGCATTTTTTCCTTAGGAAGCCCTCCAAGGAATTCAGCAATATCCTGATTTGATATTTTTATGGCTTCATCAAGAGTCTTGTCTTTGATAAGTT
>JAKALU010000175.1 GCA_021824065.1 Nitrospirota bacterium
TCAAACCTTGCTGAAATATGAGCTTTTATAAAGAAATGCTGGTTCCGCTGTAAATCTGGTTCTGGAGTTCTTTCTGGATTATATCCCACCCTTCCTCTGTATGCGGCATAACACACTTCGAGCAGTCCTTCATTCCCGAAGGCAGGATTGAAAATTCTCCGGGGCATGAGAGGAGGAACAAAGGGCAGTAGCAAAAAAGACACGAATGCCAGTTTTCGAGATTATGGCAAGGCAGAAACTCGCATTTTAGGTTTATGAAGCTCTTATAGTTCATTTTGTTTTTCGCGCAGTGCTAAAGCCAGCTTTTCGAGCTCATCCATTTTAGGCCGATAAAAAATCATTGCCGCAGCGCTTATTGCAGTCAACAGATAGAGGCTCTGAGAATCCTTTCCGAGGAAATAAAGCATCAGTCCATAGATGGCAACGCTTTCAGCAATGGCAAGTGAGACGAGCATAACCGATGCATACTTTGCAGCAGCAGGATGCTTGCCAATGCCGGGCATCGTCTGGCCAGAACCATGGGACACACTAATGCCGGTCTTCAGCATAAATTTCCTTATAAATGGAATAATGGCAAGTTCAATTATGGCAACCACATACAAAGCACTCCTTAAAAAAGAGAACACGTCAGGAGTGAGGTCTTGCATTTTTATCTGGTCACCAACCATATGGGCTACGATGATATAAATACCCAATGAAGCAAACATTGCTCCCCATATTATCCATAAGACCCTCATGCTGTCAGTTAGGGTTTCTCTCTCTTTTGCATCAATCATTCAGCCCTCCAGATTATTCAACAATAGTCTTTTCAAGCCCTTCTTTAGTTAAAAGTTCCATGCAAAAATCATATTGCCCTTTAAGCACCTTAAACATTACTCCTTCTTTCACGCCTCCAAACAAGATACTCAGAACGCTTCTGCCTGAGTATTCGACTATCTCAAAGGTGTAATCAATGCTTTCTCTGTCGAGAACGGATTCTATTTTTTCTGCCTCGCTCAGCGTTGAAGCTATGCATAGAGGCTCAAGCTCTTTTCCTTCAAAATCCTCAGGCAGCCTGCGCGGCATTAGTGGTCTCTATGTCCTTGATTCAAAATAACCGTCCCATTTCCACTGTTAGATAATTATTAATTCAGCCTGACTTTCCAGTAGAATGGTTTTCTCTTGAGGTGCATAACCGAAATAACGTATATGCTGTCTCCAATGATTTCGTAGAGCATAGCGAAAGGAAACCGACGGAGTAAAAAATGTCTTATGTTTTCAAAGTAAATTGGCCACACTTCAGGCGAAACAGAAATCTTTTCTAATGCATGCTCGATTTCATCCAAGAATTTGTCACCGAGGCCATTGACCTTGGTTTCATAGAAAACAGCAGAAGCTTTCATTTCTTCTTCAGCTTCAGGGTGGAAGAAGATATTTCTCATTTAAGCTTCAGACGGGCTTGTTTCAGGGCTTCCTTTGCCGGTTTGCAGCGAACCGAACCGTTTTTAATCTGCCTGCTTCTTTTTTTAGCCTCTTTAATCCACAGAGTTTTGGCCCCTTCATCAACTTTTTCATCCAGACTTTCAATCAACTTTTCAGCAAGCAGGGCGCGCGACTTAGCAGGCAGGCCTAAAAGCTCAACTGCGATTTCTTTAACTGATAAAGGCATATCATCCTCCTCTCAATGGTTATATTATTATATGTTTCAGCAAAGGAGTTTGTCTACAAGCTGCTTCATGTCTGTGATTTCTTGCCAGCCACAATATCTAACCGCGATTTCACCATACCAGTAATAATAAACATTGTAATCAATTTCAAAAGTATTTCCGTCCCCTTAGTAATCAACAAGATACTTATGGATTTGCTTAGCCAAATGCTCCTCATTTTTAGCATAAAAAAGGTGTTGGAATGGTTGTTCATACTCGCCGCTGATAAATTCAAAAGTGGCGAGATAGAGTTTTTTGTTTTTTTGGGCTATCGCTTTTCTAATGCTCATTGCATTGGCCGAGAAATGACTTTATTGCTCTTTCTCTAACCTTTTTATCTCTTTTTTGATTTCTTCGATAACTTCTGGATTATGAATGACTTTCTTTTTGTCTTCTTTTATGGAGATGACATAAAATACTTTTCCACCAAATTTTTCAGTGAATTTCTGATGGGTTCTTTTTTGAAACTCGAATTCATTTATTATCTGCGGAATGTATGCATAGCCTGCTGGCTTTATCTGAAGACCAATATATTTATTTTTAACTTTGATGAAGAAATCTACATTGTAACCTCTGTCCCATTCGTCTGGTGCTGGCTCTATTTTGACACCCAATACCTTTTGCAGTTGACCATAAATCGTTTGTATTTCTGATTGATAGCCATCGAAAGTTCTGCTTATAACCAAATTAATAACGAAATCGATGCAATCCTTTTCAGTAACACTTTCGATTTCAGCCTGACATACCTCGCTTATCTTGATATATAAAGTCCTGCCAAGATTTTTTAGATGTTCTTTGGGATATACATTCTTGTAATAGTATTCTTCCCATTCCTTTAAAGACCTCGGTGCACATTTTCTTATTTCTTCAGAAACAGCGCCAACCTTATTCTTTTTGTTTAGTCCCCACCTCATATTAGCCTGATTAATTATCCATTCTTTTGGCATTATGTCCTCATCGATGTGAATTTTGATTTATATTTGTAATCAGCAGACATGTCTGCATTAGCAAGGCCACTTTTTATCAAATGAGCATTGATAAAGGTCTTATTTTTCAAATAGAGGTAGCATAGCAAGTTGCCGTCTTTGTCATATTTTTGGCTGTCATATTTTATGAAGACCTTTTCGCCCTTGAATTTTTCAACAAGAAACTTTATAGCCTCTCCATTGGCTTCTTTCTTTTCTTTTACTCCGATAAGCCTGACCTTTAGTCCATTGTCAAGAACAAGGATTTCGGGGTTTATAATTTCTTTGACTGTGTGATACGTTTCCCGTGAATAGTCTGAATGGTCTATTCTTGAGCCAAATCTCAATTTCTTGGGGTCAATTTTTTTGTCAAACTTCACAGGGTCTTTAAAAACATATGGCAGCTTTTTGATTTCATCTTTGAAGTTTATTTTTGGCTTTTCTTGTTTTTTTATTTCTATATCAGTATTTTTCAATTTTGACTTTATGGTTGGTAAATAGTCTTCATTAATCTCATAGCCAATTGAGTCCCTATCAAGATTCTTAGCAGCAAGGCAGGTTGTACCACTGCCAAGGAATGGGTCAAGGACGGTATCTCCGACAAAGCTGAACATCTTTATCAATCTCTTTGGCAATTCCTCCGGAAACATGGCAAGGTGTTTGTCCTGTCTTTCTCCAGGAAAATTCCAATGGCCAGCAAAATATTCATTCCACTCTTCGATGGTGAGTTTTGATTTTTCTTTTATCTCTCTGCTTACCTTTGGAGGGTCGCCGAGCTTTTTGAAAATTAAAATAAATTCATAATCGAGTTTCAGTATTCCATTCCGAGGATATGGGAAAGAGCCCATAATAGTTGCCCCGCCTGTTGTATTGCACGTAGTAACCTTCTGCCAGATGATTGCACCCATGTAATCAAAACCAATTGTCTCACAGAACTTGATTATCTCTTCCCTTATGGGAATTATCGTGTATCTTCCGTAATAAACAGACCTTGCAAATTGGTCACCTATGTTCACACACAAACGACAGCCTTTATGTAGAACTCTATAACATTCATTCCAAACAAGATTCAGATTATTTATGTAATCTTCGTATGTGTCGTTGAACCCAATCTGGCTTCCATTGCCGTAGTCCTTCAACTGCCAATATGGCGGAGAGGTGATTACGAGATGAACAGACTCGTCCCTTATCTCTTTCATCCTCCGGCTATCGCCGATGATTATGGTGGGGTTAGGTTTTACAACGCTCAATTTAATGCGATCTCCTTTTTTAATTTTTTCTTAGCCTTCAACCTTCAATATTTTTTTAAGAAATCTTTCAATTGTTTTAGAGATCCATAATTCAAATATACGTGCAACTGATCTAAATGATGCGCCAAATATAGCAAGAATAACTGAAACGATAAAAAAGATTAATATTAATGCTGGGGCTATAAGTTCCTTCCACCACGTTTTGGTCGCGTAAAATTCACTCTTTAATAACACAGAA
>JAKALU010000176.1 GCA_021824065.1 Nitrospirota bacterium
TAACCTCACTTGAATCATAAATATAGATTCCATACCAATAACCTGCGATACCCTGAATCGTACTCCATACGATCGCGACTCCCCAAAAGCTGTATGTGGAAAGCATAGGGAAATTTACGATATCCATATAGTGCCTCCTTTTGGGATCCAACTATTAATATACAACTTGGCTTTTCTCCCTTCACGAAGGAATATAGCACAATTTTAAGTAAAGAGAGAAGGGGTATATTAGCGAAGTTCTTTAATCTCAAAGTATCAAAATCTCTTCAATTTCAACCACGCAGAGCTATTATTTGGTATGAGCTGGTTCTCGCTTTTTTGAAGGGATAATCGCTATCAATGATCGCAGCGCTTTGTTGACTGATTCTGAGCTTGAAAAATACTTTTTGACATCGGGTTCCAACATGACTGCCCCTTCTTCAAGCTTAAAATACTGGACAGAGATAGTGCCGTCTGCCTTATGAATCACTACCTTATGTCCGGTACGATATGCTTTGTAGTATTTTCCACGCACTGCTCCATTCATTTTTGAGAAATCATATTCCGATCTCATATCATCTATTTCTTTAGAAATTGCCCTTTTCATAAAAGCTCCTTTCACGCGGTGTTGCCTTCCTGCAACTGATAATCCTTATTTTACCTTTTCGTTCAGTATGAGTCAAAATCAAAATACGCCCCTGCACAGAAACGCCAATATTGACAAAACGCTCCTCATGTGTTGAATGCTTATCATCAGGAAAAGTAAAAAGAAAAGGGTCATTAAAAATCGTTTTGCCTTCTTCAAAGCTCACCTTGTGCTTTTTGAAGTTGGCTTTCGCTTTGATTTCATCCCATTCAAATATAAGCCTCATGCAACACCTCTGCTCACAGCTTTCAATGCAAGAATATAGCACATTTTAAGATTTCATATAAATAAAAATTCCGCTTCATTTTATTGCCAAAACCTTTATCTCAAGCATCAAAATCTTTTTCGTCTCTTCTGTCACCTTGAATCTCTCGTCAGCCCTGTAACCTGCAATCCAGATTATATCTTCACCGGATAATACAATCGGAATCCTGTCCCGCTCATCTCTCGGAACCTTTTCATCCACAAAATAATCCTGAAGCTTTTTCCTTTTCCCAAAACCAGCAGGATAAAAGAAATCACCCGATTTTCTTCCCCTGACAGTCAAAGGCGTCTTTATTTTATCCGCATCTAATTCTATGGTCTCTTTCCCTTGAACCCTTGACCCCTCGACCTCTTGACCCCTTTCAAAAATTGTTGCCTTAATCAAAACCCCTGCCTCTTTCAATATGAGTTCTCCAGGGACATCAAGACTATACGTGCCAAGTTTAGCAGGTGTCTCTGATGTAAGAATGAGAGTCGAATATCCTTTAATCACCCTTATCCCCTTTGGAAGATAAAGCCTGTCGCCTGAGAGTCCATTCTTGATAAGACCGATAATATCTTCGATATGTATAAAATTAATTCCCCTCAGTCCTTTAACTGCATCTATTGCCCTCCTTAAAACCCTCCTTAAAATCACCTTGTCCATGGTTTCGAGAGGGACAAGGAAAAGCTCGATCGTTTTATCAGTCTTTTTTGGTATAAGCTTCATTAGAGTTTTTGTAACAATGAGCTCAAGATAGTTGTCTTCTTCCCGCAGGATATCGCTGATTCTGCTTATTGTTTTAATCAAATCAGGGTTTTTCCTCTTGAATTCTTGCATAACAGAGAGCCTTAGCCAGTTTCTGAAATAATCTTTTTTAATGTTTGAGGAATCAACAACATAAGACTGCGAAGCAGCATTAAGGAATTCTTCTATCTCGTTCCTTTCTATCTCAATGAGTGGTCTTATTATCTTGCCCCTGACAGGTGGAATCCCTGAAAGCCCCTTCTGACCAGAGCCCCTTAAGATCCTCATTATAAATGTTTCTGCCTGGTCATCTGCATTATGTGCAAGTGCAATCCTGTTTGCGCCCTTTTCAAGAGCGGCTTCTTCAAATGTCCTGTATCTCAGCTCTCTTGCAGCCTCCTGTTTGTTTAAGCCGAGTTCCTTTGCATGGGATATTACATCAATGGACTTGGTTGTAAAGGAAATATTCAGTCTTTCGCATAGCTCCTTGCAGAACTTTATCTCATCTGGAGTTTCATCAGGCCTCAGTCCATGGTCAATGTATATAGCATGGAGGTCGAGTTTGTATTCCTCTTTTAGTTGATTTAGCAACATAAGGAGACATACCGAATCAGGCCCGCCTGAAAGTCCGACCAGCACCCTGTCTTTCTCACAGAGCATGGAGTGTTTTTTGATTGTTGTTTTTACTTTATCCAGCAGGTTCATAAGTACTTTAACTCTAAGGAGTAATAAGCGGAGATGTCAATAGGTTACTGTATTTGTCATTGCGAGGAGCGAAGTGACGAAGCAATCTATTTGACAATTCACGTAAATATGTGATACACATAATTATGTGAAAGGAGGTTTTTATGGAAAGGCAGAATGTAACGCTATCGCTTCCTAAAGCGACAATAAAGAAAGCTAAGGCGCTGGCGCTTAAGGAGGAAAAGTCACTCAGTGCCCTGATAAGGGAATCCATCGAAGAGAAGATCAGGAAAGATACAGGGTATAAGGAAGCAATGGAGGCGGAAATCAGGCGTATGGAACAAGGTTTTCATCTTGGCACCGGCGGACGTATGCCATGCTCACGTGAGAAATTGCATGAGCGGAGATAAGGTCTTTGTGGATACAAATGTGCTTGTTTATGCCTATGACATAGATGCCGGGCAAAAACACCAAATAGCATTAGATATTATGAAAGACCTTTGGCGATCAGGTCTCGGGATTCTAAGTACTCAGACGCTGCAGGAGTTCTTCGTTACCGTAACCGCTAAAATCAATACACCGTTGGATTCAACGGTGGCTGTGGATATCATAAAAAAACTCTCAAAATGGGATGTTGTAATAAACACAACCTCGACTATATTTGAAGCTATTGAAGTGCACGAAAGATACAATTACTCGTTTTGGGATTCCCTGATTATTGCATCTGCTGTTGAGGGCGGGGCAAAGACAATACTGTCCGAAGACCTTTCCAACAGGCAAGTAGTAAAAGGTGTGGCCATTAAAAATCCTTTCCAAGACCTGCCCTGAAATGACAGTATCCATAATCAAAGACTGACTAATTCCAAAAAGCTACGTAGATTATTTATGCCAGATTTGGGCATCTCAGAAATGCCCGCAAACTATGCTTTCCTTGCTTTTTTATCTGTGCCTGCTACAATTTGCTTAAGAAAACCCGGTAAGCAGCTAACAGGAGACCATGTGAAATTTTCTACAAAACTGATGCTGTTAACTTTAGTAATTTTTTTTGTTAACAGTGCAATTGGCACTTATTTTGTTTATACATCAAGCATTAAGATATTAGAAGGACAGATAAGAGACAGATTTGAAGACTTAGCGTTCCATACTATGGATAAGATTGACAGGATGTTTTTTGAGAGATATATGGATATAAATAATCTGGCTGCTGACCCTGTAATTAGTTCAAGGACATCTACTCCGGAGCAGATTACAGAAAGATTGATTGAGTATAAAGAAAAGCACAAAGCCTATTATGCCGCTGTGTCACTTTTCGAGTTAAAAAACAGGATAAGGATTGCTGACACAACCGGCAAGGATATTGGCAAACAGCATCCGTTTAGGTCTTACTGGAAAGGCATCCAGGAAGGCAGGGATTTTGTCATGGATGCATCAGAGTCTAACACGCTTAAACATCCAGTATTCCATTTTGCATCCATCGTTAAAGATAAGAACAATTTCCCTTTTCGCGTTGTTGTTTCAAGGATGCCTATTGATAGTTTATATGAAATTGTAGAACAAACCACCGGCATTCATAATTTTTCAGAGAGCTTAGAAATAGAATTGATTGACAAAGATGGTTTAATTCTTTATTGTTATAAGATATAAACATTAAAGAAGATTTCTAATTTTGCAGTTATTGATAGTGTTTTTAAAAAGATGATCAGTGAGAAAATAATAACCTTTAAAAGTATATTATATGGATATAGTTAGAAATAACGTTAACCAGAATTACTTGCCAAGATTTGCTGAACTTTATGAACGGCTTGGTATGCGT
>JAKALU010000177.1 GCA_021824065.1 Nitrospirota bacterium
GACAGAAAAAATCCCAGGAAGTTACAGAAATTTCCATACGGATTTTATAAACCAAACTCATTTTTATGTCAAGACAAAATTTCAATAAAGTGGGGACACAGAGCCTGTCTAAAAACTCTATAGATGTCGCCATGCTTTTATTAGATGATGAAATAATCCCGTCGTAATTTTTAATTCCAAATTTTTTATTTATTGGATATGCTATGACCATGGGGAAACGGGTTTTTCTTCTTGTGATGGATGGCGTGGGTATCGGCGAGATGCCTGATGCTGAAGACTATGGAGATAAAGGAAGCAATACCCTCGGCAACCTTTCAAAGGCAGTCGGCGGCTTGACAGTTCCGTGCCTCCAGGGTCTTGGACTCGGCAACCTCGGGGAATTTGAAGGGATTGAAAAAAACAATAACCCTCTTGCCTCATATGGTATTATGCGCGAACTTTCAAGAGGCAAAGATACCATTACAGGCCACTGGGAGATGATGGGCATTGTCAGTGAGAAGGCGTTCCCTACCTACCCTGATGGATTTCCACCGGAGATAATAAATGAATTTGAGAAACAGATTGACAGAAAGATTCTCGGCAATAAAGCTGCCTCTGGCACAGAAATAATCGAAGAGCTTGGCGAGGAGCATATGAAGACCGGCTCGCCAATAGTTTACACATCAGCAGACAGTGTGTTTCAGATAGCAGCGCACGAAGACATAATAAGCACAGAAGAACTTTACACGATTTGTGAGACAGCACGGAAGATTCTCGTTAAACCTCATAATGTCTGCAGGGTAATTGCAAGGCCGTTTAAAGGAGCGTCAAAAAACTTCATAAGGTCACCGAAGAGAAAAGACTTTGCTATATCACCTCCTGAGAATACCCTGCTCGATATGCTCAGAAAAAATAAGATAGAGATTATATCAGTCGGCAAGGTTATAGACATGTTTGCAGGTCGTGGTTTTTCAAAAAGTATAAAGATAAAGGACAATAACGCAGGGATGCTGAAGGTTGTTGAACTTATGGGTTCCTTAGACAGAGGGATGATATTCTGCACACTTACTGATTTTGATACAGTCTATGGACACAGGAATAATCCCGAAGGCTTTGCAAGGGCACTCGAGGAATTTGACAGACAACTGTCAGACCTGATACTTGAGATGAGAGACGACGATTACCTGATACTTACAGCAGATCATGGCTGTGACCCAACAACGCCAAGCACAGACCATTCACGGGAATATGTGCCTGTGCTTTTATATAACAAAATATTACCCCCTCGTGATCTCGGGACGAGAGACGGTTTCTGGGACATAGGCGCAACAATTGCAAAGGTCTTTGAGATAACAGAGTTTAAAAAAGGAAAAAGCTTATAGGATAGTTTTTAGTTAACCCAAAAAATGCATTGGATTAAAGGTTTTTTCTGGTCGGGGCGACCCGATTTGAACGGGCGACCACTCGCACCCCAAGCGAGTGCGCTACCAGGCTGCGCCACGCCCCGATTATAAGAAGTTATGAGTTGAGAGTTAAGAGTTTAGAGTTCTAAAACTTTTCACTTTCAACTTTAAACTTTTAACTAAAAACTATCAAGTATTTCCCTGAGTCTCTTTTTTACGTGTCCTAAGATCTTATTAGGGGGGAGTTTCTCTACCATTTTGGGCTCTTGGGTTTGTTTGTTGCTTGTAAGACCTTCTCCAAACTTTTTTCTGACGCCCTCAATTGTATATCTTTCCAGATAAAGAAGCCTCTTTATCTGGAGAATAAGCTCAAGGTCCTTCTTAACATATACCCTCTGACCTGATTTATTCTTTCTCGGCTTTAAAAAAGGAAACTCAGTCTCCCAGTATCTTAATACATAAGGTTCAATATCAGCAATCCTGCTCACCTCTCCTATCTTATAAAAGAGTTTATCAGGAATGGGTCTTTGAATATTAATGCTTTTTGCAGAAGACCTATACATATTACTTCTCTATAACTAACTTTAATTTATTGCTCGCCCTGAATGTGATTACCTTCCTCGGCGATATTTCAAGGTCCTCACCGGTCTTGGGATTTCTTCCCCTCCTTGCAGCCTTCTTTCTGACATGAAAAGTTCCAAACCCCAGGATCTTGACGGACTCCCCCTCTTTAAATGTCTGTTTAAGGGTATCGAATATTATTTCTATTATGTCCTGTGCCTCTTTTTTAGAGAGACCTATTTTTTCGAATATTGCATCTGCAAGATCGGCTTTTGTCATATTTACTCCTCTTTAAGTTATACAGCATAGGTTGATAATTTTCTTAATTATATTAAGGAGATAGCCTCTTGTCAAGAAGAAATTAGTTTAAATCTTTAAATTGGCCAATAATTTATCCCGGACTGGCGCTCTCTGTAAGCTTAATCCTATTTAAAATATGATAGAATAAGCCAAAAGGTTTATATCCGCCTCGGCGGACTCGTTGAGGAGAGAAGGAAGGTGTATATGGAAAAAAAATGGTATGACGAATTAGGTGAAGATGCTTTTCTGTCTGAAGAGAACAAGAGATACAAGGAGATGATGGGGGAAATAACCGGTGCTGTTAAAAACGGCATGGGTTTTGATGAGGCATGCGATACAGTAGATATAGAAGATGCTGAATTAAAAACATCTATTATTGAGGATGCACTCAAGATATTAATTGCGGATATGCATTTTATGCAAAAGATGTCAACTGGCAGGGTTGCTGAAATACTTAAGATACCTGTTAAGCGTGTCAACTCTGCGAGGGAGAGCATGCTTGAAGAAGTAAAGGCCGCCTCGATTAAAGCATTCCATAAAAGTATTTAGATTTCTCTTGTTTACTCCATGTATTAGGTATAGAATACAAAATTCAGAAAAACAGATTGGATAAATCATGATTGAAAAGCAACCCCCGATGAGGGGCATAATCAAGTCGCTCGGCCTTGTCTTTGGAGACATCGGGACAAGTCCCATATACACATTAACAGTAGTATTTCTTATACTTCCAAAGACAGATGATAACATCATTGGAGTCCTGTCCCTTATAGTCTGGACTCTAATAACCCTGGTTACGACCCAGTACGCATGGCTTGCGATGAGTCTGAGCAGGCGCGGTGAAGGCGGTACAATCGTGCTGAAGGAGATACTCACATCACTCCTTTCCTCAAAGAGAGGCGCCGGCATAGTGCTCATAATCTCAATCATCGGTGTCTCCCTTCTAATCGGGGACGGTGTAATCACCCCTGCCATCAGTATCCTCAGCGCTGTAGAAGGTTCCCTTCTTATACCGGGACTTCAGGGCCTCTCAAAAGTCACACTCGTTATTATCGCGGCACTAATAGCAATAGTGCTTTTTGTATTCCAAAGCAAGGGAACGGAAAAAGTAGCAGGCGCATTCGGCCCGATAATGATTGTATGGTTCAGTTCGCTCGCTGTCTTTGGGATGTGGTCCATATCTGAGGCTCCTGAGGTCTTAGGGGCATTCAACCCGTACTATGGAATCAGGTTCCTCTCGGAAAACGGCGTTATCGGATTCATCTCTTTGGGCGAGATAATACTCTGCGCAACAGGCGGCGAGGCGCTTTACGCCGACATGGGGCATCTTGGAGGAAAACCTATCAGGCAGGCATGGTCAGGCGTTTTTGTGGCCCTCGCGCTCAATTATCTTGGACAAGGGGCTTTCCTGCTTAAACACCCTGAAGCAAAGAATATACTTTTTGGGATGGTATTTCATTATGCAGGCTTTATCTATATCCCATTCCTCCTTCTGAGCATCACCGCAACTGTTATAGCCTCGCAGGCCATGATAAGCGGGATGTTCTCAATCGTATATCAGGGCATAAACACCAGGATAATGCCCATGTTCAAGGTTGACTACACATCTGAGAAGATAAGGTCCCAGATATATCTTGCATCGGTAAACTGGTTTCTCCTTCTGTCTGTCCTTTTCATCATGATTGAGTTTCAGGAATCGAGCAAACTCGCCGCGGCCTACGGCCTCGCTGTTACGGGCACGATGACCCTTACAGGCATAATAATGACATGGATATTCCATATACAGAAAAAACCTCTGTTGTC
>JAKALU010000038.1 GCA_021824065.1 Nitrospirota bacterium
GCATAGGCACCCCGAACTCACCAGGGACAAAAGTCTTTGCCCTTACAGGAAAGGTCGTGAATACAGGGCTTGTTGAGGTACCGATGGGGATAACACTCAGGGAAATAATATATGACATAGGCGGCGGTATCATGGGTGGAAAAAAATTTAAGGCTGTTCAGACAGGAGGCCCTTCAGGAGGGTGTATCCCGGAGGAACATCTTGACCTGCCTGTAGATTTTGATTCATTGGCAAAGGTCGGATCGATGATGGGTTCCGGCGGAATGGTTGTCATGGATGAAGATAATTGTATGGTTGATGTTGCAAAATATTTTCTCTCATTTACCCAATCAGAATCCTGCGGGAAATGTCCTCCCTGCAGAATCGGCACATATCAGATGCTTCAAATACTTGAGAAGATAACCTCAGGAAAGGGTGAGGAAGGAGATATAGAAAAACTCGAGGAACTTGGCAGAAAAATAGTCGAGGGATCCCTATGTGGCCTTGGAAGCTCCGCACCAAACCCTGTTCTCACAACAATAAGATATTTTAGAGAAGAGTATGAGGAGCATATAAAAGATAAATATTGCAGGGCTAAGGTGTGCAGTGGACTTGGCGTGTTCAGGATTGAACATGACGAGTGTTTTCTTTGCGGCCTGTGCAAACAGGCATGCGCATTCGATGCAGTTAAGGAAACTTCAAGGTCTTTCTTTATAGACCAGGATTATTGTACAAAATGCAAGGCATGTTATCTTGCATGTCCTATAGGAGCTGTGAAGGTGGAGAAACAGAAAAAGAAGCAAGTAGTCAGTAGCAAGTAGACAGTAGTTAAGGGAATAAAATACAACATAAATTACCATTAGCTACTCACTACTAACTACTTGCTACTTGTTTTTATGGAGACATAATGGCAGAACAGAAAGAAAAAAAGGTCGAAGATATAAAGAAAGAGGCAGAGCAAAAAAAATGCCCTGTTAACAAGGCCCTTTATTATATGGAGGAATTTTTGGCAGGGCCAATGTGCGGGAAGTGTTTCCCGTGCGAGATGGGTACCTATGAGGCCAGGATAAGGCTTAAAAATATTACTGAGGGGAAAGGCTCTGAAACAGACCTTTCTTCCCTGAAAAGGATCGCATCTGACATGCTTGAGTCATCCAGATGCAAAAAAGGCAAAGATACTGCAAAATTTATCCTCGAATGGATAGACACCGGAGTCTATGAAGAACACTTTGGAGGCAGATGCCCGGACAAAGAATGTCCTGCACTAATAGAATACAGGATTATTCCGGAGAAATGCACTATGTGCGGATTATGTCAGGATGCCTGTAAATACAATGCAATAATAGGTGAAAAGAAAACAGCTTATAAGAGCGGTTATCTCCCGTTCGAGATAAGGCAGAAGAGATGCACTAAATGCGGTGACTGCATAAAAGTCTGTCCTACGAATGCAATTATAATTGTTGATGTAAAGGCAAAAGAGAAGGTTAGTGTTTAATATAAAAAGTTTATCGAGTTTATAGGGTTCATTGAGTTTATTGAGTTGACACACCAAACTCAACAGACTCAAGAAACTCAAGAAACCAAATAAATGGAGGATTAAATGTCAAAGATGGTTAAACTTACAATAGATGGAAAAGAAGTTCAGTCCCCTGAGGGCATAAACCTCATTGATGCTGCGGAACTCGCAGGTATCCATATACCGAATCTCTGCTATCTCAAGGGCATGCCAGGTATTGGTGCCTGCAGGCTGTGTCTTGTAGAGATAGAGGGCTCGAAAGTCCCGATGATAGCATGTAATACAAAAGTTAAGGAGGGCATGGTAGTAAATACAAAAACTGAAAAGGTTCAGGAAACCAGAAAACTTGTCATAGACCTGATTCTCTCTATGCACCCGTTGGATTGCATGACATGCACAAAGGCAGGTGTATGCAACCTTCAGAATTATGCCTATGATTTTGAGCTTAAGGAGTCGAATTTTACAAGGAAAAAATTCGGCTTTTCCATTGATGATGCAAATCCTTTTATCAAGCGCGACCCCGATTATTGCATCCTATGCGGCAAATGCGTGCGCGTATGCAGACATCAGGGAACAAATGTCCTTGATTTTATGGGAAGGGGCGTTGGATCAAAGGTTGTTACTGCTAATGATAAACCTCTGCATGAATCTAACTGCACATTCTGCGGGAGTTGCGTTGATGTCTGTCCCGTTAATGCCCTTCTTGAGGCCGACAGATGGAGAAAGGGAAGGGAATGGGAATATGAAAAAGTAAATTCCGTATGTCTCCTCTGCGGTAATGGGTGTGACATAACTGTGAGCACAAAGGACGGAGAAGTTGCAAAGATAAATTCAGGGGCGTTAGAAGGCTCAACCGAAAAATATATCTGTGCTTACGGGAGGTTTGGATTTGACTGCATTTTGGCTGAAACAAGGGTAATTTCTCCGATGAAAAGAGTAGGCAATGAACTCAAAGAAACAACATGGGATGATGCCATTAATATTGTTGCAGATGAACTCAAAAAAGCTGGCACATCTGCTGGCCTGATAAGCACTGCAGGGATTCTCAACGAAGATGCGTTAGTTTTAAGACAACTTGCTGAGATTGTAAAAACAAAAAATATTGACACAACTGCGAGCCTTTATTCAGACGCTGATTCAATGATAAATGAGAGTGCAAGCCCTGAGACAGCAGACCTTATCATCCTCGTTGGTTTAAATCCAAACCAGTGGAAAAGGGTACTTCCTGCACTTGATGCAGTAATAAGAAGAAAAGTAAATTCAGGAGCTAAACTGATTGTCGTAAATTCAGAAGAGCCGAATATCTCTTCTGTAGCAACGCTAAATCTCAAAGGGGATGAGGCAAAGATACTCTCAGAGATTGCTCAGGCTGTTATCTCAAAAGGGATTAAAGCTCCCAAAGAGATGGTTCAGGCCCTAACTTCTGTCGAACCTTCAGACAATGCAATGAAAGCTGCTGAGCTGTTCATTGCATCAACAAATCCTTTAATACTGTCTGCCCCTTCACTGCATGATCCTTCAGCAAACCTTTCAATGATTAAAGGCACAGCAGTCTCTGTTCCTATTGAAAGCAACGCAAAAGGCGTAGTATTAATGGGTCTCGTTAGCGAAGGGAAATCGTATAAAGAGATGGTTACTGACGGGATGAAGGTTCTGTATGCTATTGGAGAGATGCCTTTAAATAAAAAACCAAAAACCGATTTTCTCATTGTCCAGAATTCACACATGACAGAACTTGTAAAACAGGCAGACATAGTGCTTCCATCAGCAGCATTCCTTGAGACATCAGGAACAATGGTTGATTACCTTGGAAGGCTTAAATGCCTGTGCAAGGCAGTTGAGCCAGCAGGTGAGGCAAAGACTCACAGAGAGATTTTCATCGAGATTGCAAAGGCCATTGGCAAGGCAATCAAAGAGCCAAAGGATACAGACATAAAAAAGGCATTAAAGACCAAGGCAAAAGTTACACTTAAGCCTTTCAAGAAGAAAGAAGGGCTCGATGTAAACCCTGAAGAAATGATTGAGTCAATCAATGCATCTGTAATAAATGGTTCAAGGCTTTTGTGGCTTAAGGAGACAGAAAAGGCAGTAGCTGTTTAACAATTGGAAATCAGACTTTATTTTTAAAAAGGGCGGGATTTTTCCGCTCTTTTTTTATTTTCTGTGATAAACGAGGCAGAAAAGCCGGTAACTTTTCCCCTTTCAAATCAAACACACTCGCTATTTTTTGGTGTATAATACGTTAATAACAATTTACTGGAATTTTAAGATGTATGCGCATGAGAAAAAGGCGCTAAAACAGATAGCAGGGAAACTCAGGGAGAGGTTCTCTGAAGAAGGTGTTTCTCTATGGCCATAGAACCAACAAATTCAGCAGACTCTATAAATATCTACAATATAAAGACACCTGTATTCGAAGGTCCCTTTGACCTTCTCCTTCATCTCATAAAAGAAAATAAGATTGACATCTATGATATACCTATTTCCTTAATCACAGGACAGTATCTTCAATATATCGAAGTAATGAAAGAACTCAATCTCGAGATTGCAGGCGAGTTTCTCGTGATGGCTGCAACCCTTATCCATATTAAATCAAGGACGCTGCTTCCACCTGATGAAGAGACCCCAGCAGAAGAGCAGGGAGACCCAAGACTTGAACTCGTCCAGCGGCTGCTCGAATACCAGACATTCAAGGATGCTGCACTTTCTCTGAGGGAAAAGGAAGATAACTGGATAAATGTATTTCACAGAGAACCGGTAACAGAAGAAAAGTCTGAAACTGAAGAAACAGAACTGTATCTCTTTGACGTAAATCTCTTTGACCTCCTCGGTGCATTTAAAAATATGCTTGATAAAGCGCCCCCGGAGGTCGTTGAAATAACAAGGGCAGTTCTGACAGTAAAGGATAAGATTTCTCTAATAATGGAAATACTCGAAAATCAGGACACAATAAGGTTTGAAGATCTTTTTAAAGAAGACAGGACAAGGTCCCAGCTTATCGTTACTTTTATTGCGCTCCTCGAATTAATAAGGCTCGGCCTTGTCAGGGCATACCAGGAAAAAGATTTTGGGAATATATGGGTGATAAATCCCCAGAAAAAAGAAATACAAAGCCCGGCATAGAAGCATCCCCCTGTATGCTGTCTGATAAAGTAAAAGAAGCAGAAGCAATTCTAAAAAAGTGTGAACTCTGTCCGAGAAAATGCCATGTAAACAGGACCGCCGGGCAGAGGGGGGTCTGCAGGACAGGTGATAAACCATTTGTTTCGAGCTGGGGGCCTCATTTCGGAGAGGAGAGGCCACTTGTTGGAAGGCGCGGCTCAGGAACAATATTCTTCGGGAACTGCAACCTCGGATGTATATTCTGCCAGAACTATCCAATAAGCCACCTCGGAGAAGGACAGGAAATATCTTTTGAAAAACTTGCCTCAATAATGATTGAACTGCAAAACATAGGCTGCCATAACATAAACCTTGTAACGCCCACGCATCAGATGCCGATGATACTCAGGTCTTTCGAGATTGCAAGAGGGGAAGGGCTTTCCATACCAATAGTCTACAATTGTGGTGGATATGAATCCCTTCACGCTATAGAATTGCTCGAAGGCATAGTGGATATATATATGCCTGATTTCAAATATTCTGACCCTGACATGGCATTGCGGTACTCTAATGCCAAAGACTATCCCGATGCTGCAAGGGTTGCTATAAAAGAGATGTACAGACAGGTTGGAGACCTGATTTTAGATGAAAGGGGCATTGCAAAAAGAGGGCTCCTTGTCAGGCACCTTGTATTACCAGAGGGGATTGCAGGCACAGAAGGTGTTGTTAAATTTATTGCTGAGGAAATATCAAAAAATACCTATATCAATATCATGGACCAATATCACCCCTGTTTCAGGGCATTTGACAACCCTCCGCTTAACAGGAGGATTACAGATAAGGAATACAGGGAGGCAGTAAAGATGGCATTGGATGCAGGGTTGAAGAGAATCGATGGTGTGACAGTGTGAAAATCAGAATATTATTTGAATTTTTTTAAATAAATTGTTAAAGTGATGCTATTAATTATGTTATCCATGATCCCTAAAAAAAGAGAACTAAGGGTTAAAGAGACAATTCTCAGGGGTGTCTACGAAGATAACCTAAGAATAATCGGGAAACAGCCTGACACCATCACATGGAAGATACCTTTCTTTCTCAAGAGGATGTTTTTATTCTTCTCTATAGCGCTGCTAACTATCTTAGGCCATGGGAATTACTTAAATCTCACACTGTTCCCAGAAAGTCAGATGACAGCAAGTCCTGTCACCCAGAAATATTATCCTCAGTCTGTTGAACCCACTATCAGTCCTTTAGAGTATAAGGCTTTACTCAGCAGTCATGGTATACCGCTAAGCCGTATGTTCGGTTTAGAGGTTAAAACAATTATGATAGACCCGGGACACGGAGGTTCCGACTCTGGTACTACAGGGAAGATGGGGACTAAGGAAAAAGACATCACACTGGATATAGCAAAACGTTTAAGGGAACAGCTTAAAAAATATGGCCATTTCAATGTTCTGATGACCCGCGAACAAGACATAACTCTGCCATTAAACCAGCGGGTAGAATTAGCCCGCTCAAGCAGGGCAGACCTCTTTATCTCCATACATCTCAACTACCTGCCTTCCAAGCCTATAAACATTATAGAGACTTACTATTTTGGCCCATCCTCTGATGCCAAAACGCTAAAGTTAGCTGAACAGGAAAATGCAGGCTCACAATATGGATTGAGCGACTTTAAGGAAATTATTGAAAAGATTGGCGAGACATTAAAACTTCAGGAGTCTAAAGGGCTTGCAGCTTCTATACAAAAAAATCTTTTTTTGAACAGTAAAAAGCAGAATGGGAATATTCATAACTTCGGGATAAAGCGGGCGCCGTTTGTTGTCCTGTTAGGAGTCGATGTACCCGCTGTTCTGGCAGAGGTCTCATGCCTTAGTAACAAAGAGGAAGAAATTGAACTTAATACTGAAAGTCACAGAGAAAATATAGCACGCTATCTCAAAGCTGGCATATTGGACTATTTAAATAAAGGAGAGGTAAGCTATGAAGCAAAAAGAGACGCAGAAGGAAGATAACATCTTATTTGTTGGAATTGACCTCGGTACATCGAGGAGCTCAATCTCTGCAAGCAACAACACAAGGGAATGGGTTGAGAGTTATGTTGGCTGGCCCAAAGACTTTATCTCTTTACAGGTCGTAGGGAAGCCTGTACTTTTTGGCTCGGAGGCACTTAAAAACAGACTTTCGCTCGACATGTGTAGACCTCTCGAACATGGGGTAATAAAAGAAGGCATTGAAAAAAGCGAAGAGGCAGTCAAAGAAATCATCAAACACTTGATCGAACTTGCAAAACCTGCACCTGAACAGAAAATCCACGCTGTTGTTGGAGTACCCGCTGATACACTAAAGGTAAATAAGCTTGCGATCAGAAAGGCTGTATCAGAATTTGCACATTCATTAATGGTTGTATCGGAGCCGTTCGCAGTAGCTTACGGCATGAACCTGTTAAACAATGCACTGGTAATAGATATTGGTGCCGGCACTACTGACTTCTGTATTATGCACGGCACGATTCCATCCGAGGAAGATCAGAAAACTATACTGACTGCCGGGGATTATATTGATGAACAGCTTTATAGTTATCTGACCGAGAAATACCCTAATTCAAAATTTAATAAAAATATGGTACGCCAGTTCAAAGAACAGTATAGTTTTGTAAGAGAAACACCCGGTGACATTTGCGTAGAGATCCCTGTTGACGGAAAACCTGTTATGCACGACATTAAAAATGAAATTAAACGTGCCTGTGAAAGTATCCTGCCTGCGATAATAGAAACTACCACTGAGATGATAGCAAGATTTGACCCCGAGTTCCAGGTGAAGATAAAAAACAATATCGTGCTTGCAGGCGGCGGCAGCCTGATTAATGGCATACGTGAATACCTGCAGGATGCTCTGAAAGAGTATGGTCCATGTAATGTAAGATGTGTAGAAGATCCTTTGTTTGCAGGGTCGAATGGTGCGCTCAAACTCGCACAGGATATGCCCACAAAATACTGGGAACCATTATAAAATTAAAGTTATAAGTGAAAAGTTTTAAAACTCTTAACTCTCAAACTTTTAATTCTTAACTTAAATATAGAGGAGTGAATTTATTATGATAGGCGAAACGATTCTTGTAATCGATACCGATACCGAGACAATACAGAAGATTGTGTCAACACTCGAATCTGAAGACTTTCTTGTTTTCACAGCCCCAAGCGGAGAGATTGGTATTACCATGGCAAAAAAAGTGAATCCATCGGTGATATTTGTAAATCCTGCCTTGGCTGGTACAAGCGGTTTAGAGGTTTGCAAGACAATTCATGGGATAGAGACTCTTAAAAATGTGCCTATTGTCGTCCTTTCCTCATTTGAAGGGGCAATGGATCCCCGCTATACTACTTTATACGGTATTGTTGATTCACTCAAAAAACCTTTCAGCCCCGAAGAACTTATTTCTAAAACTAAAAATGTATTATCCAGGAAATCTGTTACTGCCCGGCCTGCTGTTGAAGAGTATGTTGAGCACGTTGAACCCGAAGAGGGTATCCCGGCAGAAGAAGAAATGCCCTGGGTTCAGGAAGAAATTGAAGGGGCAGATGTTTCTGACAGGACTGTTGTAAAGACACGTGAAGATATAGCCCTTTCTGACAAGACCGTCGTGAAACAGGCGATTAAAAACATTGAAGAAGAAAAAACCGAACATATGCAGATTCCACGCGAAGAACCCGCGGAAGTAATGGGTGAACGTGACAGGACTTATGTGTTGAAAAAAAATATAAGGAGGAGAGGCATGGGAAACAGATTGATAGTGCCGATTATTATTGCAGTCGTAATCGTTGTACTCGGTGCAGGCGGATTTGTACTGTATAAAAAAGGCTTGTTGCCAGGGACTAAAGTTCAAAAACCGGTAGCTGTTAAACCCTCCCAGCCTGTTCAACAAGAGGCTGCTAAAGTTACTCCTCCTCAGGAACAACAAAAACCTGCGCAAGCTGTAGAGGGCAAACCTGCTCCTGCTGCTACCCCGGCACCTAAACCTGCAACTACCCCTACCCCCGCGCCTGCAGCAACACCTGTTACCCCATCTAAACCCGAGGCTAAACCAGCAGGCAGGGCAATCTATCATGTTCAGGTTGGTGCATTTAAAAATGAGAATAATGCAGCATCATTAACAAAGCAATATAAAGATAAAGGTTATGACGCTTTCACACACAAAGCTCAAAAGGATAAAGAAATACTCTACAGGGTTTTAATCGGCAAGTTTGAGAACAACAAAGAAGCTGCTAAACTTGCCGAAAACATCAGCGCCAAGGAAAAAATCAAGGCAACTATTTTTAAGGAGTAATTTACAGCTCGACGATCTCTGCCCGGCTCTTGCAAGCCTTATCCCGATTTTATATCCCACATGGTTCAGATGAAACTTGTTGGTCTGTCTGTGATGATGCACACATCTTCGAGCTTTATATCCCACATGGTTCAGATGAAACCAGTGATTGAGTATGATAGGGCTGCACATAAGCTATACTTTATATCCCACATGGTTCAGATGAAACTCCACCGCACTGAAGGGTCTTCCTCTTCCCATGATTTCTTTATATCCCACATGGTTCAGATGAAACTCCACCGCACTGAAGGGTCTTCCTCTTCCCATGATTTCTTTATATCCCACATGGTTCAGATGAAACTTATGAGAACTAATGGACGCCTGTTACTGTATGTAAACTTTATATCCCACATGGTTCAGATGAAACTTATTATTGACCTCATTGCATATAGAGAGATGCTTCTACTTTATATCCCACATGGTTCAGATGAAACAAAATAAAAAAAACAGGATATTATCATCTCAACGAACTTTATATCCCACATGGTTCAGATGAAACAAACGAAGATGATACAAATTCGTTATGGTCGGTGCACTTTATATCCCACATGGTTCAGATGAAACATGCTTGAAGAAAACGAACTCAGAACTAATGAAAAGCCTTTATATCCCACATGGTTCAGATGAAACCTCTGAAATTGCATAATTCAGCAAGACTTGAAAATTTCTTTATATCCCACATGGTTCAGATGAAACCGTCTCAAGTGAATTGTTCACTGTTTGCTTTATTTGCTTTATATCCCACATGGTTCAGATGAAACGAGGAAAGAAGATGAAAAAGTATTATGAGTTAGAAAACTTTATATCCCACATGGTTCAGATGAAACCGTTATCGTAAATGCAGTATAGCCAGCCGGGAAGGCCTTTATATCCCACATGGTTCAGATGAAACTGGAATCAAGGGAATTTTATCCGCCTCCACCTCCACCTTTATATCCCACATGGTTCAGATGAAACTATCCTCCATCGAAAGTAATATAAAAGTGCCTAACACTTTATATCCCACATGGTTCAGATGAAACAGATGCCTGCCAAAGGGGTTCGATAACCTTCCAAGACTTTATATCCCACATGGTTCAGATGAAACGAAGCCGTTGCATGAGGATGGGAAGGAGATTTCAAGCTTTATATCCCACATGGTTCAGATGAAACCCCACAATTGGCAAGGTCTATTGGGATTTAGTACACTTTATATCCCACATGGTTCAGATGAAACCCCCAGTTTTCAAAGAGCTATTTTAAAGCCCTCAAACCTTTTATTATCAATAATCTTACACGAATCTTTGTTAAATTTAAAAGGCTTAAATTGCAGTCTTTTGCATCAACCCTCTAATCGTGTTTTCATACCTTTCAAAAAATCGCCCTCCAATCCTTATGTTACAAGCATTTTCATCGGATCGTAACAAAAGCAGGTTCGATGCAATCATAAAATATTCCCTGTCAATTCCTTTTCAACCCCCATAACTGTTTTTCTGTAATTAAGCCTATTTTCAAGACTGTAAAAGTAAATTGAATCATCTTCATTTTTAATGGCCTTAGAAAGTTCAAGTCTGCACTTCTGTAATCTGCCGTCTGTGATATCGCCTTCAAATACAGAATTCTGCACCCACATGAAATATTTCTTGAGAATCTTCCTCACCTTGTTCACCCTTTCCTCTCCGATGTCATAGGTAATAATCAAATATGCCATCTACCACCATGCCTTAAATGGCGAATAAACCTCGTCACCAAGCAAGTGTTTAATGAGCTTATAGCACTCAAGCCTTATAATTGTTCTATATGACACATTCCTTTTCATTCTTCTATGTTTTATTGTAGTAGACAGCTTCTGATCATATTCTTTTAGAAAAGTCTTTCTGCCGTTTTCGTTCATATAACAGTAATTAACATCTTCTTCAAAATCATCGAGCTTTATCATATTGTTATTCACAAGCTTAAAGATAACAGGGTCAGCAATAAGCGGCTTAAAAATCTCCGCAAGGTCAAGGCTCAGGGAATAACGCCTCTCTCTCGGCTCATGAAGGTAGCTGATAGTAGGGTTAAGCTGAGTATGATATAGCTCAGAAAGCACAGCAGAATATATCATGGAGTTGGCAAATGATATCAGGGCATTGACAGGATTGCCGGGAGGTCTTTTCTCCCGCTTTTCTAAGCTGAACCCTCGTCCCAGAATAGTGTTAAACGCCTGGTAATAGGCATCCCTCGCCCTACCCTCGCAGCCCATGAGTTCATTAATGTTGGATGTTTCTGTTGCATTGGCAAGCTCTGTTTTAATCTTTTCCTGAAACTCTTCAGTTGCCTTATATTCCCTTAAATTCCTCATCATATGGAACATAGCGCTCTCAACAAAAGAGAAGGCAATAAAAAATCTCTTTTTCTTATCGAGATAATGTTCTACCTGTCTCACAGTCAAATCACCGGACACATTCCTGTGCCTCGGCATAAAGCTCCCTGCATAAAAACCGTAATAATTATAGACATGAACAGTCTTGTTCTGCTGAGATAGGAAATTCAGGAGTTTTGTATTAAGATCAACTTCACCATAGAGATGTATTGTATCTATATCCTCAATTGGAATCGCCTTTTTTTCACCGGCCTCATTTTCGATATAAACAGTATTTTCCTTCCGCTTTATCCTGCCGTTAGAAAATATGTAATATGGTCTGCTCATATCATCCCCAACAAAATTCATAATACGCGCACTTTGTGCAATAGGGCTTCTTCTGCAACTCAGGCGGTTTTTCCATACTCAGAATATCATGAACTCTTATTAATGCCGATTCGACCTCTTTTTCAGTATCAGCCGTCAACAGGACTTCCTCCCTCTTCTTCATCTTAGGATAGTTGATAACGCCCCGCTTTTCAATGCCAAGACGTTTGAGATAATAAAGATAATAAAGCAATTGAATCCTGTCAGCATGAAGCATCCTGTTGCTGAGTTTAACTTCCCTTATCTCATCTTCTCCAACAATGTCTATGTTTATGAGATTATCAATCAGCACTTCACGCTTATCTTCTCTCGGATAGCTGTGCTCTCCTGTAAGCTTACCCATTAGAACCTTATCGGATTTCGACTCCATCTGGATGCCTCTGTCAAAAAGCCACAGCTTCCGCTCGCAGATATACAGATAGTTAACCTTAATGCCGGTTGTTTTAAGGGATTGAAAATCTATGTCGGCAGCAACGTTCATTCTACTTTAGAACTAAAACATTTTTAAACGATTTTTAAATCTTTAAAATATGTTCTGTAAAAACCTCGGTCTCTTGAAAGAAGCAATTCAGCATGATGAAGGGCGTGAGATCCTATTATAAAGTCGCTGAGGATATGCTGCCTGACTGTGATGGGAGAATTACACTTATGACAAGTAATGCTTGTGATTGCTCCGCATTTGGGGCACTGCAAATCCTGTTTTTTATTTTTTGAGTAATTTTTCCACTGCTCCCCTGCCTTGCACAGCGTTTCCGCTGTGGAATGTACAAGCCTGATGCCGGTATCTAAAAGAAAATCTTTTAATTCTTTTTCTGATAAAAACTGAGAGGCAAGTTCGGCATATACAATCTCGCATATAATCAATTGCCCCTTTTGCACATATTCGTCCAGCAGTCCTTTAGATTTTTGAAAATGACTTTCATCGGGTATAAGTATATCAAGCAGGACATTGGTATCTACAGCAGTTATCACTTTCCCCTCAGAGCGTCAATTATTTCATCCGTCTTCTGGCCTCTGTGAGCCTTAAGCCTGCCGACCCATCTATCAAAGGGAGATTTCTTCAAAGTCTTCTTGATATAAAATACACCGCCTTTCTTCTCAAAGCCGATGTCTTCACCGGGCTGAATGCCGAGTTTGTCCCTCACTTCCTTGGGGATCGTTATCTGCCCTTTAGATGTAACCTTTGCAGTAAGCATATACAAACACCTCCTTGTAAGGAATTCTATCCTTACCTTTATAGTAAGGAATGGGATGGGTTTTGTCAATGCAGTATAATGATTATTTTCTCTCCTATTGGTAATATTTTCAATTCATCCCGCAGCACTTCTTATATTTCTTCCCGCTGCCGCACGGGCATGGCTCGTTACGTCCGATTTTAATTTTTTCGGGGTTCATATCAATAATACCGCCGGTCATATTTCGCTGCCGTTCTTCTTCCATGCGGGCTCCATGCGACTGAAGCGTTTCTACCGCAGACGGCAATACTCTGAAAAGTATCGCAGTAGATTCGGCTTCATCCTTTATGGGTTTGCCTTTTTTATTTTCAAACAGTTCCCGACCTTCTTCCGGATAAACTACTCCAAGCACAATGCAGTAACTGAGAATAATATCTTTTACATCTTCCGCAGCTTTTCCATAATCTTCATCGCTGTCAAAATACCAGACTTCGGGCCTTAGCCTGAGAGCCTCAAGCAATCCATATGACCAGTCCTGAATGTCGTCAATCATATCTCCGGAAAGCTTTTCCATATCAAAAGGAAATCTCAGCGTTCTCTTATGGAAGGCTCTGGTATGGGCGTTATAGACCTCCATTAAATCCTGCATAAGAAGATTTGCCTGTTCATCTGACTCGAAAGTGAGCATCTTCTCGCCGAACACCACAGGCATCCATTCGCTCGGCAGGATCACATCAGGAGTTATGGCAAGGCCGAAAAGAAACCCCTCAAGCTCCTTAAGAGTGAGGGCTTCTTCCTTGTTATCCGCAAGCTCAAGAAGTTGGGTTAACTGGTCTTTTTGATGTTTGGTGAGGATTTGGGTTTTGTTTTTTGTCATAAAACTACCTTTCGGAGTATGTCATGGATATTTTTATTTTTTTAAATCATTTCTTAAATACATTGTTTAAATAAAATTACTAACCGTTTCATCAAACAGCAGCCCTTCATAATGAGAGTATTTATAGTTTGCAATGCAAACACCTTTAAGCCTACCGATAGGCGTTAAAGAAGCATTTACCCCTTTCACTCTGAAATATGGAATATCCATAGATTTGTCGTTTATAAATTGCTCTGCCTTCAGCCTCTCTATTTTATCTTTTGATGTCATTAGAATTTTTACCTTCTCTATGATTTCATCGGAATACTGTTCGTAAATCTCAATAGGAATAATTCTTGCTGAATAGATATCACGAAGTATATGATGAGCATCTTGTTTGCTGAGTTCATAGTCCATGATATTTTCGAGAATCTGGATTGCCCTTTTAAACTCTTCAAAATACTTTGTGTTAAGCAGTCTTTCTTTGCTATAAACACTTCTAACCATAGCCACCTTGTCTGCTTCCTGCAAAAATAAGCCGTCAAATCGGCAAATCTCCTCTCGTGAAAATGAAAATATATCTTTATCATAAATGCTACCGATGCCTGAACAGCCCTGCGTAAATACAAAGACATTCGGCTGCTCTCCGTCATAAATCCGGCTTCTGTAAACTCGCCCCATCCTCTGAAAAAGGCTATCAAGCGATGAGAGTTCCGTAAAAAGCACATCAAAGTCAATATCAAGGGATGCCTCAGCAATCTGTGTAGTAATCCATATTCCCTTTGTCTGTGCTCTTGCAAATTCATGGATTTCTCTCTCAAGCCTCTTCCTGTCTTCGGCAATATACATAGAATGGAGCATATTCGGATCACAGCAATTATCCTTTAATGTTCTGAATACCTGTTTTGCCTGTCTGACGGTATTCACAATAACCAATACTTTTTTCTCTGATGCAAGAGATCGTATTATATCTAACGACGAATTTATATCATTATTCGCTACTCTTATCATATGCCGTTTTTTATCCGTTAGGAACTCTCCATATTCAAATGAGATATCCCATTTCTTGAAGTAATCAAGATAAATCTGCGGCAGTGTTGCCGTCATTATCAAAAACTTTCCACCCATTTTATGAAGCTCCTGTATGCCCTTAAGAATAATTGCCGCAATTTTCGGTTCATAACTCTGTATTTCATCAATAATGACTTTTGAGTAAAGAAGCGTTGACAGGATTTTTTCATATCCGCCATATTTAAAAGGGAAAGTGAAAAGCTGATCTATAGTTGATACATTAACTTGATAGGCGAGTTGTCTGGAATTTTTGTATATCTCAAATGGCGTTTCGTATCCTTCATAATCAAGATAATCAAGGCTTGATGAATGAAGAAGTCCTGTTGCTTTATACCCGATTTCTCTTTCATCTGAAATTCTGTTGAAAATGGCATTAACTGAAACCCTAAGTGGCAATGTGAAGAATGTCTTTTCCCTTCCTGCCCATAGTAGTCCAGCTTCGGTTTTACCAATACCAGTAGAAGCCACTATTATTAGGTTTTTATCATGATTGTTTTGTGTATATTGCTGAACAGACCTCAATTCGCCTTTATGTGATAAAAACTTCAAAACTTTATCAGATAAACTATTGTCCTTTATTTCAATGTCTGTGAAAGCAGAGGCAGAATGATCAATCCTATGCAAGAATCCTTTAATAAGCAGATAAAGAATATAAGCTTCTTCTTTTGGCGTTATTCTCTTTTGGCAATATCTTTCGTATCCTGTCCAAAGAGATGCAGGGAGATTTACAATATCTGATATAAAAGATTTTCTTTGTTCGAGGTCACTCTTGATTGTTTTCTCTATATCTTGAAAATTGGGCAATCTCTTGCCTTCATGGTGAAACACAATGGACTGGACTATTACTTTGATTACATCCTTCTCATATTTAAATATTTCATTGCCAAAGAAAGCTGGAGATAAAAAGTTATGTGGAATCTCTCTGTCAATAGCACCTTTTAACGTTGGCAGACCAATTTTTTTTCTGATTTTATTCTGGAAGTTTGTATTTACCTTACCAGTATCATGATACCTTATTACGAGTGATAATAAATCCCAGAATAATATTTTGTATTTGACAGGCAACAAATTCTCAATGTATTCCCCATAAGTCTCTCGAAGCAGACTCAGATTGTCAAACAACTCGTCAGTATGCTCTTTAATTGTCTGACATGGCTCGCTTTTAGCATAAACTTTTTCACCGTAGCTCATAATTATTTGTGCCAGAATACAGCATCACCATGAGAGTCAACCAATGCTTTAGAATAAATTTTTCCAGACTCTACATAAACCATCTCAACCGTATCCCACTTCTTAAAATCATCAACTATCTCATAGTAACTGTTTAGTCTGAAGTTAATGCCATGCAGGTCATTTTCAAGGGCATATTGTTTGGGGATGTATGCGGGGTATTTAAGTAGTATGCCATTTCGACTATCCTCTTTCTCCTTCAAAGCAACTAAAGAGACTTCATCAATTCTCACAAGGTCTTCCCTACGACCAAGCGATAGATACTCTACGGGACCTAACAGTGCCTCCATCAGCCGACTTAAAATCTCATCCGATGCCTTCACATGGATAATAAGAGATACATTTACAAGAAGATTTACATAATAGACACCATGATTGATGGCTGTATTCCCGATAACAGCCCAGTAATTTCGAGTTTTTCCTTTGTCTTTTCTAACGCCACCAAACTTGTAAAGTCTTTGTAGGTTGTTAGCCATGCTGGTGTATGTTCCCTGTATAGAATATGTCATGGGAATGTACTCAGTTGCACCGAGAGCATTATGCAGAAAGCCGTTTATAGTGGACGGTGGTGGCAAGGGATATGTCTCCCCTGCCTTGAAAGACATAGGTTTTCTGTAACATACAAGGTCTTGATAGAGCTTGAACTTAAGCGCCTTCATAAAAAGCTTGCACCTCTCCAGCAAGTTCAGAGAAAAAAGTCTCGATATCAACAGGTTTTTTTACCGGAAGCTGTTTCAGTTCCTCTTCATTACCCCATATACCGGAGACAATGCCCACATTAGTGTTACTACCTATTGCCTTGTCTTTAAAAGTAACACTCAATGTTTCTTTTATAGGAGTAATTGCTATTGAAGGAACCGATCCTTTCCACTCAAGCTTTAGCCTGCCCATGAAAAAGGGGTTCTTAATGTCATAGATACCACCGATAACAAATAAGGGGTTAAGGTTTCGATCACTTGCTCTAATTTCTCTGTTCAGAATTTTTATTATTTCAAGAAGTTGCTTTACTCTGCTAATTTTGTTTGACTTGCCGATATCTATTTTCCCGTCAACACCAATTCTGTCTAAATCGATAGTCACCGTGTAAGCATAAAAACTTAAGTGTTGCTCAGGCTGATAGGGATCGGGATGCTTTGGAATCCTATCTGCTAAGCCCTTATTAGTTGCAAATTCAATATCACCCATAAAGGGCTCTAACGAAACTGCTGGACTTAACCTAACAGTGGCAGGTCTCGTATCAGCTCCGCCGCCTGTCTCAGATTCTTTTTTTGACTTTGTTTTCATATAGCCAAAAAAGTCTATTTCAGGATAATCTTTTATTGTTGCGGTTGGGCTAAATTGAACCGCACCCTGCGCAGAATCAACAGGAGTTTTTTGCCAGCCAAAATATTGATTCCCGAGTCTTACGATATCATATCTTAAAGCTTGTCTTGAGGCATAGGAGTATGTCATTCCATTATCCCTTGTCATTTTCTTTAAAACTAGAATGGTTCCTGTGCCTTCACCATAATTAAGACTTTGTGATTCAAATATGATTGTTAACGTTAATCCCTTACTCATTTTTGTTCCCTCCTTTTTCTGCATGTTCTGAATATTCTCTTCCAAGCAATCCTGTGAGAAAAGCATAGCCAAATGCCTCTGCATCTAAAACACTGTCTGGTGTAAATATTTCAAGAAAAGTGGCAGGGGGCTTTTTGTCGAGATTCATATAAAGCCTTAACATAGTATCATAAAAAGACTTTGAATCTCTTACCCTGAGCGATGAGAGCATTTTATATGCATTGCTATCTATCTTGTTTTCAGCATCCCTATCTCTGAGTTCTTTTGCGATGCTCTGTCCTTCGCAATATAATGACCAGAGTTTTTTTGTAGCCTTTTCTTTCATATCATCCCTCCCGGTTTTATAAATATCCAAACCCTTCTGAATTTTTACTATATTGAACAATCCATGTGAACGATTATGCTTGCCCAGCAACAGGTCTCTCAAGGTCTTGTTCAAAATGCCATATAGAGAAATACCATTTAAAAGATGATCAATAATTTTGCTAAAAACATTTATGCTCTCTGTCTCATCTTTTCTCTCTTTATAATAAAATCCGTCTAATTGTTTAAAATCCTTATAATTCTCACCTTCAAACAACCTTGCGATGTAGGCAGGCACGTGAAAATGCTGTATTTTATATGGTTCACTTTCTGTGTCAAATTCTACAAATAGAATATTGCCGAGCGTCCATCTGCTTTTCCTCTGCTGAAAGTCAAGCAACATGTTGTGGATTATTGCCTTGTAGGGATTTTCCTTATTAGGCAGTATGAAGTTCGCAACTGTTGAGTTTATCTTGAAAAGGTCATCAACCGTTGTATCAAGATTCACAAAAAGATATTTCCTGTAGTCTCCGACAACTCGTAGATTTGAAA